>JAIKWL010000083.1 GCA_024684815.1 Saccharofermentans sp. | reverse complement strand
CTGCTGGTTCGATTCAGGTTCTATGCCTTTTGCGCAGTATCACTATCCTTTCGAGAACAAGGAATTCTTCGATACACACTATCCTTGCCAGTTCATTTCTGAGGGTATCGACCAGACGAGAGGATGGTTCTATTCACTTATCGCTATTTCAACAGTTCTTTTTGGCAGAGCTCCGTTCGAGAATTGTATCGTCATGGGTATCGTTCAGGATAAGGACGGTATCAAGATGAGTAAGCACTTAGGTAACGTTGTTGATCCCTGGGACGTTCTTGATTCACAGGGCGCTGACGCTGCAAGATGGTATTTCTATACAGCAAACCAGCCCTGGCTTCCTTCAAGATTCTCCAAGGAGGCTGTCAACGACGGCATCAAGAAGTTCATCGGCACATTCTGGAATACTTATGCATTCTATGTAATGTATGCTGATATCGATAATTTCGATCCTACAAAGCACACTCTTGATAAGTCTTCGCTCGGTGCTATGGACAGATGGGTACTCTCACGTCTTAACACGCTCATCAAGGTCGTTAACGAGAAGATGGATAATTACGACATTGCCCAGTCTGCAAGACTTATTCAGGATTTCACTGAAGAGCTTTCCAACTGGTATGTAAGACGCTGCCGTGACAGATACTGGGGCGCTGAAGAGACACAGGACAAGGTCAATGCTTACATGACGCTCTTTACTGTTCTCGACAATCTTACAAGACTTTGTGCGCCTTTCGTTCCTTTCATGACAGAAGAGATCTATCAGAACATTGTTTGCTCCGTAGATAAGAATGCTCCTGAGTCTGTTCATCTTGCAAAGTATCCTGTTGCTGATGAGAGCCTGATAGATAGCAAGCTCGAAGAAGAGATGGAACTCGTTCAGCAGATCGTTACTTTGGGACACAGCTGCCGTGAATCAGCTTCGATCAAGAACCGTCAGCCTTTGTCTGAGATCTATGTGGTATCGGAGATCGGTCTTGATGACGAATATAAGCCGATAGTCTTAGATGAGCTTAATATCCGTAAGATCGAGGTCTTGAGCGATGCTTCAACACTTGTTGATTACAGCTTCAAGCCCCAGCTTAGAACATGCGGAAGAAAGTTCGGTAAGAATCTGAATGATGCCAAGGAAGTTATCGCAAATCTTCCGGGCAAAGAGACATACAATGCTCTCAAGAACGGTTCAGTCAAGATCACTGTAAACGGCGAAGAATACGAGATGACAGAAGAGGACTTCCTCATCGAGACTACTCAGCCTGAAGGATTCTCAACACAGACATCCGGTAATCTTACTGTTTCTATCTCAACTGTCCTTACTGAAGAACTCATTGAAGACGGTCTTGTCAGAGAGATGATCTCCAAGATCCAGAATCACCGTAAGGAGACAGAAGGCCTTACCGTATCTGACAGGATCGTTCTCAAGTATGACGGTAATGATAAGCTTGCCGAAGTTATCGAAAAGAAGAAGGATTATCTTGCTTCCGAAGTGCTTGCCACTGAAATCTCGAAAGGTACCGGTGACAACTCCAGGGAGTGGAATGTAAACGGCGAGAAGATCACATTCTCAGTAGTAAAAGCTTGAGGTAATCTATGATAATAGATCTGTTCAGACAGGGATTAAGACCGCAGGAGATTATTTATTATCTGATAATCTTCCTGTTTGCTTTGACGATCTCTTTTGCATTCCATGAATTCATGCATGCTGCTGTGGCTGTATGGCTCGGCGATGAGACTCCCAGGAACATGGGAAGACTTACACTTAATCCTATAGCTCACCTTGATCCTATGGGTACGTTCCTGCTTCTCGTAGCTGGATTCGGATGGGGTAAGCCTGTCATGTACAATCCGAGCAGACTGCACAGATTTAAGAGTCACCGCTGGATGAATATCATGGTCCATCTGGCCGGTGTAACAGGCAATTTCTTTATTGCTTATATTGCAACGATCTTAGCGCTCCTGTTCGGTGGGTTGTGTATTAAATTCCCGGGAATGACAAATGCTTTCGGGGCGCTCGAAGACGCGTTTAATTATACGTATATCTTTTCTATGAGCCTTTTGGCGTTTAACCTCCTGCCGATACCGCCTCTGGACGGGTTCCATGTTCTTGAGGAACTGCTTCCTTATAAGTTTAAGGCTTCAGACGGGTACAGGAAGTTTCAGAGCGTTGCTCCGATGATTCTTATGGTTCTTTTCCTTGCAAGTTCATTTGGCAGTATTCCTATACTGGGTACTTTGCTCCAAATCATAAAAACACCTTTTGAGTATATTATCAGCATCCTGTGCATGCCGTTTTATCTTATCTTTCAGATGATGGGAATGTGATCTATGCTCGAGCAAGCATTAAAGCCGGAGATCAAACTAAGACAATTTGAAGGTCCTTTGGACCTTCTTCTGCATCTTATCGAAAAGAATGATGTCGATATATATGATATTCCCATCAGTAAGATCACGGCTCAGTATATGGATTACATTGAATCCATGAAAGAGTTCGATATGGAGCTCGCTTCGGACTTCCTTGTCATGGGAGCCACTCTTGTTTCCATCAAATCCAGGATGATGCTTCCGGGAATGCAGGCAGCTTTGGGAGGCTCGGGTGATGATGTTGTCGACCCGCGTGAAGAACTTGTTATCTCTTTGATGAGATATAAGAGGTGCCGTGTATTTGCTTCGGATCTTAAAGAGAGAAGAGAGAAGTTTGACGGTGCAAGATTCCGATATGCTTCAACAGCAAAAGCCCTTGGTATTACGATTGCCCCTGTCGAACAATCTTTCTCGATTGAGGAATTCAATGATGCCGTCGCTGTTATCAATGAGCGTAATGAGATGAGGTTTACTGATATCTCTGCAAAGATAAAACACATATTAAGGAAAGATAAACTTTCCATAAAAGAGAGAATAAAGACTATCTGGCGCAGCATTACAGGCAAGGGAAAGGTCCTGTTCAGTTCTCTTTTCTGCAAAAAGGCTGAAAAGATGGATAAGGTCGTAAGTTTCCTGGCTGTACTGGAACTTGTCAGAGACAACAAGATTACTGCTGAACAGGACAAGAACTTCGGAGAGATTTCAATAGAGGAGAAAAAGGTCTGATCAATATGGAAGATGATTTTAAGATTACCGCGCAGGAATTACCCGGTGCAATAGAATCGATACTCTTTGTGTCCGGAGATCCGGTCTCGATCGATAAACTTGCCGATATTTTAAACTGTTCTAAGAATGCAGTGTCAGAAGCAATGAAATCACTTATGGACAGATATTCCGGCAATCCCTGGTCAGGTCTTGAGATAAGAAAGACCGAAGATTCATATGCGATAATGACAAGGCCTGCACAAAAGAAGATCCTTGACAGGATGTTCGGCCCGAGGCAGTCTCCGCCTTTATCTCAGGCATCTTATGAGACGCTTGCAGTTATAGCTTATAACCAGCCCTGTACAAGAGCTCAGGTCGAGCTCGTAAGAGGTGTGTCATCAGATTCAATAATTTCGAGACTTCTGGACAGGGGCTGGATCGAGGAAGCGGGAAATCTCGATGCTCCTGGAAGACCGTCACTGTTTAAGACCAGCAGAAAATTCTTAACCGAATTCGGTATTGAATCCGTAAGAGATCTGCCTCCGCTCGAACTCATGAGTTATCAGACGATCAGAGATATGGAAGATTCCCTGAAGAATGCGGCCGGCGGAGAGGATAAGCAGATCTCGATAGAGAGTCTTATGGCGCCTCAGAAAGAGACTGAAGAAGGAGAAGCCGATGACGGGAACGCTTGAGCTTATCGAGAGAGAAGTACCGAATATGAGCAAAGGCCATAGGGCCATCGGTAACTTTATTCTGGAATCATATGATAAAGCGGCTTATATGACTGCCGCGAGATTAGGCGAGGAAGCCGGGGTCTCCGAGTCGACCGTAGTAAGATTTACGACAGAACTCGGATTTGAAGGCTATCCGGAATTTCAGAAAGCTCTTCAGGAAGATCTCAAGTCCAAGCTTACTTCCGTACAGCGTTTGGGTCTTACCGAGAAATTCGAGAGCGACAGTGAAGCTTTAAGGTCTGTAGTAAGCCAGGATATCGCAAATCTGAGAGATTCACTCAATTCCATTGATGAAAAGGAATTTGACAAAGCCGTCAGCTCATTGCTTTCAGCGCGTAAGATCTACATCATGGGTATCAGGGCATCTGCTCCTTTATCGGAGTTCATGCATTTTTATATGACTTTGCTCTTCGATGATGTTGTATTGGTCAGGAGTACCTGTACCAACGAGCTTTTCGAGCAGATCATGCCAATTGGCGAAGGAGATGTCATGATAGGCATCTCTTATCCGAGATATTCTGCAAGGACCATTAACTCAATGGGATATGCCAAGAAAAAGGGTGCGACGATCATCGCGATCACTGATAAGGACGATACCGCAATGACCGAATATGCGGATATCAAGCTTTTCGCAAAATCATCGATGGCTTCTTTCGTTGATTCTTTGACAGCTCCGCTGTCACTTATCAACGCACTGCTTGTTTCTCTCGGAATGCACAGGAAAGAACATATCCAGTCTTCTCTGGAGTCGCTTGAGACTTTGTGGTCACAATACCGCGTATATGAGACGGGCCGTGACCGCACCACTGAAGACGGAGATATTTTATAAAGGAGAAGTTTTATGGGTATTTATCAGATCGCGATCGACGGACCTTCAGGATCAGGAAAGAGCACGCTCGCAAAGGGCATCGCCAAAGAGCTCGGCATCATGTATCTTGATACCGGTGCAATGTACCGTACATGCGCAGTGGCTTCCATTAAAAGAGAAATCAATGCTAAAGATCCCGAAGCTGTAAAGGCCATGATGGAAAGCATTAAGATCGATGTTGAATTCATTGACGGCGTTCAGCACATGATCCTTGACGGTGAGGATGTTACCGGTGAATTAAGGACTCCTCAGACTTCTATAGCTGCATCTGACGTATCCGCACACCCTGTTGTAAGGACTGCCATGGTAGCTCTTCAAAGAGAGATCGCCAAGAACCAGACGTTTGTCCTTGACGGAAGAGATATAGCTTCCGTGGTTCTCCCTGATGCAAAATATAAATTCTTCGTAGTCTGTGCGCCTGAGGTAAGGGCAGAGAGAAGACTTGCAGAGCTTGAAGCTGCAGGTGACCATTCGCAGACATTTGAGGAAGTTTTAAGAGATATAAATTACAGGGATGAACAGGATTCCAAGAGAGCGACATCACCGCTCGTTCAGGTCCCTGAGGCTGTTGTTATCGATACCGGCAAGTACGATATCGAAGGCACAAGAGAATTCCTGTTAAGCCATTTAGATGAAGAAGATAAATAAATGGAAGTAACCGTAGCCCGTTCATCTGGTTTTTGTTTTGGAGTTAAGAATGCTGTAACTGCCGCACAGGATGCTGTGTCTAACGTTGATGCGGGCAGGAAACTTGTCATGCTCGGTGAGATAGTCCATAACAGATATGTTGTGGATAAGCTTCTTGAAGGCGGGTTTACTATCTGCGAAAAAGCTGAGGACTGTCCTGAAGGGTCGGTTGTAATAGTCAGGGCACACGGTGTGACTCCCCGGGAATTGGAGATACTTAAGAGCAGGAAGTGCGAGATAAGGGACATGACATGCCCCTTCGTATCCAAGATCCATAAGATCGTAAGAGAGAATGCTCTTAAAGGTATGAATATTATAATTACAGGAACTTCCGGTCACCCGGAAGTAACAGGTATTCTCGGCGAAGCGGACGGCACCGGTGTGAAATGTGCCGTTATTAAGTCTCCTGAGGATCTTGAAAGCCTGGATTTTCCGCTTGAAAGTGCTATTTTGATCTCCCAAACGACTTTTTCGAGCGATATGTTCGAAAAAATATGCAATAGTGTTAAAAATAAAATTGAAAAATATAATCTTTTTGATACAATATGTATTACGACTGAAAGTAGGCAAAAGGAAGCCGCTTCGCTCTCTGAGGTATCAGATTCGATGATCGTCATCGGTTCTGCTCACAGTTCGAACACCACTAAGCTTTTGGAAATCTGCAAAGGTCGCTGTGCAAGAACATTCCTTGTGAATTCCGGCACTGAGGTAAAGCGCCTCATCTCTGAGGGGGAGATCCTTCCAATGGCTAAAGTCGGAATCACGGCGGGCGCATCTACACCGGAAGCTATTATTTTGGAGGTTGTTCAACAAATGAACGAAGAAGAGAAGATCACTAATCAGGGCTTTGACACAGAGTTTGCCAATGCAGTTGATTCCATCGCACAGGTCAGAAGAGGTGCAGTAGTTAAGGGCACGATCACATCAGCTGACGACGACTATGTCTATGTAGACGTTCACGACAAGTCCGAAGGAAGAATTTCACGTAAGGAGTTTGATTCGGATCCTGAATTCGATCTTGACAAGGCAATTGCCGAGCACGTTGAAGTTACCGTTAAGGTAAGAAGCATCAAGAATTCCGATCAGGGCAAAGAGATCATCCTTTCCAAGAATGACGTTGAGTCTGAAAAGGGCAGAGCTGAGATCGAAGAAGCATATAAGAATAAGACCCCTATCGAAGTCAAGATCACACGTACCGTTAAGGACGGTGTTATCGGAACTTATAAGGGTGTTGATATCTACATCCACAGAACACAGATCAAGACCGGCGACGTTAAGGACCTTGAGTCCTATGTTGGTCAGACTCTTGAGATCCTTGTTACCAAGTTCGATACCGAGAAGGGGCGCCTTAGAATCTCCGGCAGCCACAGAGTTATCGTTTCCGAGGAGCGCCGCAAGAAGTCTGCTGAGATCTGGGACAACATCGAGGAAGGCAAGCATTATACCGGTGTTGTAAGAAGCCTTGTTGATTTCGGTGCATTCATCGATATCGGCGGTGTTGACGGACTCGTTCATGTTTCCGAGCTCTCATGGAGCCGCAACGCTAAGCCTGCTGACGTTCTTAAAGTTGGCGAAGAAGTTGATGTTTACGTTAAGTCCTTTGATAAAGAGACAAAGAAGATCTCTCTGGGCTACAAGAAGCTCGAGGATGATCCTTACTATGCAATCGAAGAGAGAATGCCTGTAGGCTGTGTTGTTCAGGGTACAGTTGTTCGTCTTACAAAGTTCGGTGCTTTTGTTCAGCTTGAGCCCGATCTCGACGCTCTCTGCCATGTTTCACAGATTTCTTCCAGAAGACTTGAGAAGCCTGAGGATGCACTTTCTGTAGGACAGGTCGTTCAGGCTAAGGTCATCAAGATCGAACCCGATGCAAGAAGGATCTCTATCTCCATCAAGGAAGTTGCTCCTATCGATCCTGTGATCGATGAGGAAGCTCCTGTTGTTGAGGCTCCCGCAGAGGAAGCTCCTGCAGAGGAAACTTCTGAGCAGTAATTCTGTTATTTGATCACTTTATAGGACCGCAGCGATGCGGTCCTTTTTTTGTTGAGCGTGTTTTTGATGACACAGGTTGACTTCATTACCACTTCATTTTTGAAAATTGTGTCTGCTTTTGCCTGACTAGTACATACCACTTCAGTCTTTACGTAAATTGAACGCAAATTCGAAGAATAACGTACAGTTTTACGTAAATTTCATTATATTTACGTAAAATCGTACGCAAATCACGACTAGAGCGTTCACTCCAGCGTAAATTCTATTTTTGAACTTCAGAATTGGTTTTATACTTAATTATCTCTTTGTCATTTTTCTTCGGTAATCCATTGTCTCATACCTTTCTAGATTCAATTGCCTTGTCGTTTTTGTCGTAATTTGTATGGTTTTGTCGTGAAAAACCGACAAGGATCCGTTTTATAATTCTTTTATGGATATATCAGGATCTTACATGCCGAGAGAGTATTTATCTCTGAAAATCAATTATTGCCGGCAGCAACTTGCATTGTTGCCGATCGTTTGCCTGCAAAAAATAAGAAAAGAAGATAATGAAAACCTTAGAATATGTGTAGGCAATCATAAATATGGAAATAATTCTGCTGAAGGAAAGAAGTATCTTTCGTTGTATAAGGAAAGGGAATGTATTGAGAGGGAACTTCGTTTATATGAGGCGGTCTGGGAAAGCTTTTTTATAGGCGAACCATCTAATGATTGCACGCCGCTTATGGCAAATCGGACTATATGGGTCGATACTAATAAACCGGTAATTTTGAATAAAACCTATTTTGACAGCTTAAAAAACGACGCAAATAAGAAATTTCCCAAGCCGTTAATCTATAAATTCAACGGAATTTACTATCGATCTGCTGCTGAGCGCGATATTGCAATCTTTTATACTGAAATGGGAATTCCGTTCAAGTATGAGCCGGAAGTATTCTTAAAAGGACTTGTTAAGCCGGTTTATCCTGACTTTGTTCCTTATATTAAGGAGATTGACGCTTGCAAATTTCATGAACACTTTGGAATGAAGGATTATTCAGATTATCTTAGGACCAGTGGTGTTAAGTTCAGCAACTTTGCCAATGCAGGTATTGTCCAGGATCTTGATGTTTTATTTACATATAGTAATGATGATTCAGTTGTCGATCCCAGACATTTGTCATCAAAACTGAATTCGGCTATATACGGGACAATATGTATCAGCAAGACGGATATCTAATCAACTAGGGGTGCAGAAGATATAATGCAGGTGTATAAGTAATGCGGATATCCTGTTTTTAAAGCCTTTTCGGGCTGATGCAGGATGATTTTTCAACTTATTGTAAAATGAACTTGCATATTTTTTCTCGTTGTTATAATATTTATAGGCTTGTTAGAGGAATACTCCATCGGGGTGTGGCTCAGGTGGTAGAGTGCCTGCTTCGGGAGCAGGAGGCCGTGGGTTCAAGTCCCGCCACTCCGACCAAATTTTTTTCTGACATTGCGTGATCATCGGGGTGTAGCTCAGGTGGCTAGAGTGCTTGCTTAGGGAGCAAGAGGTCGTGGGTTCAAGTCCCGTCACTCCGACCATTACTCAATAGAATAACCTTCGCACTTGTTGCGGAGGTTATTTTTTATTTTTGTAATCAACTGATATGGTATAATCAATTTATTAAGAAATTTTGAGAGCGTTCTCGAAAGGTCGTTAACAAATTTGATTGCTTTTCGGATAATCCCTCTGTCATTCTATGATTGGATTGTCCGTTTTTGCTTTCTAATGAAGTTTGCCCGTTAATAGAATAGGCTGCTTTTTTGTATAAAAGGGAGGAATTATATGTTGAATGAAAGGTCACAATAATTCATAATTAAGATCGCAGTTGGTGTATTTGCTGCGGCAGCATGTTTTTTGTTAGTATCAAAGCTGCCGACAACAGTAAACAATGTTAATGCCGATTCCGGAGTTGAGATCAATGATACAAACTTCCCGGATGATAACTTCAGAAGTTATGTGTTGAGTGAATGTGATACTGATCACGATAAAATCTTAAGTGACGAGGAAATAAATACAACAAAGGAAATTCATGTAACGAATAAATCAATTTCTGACTTAACGGGTATCAAGTATTTTACAGCACTTACAGTACTTTATTGTGGATATAATCGGCTTACAAGCCTTGATGTGAGTGATAATACATTGCTGGAAGAACTATATTGTTATAATAATCAGCTTACAAGTCTAGATCTGAGCAAGAATACTGCTCTTTTGTACCTTAATTGCGAAGAAAACAGTCTGACAAGTCTAGATCTGAGCAAGAATACTGCTCTTTTGTCCCTTGTTTGCGAAGAAAACAGTCTGACAAGTCTTGATTTGAGCAAGAACACTTCTCTTTCGTACCTTGATTGCGAAGAAAACAGTCTGACAAGTATTGATGTGAGCAATTGTATTGATCTAAGAAGGCTTTATTGTGAATTTAATCGACTTACAAGTCTTGATGTTAGTAAGAATAAAAATTTGACAGAGCTAATTTGTTACAACAACAAGCTGACGGTTATAAATATAAAAAACAACCGTTATTTGTTGGAAGCGTATACCACAGGTGAATATGAAAAAATGCCACCTTCTCTTTTTTTGGGAGGATGGCATAATGATACTGCAATTCTCTATGGTTATCGAGAGTGGGGGGAAGCTGATGTTGAATATTATCTGGCAATAGACCGCTCGGTTCTGATTATTACTTCAGAGCCTCTAGTTAAAGGTTGGAATGAATTAAACGGAAAATGGGTATATGTATTTGGGGATGACTCATTTGCAACAGGCTGGCAGAGTATCAGCAGCAATTGGTATTACTTTGATATAGGCGGTTTTATGCATACCGGCTGGCTCTCTGTTTCCGGCACGTGGTATTATTTGAGATCTACGGGCAGCATGGTAACAGGTTGGCAGAAAATCTCTGATGTCTGGTACTACTTCGACAGTAACGGAAAGATGGTCAAAGGCTGGCAGGAAATCGCAGATGTCTGGTACTACTTCGGCAGTAACGGAAAGATGGTCACTGGTTGGCAGAGAATAAGTGATTTCTGGTATTACTTTGATGAAAACGGTGGAATGCGGACCGGCTGGTTTGAAGATAATGGCATCTGGTATTATCTGAAGCCCTCAGGCTCGATGGCGACAGAATGGGAGAAGATAGACGGCAAGGATTATTACTTCAAGTCGAACGGTGCCATGGCATATGATGAATATGTCGACGGATATTATTTGGATAAGAGCGGAGCATGGACATACAAGTACAGAGCTGCCTGGAAATTTGATTCCAATGGTACATACTTTCAGGATACCAACGGATGGTACCCTAAGAACCAGTGGCTTAAGATCGATGAGCAGTGGTATTTCTTCAAACCTGACGGATATAAGGCTGCATTGGAATACTGGAACGGCTATTGGTTCAGTTTAAACGGCACTTGGACCAATAAGGCGAAAGCAAGCTGGAAGCAGGATTCAAAGGGTTGGTATTATCAGGATACAGACGGCTGGTATGCGAAGAACTGTGATGTAAAGATCAACGGCAAGCTCTATAACTTTAATGCGGAGGGTTATTGTACAAATCCCTGAAGAATTGTTTATTTTCAAAATTGTTTAATAATCTTTACAGATTAAAAACATCAATTAGATAGACTGTTTTATATAAACAATCGATTTTATATTTGTTTATTGTAAAGAGTAAATGATGCGAGGTTGAGAATAATGAATTATAAAAACTCAGCATTTGAAGATAATTACATTTGTACCAGCCGATGGCAAAATAAAAATGCGTTCGGATATATGTCATGTTCGGGCATTGCAAGACGGAATTAATAAGATAATCAAAACGCAGTTTGTTCTTGTTAAGAATGAACTGCGTTTTTGGTTTTATTTCAGATAATTAAACTGTTTTCTAAATAGTTTTTTTATAAAAAAATTTCAAGGAGGACGACAGATGAAGACCACTTTAAGAAAATTGCTATCTTTGATCCTTTCGTTTGCTGTGACGGCAGGGATCTTATGTGTAGCACAGGGTACGGTTCTGGCTCATGGATCAGAAGGCGAAAAAGACTTCTGTTATTTAGCTATGGATTGTGATGGTGCTACACCTGCAGGATTTCCTGAAGACGGGTATATCTATTTTTACTCACCATGGGGTGACGGTGAAATATGCCAGTCCTGGGACGGAGCTTCTTATGATGTAGTAACCAACACTTTAACTTTGAATAATTTCAATCATCCGAATGTCGGATTGATAATTGATGGTATGGATGAAGGTAACTGCGGTTCCGAGTTTAAGATCGTCCTCATCGGAGATAATCATATTCAGCGCATTGATGACGGTTTCAGCGGCATGTATATTCAGGGATCCGGAACAGTTACAATAAATGAAAACCAGAAATCGCAAGGCGGTACGGTTTTCTATAACAAGGGCTGGGATCCCGACAGAGGCATTCCGCAGTTCCACATCGGTAAGGATGCTACGGTAACTATCTATAAATCTCCTGATATGGTTACTGAGAGCGGAGATGTTTATCCGAGCTACTGCATTTCTATTTCCGGTGTTGATCAGGAAACAGAGACTGTTGAGGATTATCTTGTTTATGACGGTAAAGTAACTCCGGAGATCGAATGGGAATTTGAAGAGTCAAGTCCTGCATATGATGAGTATGTATACTTAACAGATCTTGTCTATGTAAAGACGAATTTCGACACTTCCAGGCTTTTTGCAGAAAAGGATAATCCGGATGTCTTAAGACTCCTTGTTGACGGGAAGGTTGAGGATTCCAACGAAACATATGCATGGCTCGAAAAGCATAACGGCAAATGGTATGTAAGCAGAAGCTCCTGGTATGATGATGATATCAGTGGTGCATATACCGGAACGATACCTTCTGATCTTAAGACCGGCGATAACCAGATAACTGCATACATGGTCGCAGCGTCACCTTTACAGTCGGAAATCTATATGGATGCAAATTACTTGTATACAAAGGATGACAAATACTATGCAATCCTTCCTGAATGCATGCTCGTAGATGAATGGTCTGTAACTGATGCAAGCAGTGAAGTCTTCTGTATTGGCGAGGTCATACATGATACACCGTCGTTTGAATTTGCAAGCGGCGAACCATACGATCCGTATATCATGGATTCATTTAAAGTTGTTTCCGGAGTGTCCACAGGCTCTGCGGCAGCTCAGTATATGGAACAGAACGGTTATAAGAAAGTGATCGCTAATTCTTATAATGCTACCTACGTTATGGTAACTAAGAACTCATCAATTACTTTCTCTCCTGATAAAGCTGATACTCCGGTATCAAAATGGGTTCAGGAGAATAATAACTGGTATTACTATGACGCTAACGGAAATAAGGTTACCGGCTGGCAGCAGATCGGCGGCAAGTGGTATTATTTCGAATCTTCAGGCATTATGGTAACCGGCTGGAGATCATCCGGCGGTAAGTGGTATTACTTTGAGAATTCCGGTGAGATGGTTACAGGTTGGAAGTCTGTAGGCGGAAAGTGGTATTACTTCAACGGCGGCGGTGATATGGCTACCGGCTGGGTTTCTTCAGGCGGCAAATGGTATTACTTTGACGGTTCCGGCATAATGGCGACCGGATGGAAGTCCATAGGCGGCAAATGGTATTATTTTAATGGCGGCGGCGATATGTTAACCGGCTGGTTATCTTCCGGCGGTAAGTGGTATTACTTCAACGGCGGCGGCGATATGGCAACCGGGTGGCTTTCTTCCGGCGGCAAGTGGTATTACTTCGACGGTTCAGGCGCAATGGCTACCGGTTGGAAACAGGTAGGCAGCACATGGTATTACTTCAATGGCGGCGGTGACATGGTAACCGGCTGGAAACAGATCGGCGGCAAGTGGTATTACTTCTACGGAAGCGGTGCGATGGCATCCAATACGACGATCGACGGCTGTAAACTTGATTCTTCCGGTGCATGGGTAACCTAATGGCATAAGTCTTTTGAGAACTTATTAGAGAATTGCGGGGGCTGCTATTTGCAGCCCCTGTTTAGTAATTTATTGCCGCAATAATCAGCCGGACATAAATATTGTTATGTTATAATCGAATCTATCAATTAAAAGGCGGTGAGATGTATGAGCCGGGCAGACGATATTTTCGATGAAAACATCAGAATAATATTAAATTCAGGTTATTCGACGATAAATGACAAGGTAAGGCCCCATTGGGCTGATGACGGTGCACCGGCCTATACTTATAAGGCTTTTGCGATCGTTAACCGCTATAACCTTGCAGAGGAATTTCCGATGTTCACGCAGCGCTGGATCAACTTCAAGGCTGCTGTTGATGAGCTTTTGTGGATCTGGCAAAAGAAATCCAATAATGTAAACGAACTTAATTCCCATATCTGGGATGCCTGGGCTGATGAGACAGGTTCAATCGGCAAGGCATACGGATATCAGCTGGGTGTTAAGCATAAGTATAAGGAAGGCGAGTTTGACCAGGTCGACCGCGTTCTTTATGACCTAAAGAATAACCCGTCTTCGAGAAGGATAATGACGAACATTTATGTGCATCAGGATCTTTCCGAGATGCATCTTTATCCCTGTGCCTATTCAATGACTTTTAACGTTACAGGCAATAAACTTAATGCGATCCTCAATCAGAGGAGTAACGACATGCTCGTTGCAAATGCCTGGAACGTATGCCAGTATGCTGTTCTTGTTCATCTTATGGCAAGATGCTCAGGTCTTGAAGTCGGCGAGTTCGTTCACGTTATCGCTGACGCTCACATCTACGACAGACATGTTGATATCGTAAAAGAGCTTATCGAGATGCCTAAGTATCCGGCTCCTAAGCTCGTTCTTGACGAAGGAATCACTGATTTCTATCAGTTCACGACAGACAATATCAGACTCGAAGGCTATGAGGCCGGTCCCAAGATCAAAGGGATCCCGGTAGCAGTCTGATCAGGCGGTATACCGGATGAAGTTGATCTTTATCAGACACGGGGATCCTGATTATGAGAAGGATTCCCTTACCGAGAAGGGCTGGCGTGAGGCCGAGATCCTTGCAAAACGTGTAGCTGCGTGGGACATAAAGCAGATCTACTGCTCTCCAATGGGCAGAGCTAAGGATACCTGTTCTTTATCTTTGAAAGAGACCGGAAAAGAAGCTATAACATGTGACTGGCTTCAGGAGTTTTATTACAGGGTCTGGGATGAGAAAGAAGGGCAATGGACTATCGCCTGGGATTTTTATCCGAGAGACTTCAATGACTGGGATGAACTTCACGATAAAGATAAGTGGTATCAAACTAAGATCATGAGGTCCGGAGATCTCGATAAACATGCACAGGAAGTTTACAAGGGCTTTGATGAGCTTCTCGAAAAGCACGGCTATAAGCGTAACGCTAAAGGATACTACGATGTAATAGAGCATAACGACGATAATATCGTGTTTTTCTGCCACTTCGGCATCACTGCTCTTATCATCGGACATCTGATAGGGATTGCAGCTCCGGCGCTGTGGCAGGGCATGATGATGCAGCCGACATCGATAACAGTAATGGGTTCTGAAGAACGGATACCGGGTGAGGCAAGTTTCAGGGTACAGGTTTTCGGAGACGCCAGACATCTTATAGAAGCAGGAGAGCCGATATCTCCGTCAGGATATTTTGCAGAATTATTTGAGGGGTAACAGACATGATCGCAATCGCAGCAGTTGACAGGAATTGGGCAATAGGCAACAAAGGGCAGCTCCTTATCTCGTTGCCGGAAGACCAGAAGGGTGTTTTCAGAAAATATACGTCAGGACATACGGTGGTTTTCGGCAGGAAGACTCTTGAGACATTTCCCGGACAGAGACTTCTGCCCAACAGAGTGAATGTGATAATGTCCAGGAGCTTTGACTATGAGAAAGAAGGCGCCGTAGTGCTTCATTCTGTTGATGAACTTGAAGACTTTCTTGAGCTTACGGCTGATGAAGTCTATCTGATCGGCGGAGCTTCTATGTATAATTCCCTGATAGGGCTTTGTGATAAGGCAATAATAACGAGCATCCGTGCCGAATTTGAGGCTGACTGCTGGTTTCCCAACCTTGATGAGGATCCTGAATGGGAACTTGAGGAGGAGGAGCCTCCCGTAATGAGCGAAAAGGGCGTTGAGTTCACAGTAAAGCATTTTAAGAGAAAGTATAATCGCTTTATATAAATATATTAATTCAGCCCTTGCACTTGCAGGGGCTATTTGTTAGAATACTCGAGCATAAAAATCACGTATACACTCCGACTGTGGCCAATTTGAGCTGAATATTACCTGGTGTATACGGAAGAAAACAGGAGGATTTATTTTATGCCAGTTATTTTAATGAAGCAGCTTCTTGAAGCAGGCGTACACTTCGGTCATCAGACACGTCGTTGGAACCCTAAGATGTCCGAGTATATCTTCACGGAGCGTAACTCAATCCACATCATCGATTTGCAGAAGACAGTCAAGAAGGTCGACGAGGCCTATGACGCTATGCGCGAGCTCGCAGAAAAGGGTGATATCCTTTTCGTTGGTACAAAGAAGCAGGCTCAGGATTCCATCAAGGAAGAGGCTCAGCGCTGCGGACAGTTCTATGTTAACTATCGTTGGCTTGGCGGTACTCTCACAAACTTCGTAACGATCAAGAAGAGAGTTGCAAGACTCGAAGAACTCCGCAGAATGGAAGCTGACGGTTCTTTCGAACTCAGAACAAAGAAGGAAGTTGCTAAGCTTAAGCTCGAGATGACAAAGCTCGACCAGAACCTCGGTGGTATCGTTGGTATGGTTAAGCTCCCTGCAGCTCTTTTCATCGTTGATACAAAGAAGGAGCATAATGCAGTTGCTGAGGCTAAGAGACTCAACATCCCGATCGTTGCTATCGTAGATACAAACTGCGATCCAGACGAAGTTGATTACGTTATCCCAGGTAACGATGATGCTATCAGAGCTGTAAAGCTTATCGCTGGTACAATCGCTAACGCTATCATCGAAGGCAGACAGGGCGATGACACAGCTGACTTTGCTCAGGAAGCTCCAGCAGAGGAAGCTGTTGAGACAGAAGCTGAATAATTAAGATGAACTAAATCAAAAACCCGAACTAACACTTCGGGTTTTTGCGGATATTATTTACAATTTAATAGGAGGTAATAACAATGGGAAAGGTTTCCGTTGCAGAAATAAAGGAACTCATG
>JAIKWL010000076.1 GCA_024684815.1 Saccharofermentans sp. | reverse complement strand
TTATAGCCTTAAGGACGTTGGCAGGGCAAAGAATAAAGCGATGATCAACATGATCGCTCATCAGACCGGACTAAATGAAGAGCAGACGATCCGTTTTGTGAGGAATACGATCATATATTCACACGGCATTGCGACAATGCTTGCGACGGGTGTTCTTAAGGGAACGGAAAAAGAGATGATGGAAATGATCAATAAAGCTGCTGATGCGTTCATTCTTAACGAAGGTGCCGATCCCAAAAAGATCGGTAAGAAGGGGAAATAATATGATCTCAAATATTTGTTCAATAACCGGCGCTGTACTTCTCCTGACGGTTGCGGTGATGGAGGTTTTGCTGATAGCAGGACTGCCTTTAGGCGAGTTTACCATGGGCGGAAGATATAAAATCCTGCCGCCGATGTACAGGATATTTGCGGCTTCATCTGTTATCCTCCAGCTCTTCGGAGCGGCAATGATACTACAGGGCGGCGGGCTGATGAATATGTGGTTTGCCGGTAAAGCGGTAAAGATCATCTGCCTTGTTTTCGCGGGATTTTTTGCAGTAAACACTGTCATGAATCTTATATCGCCAAGTAAAAAAGAAAAGTATGTAATGACACCGCTTGCGGCAATTGAAGCCTGCTGCTTTGCTGTAACTGCATTTTTTGTGTAAGAGGAACAGATATGATCTATGAATTAGAAGACACATCCAAGGTTGAGGCGCTGTTTGAAGGCTGGGAAGAAACATTGATATATTCGTGCCTTCAGAAAGTTATGGGAAAGATATTTGTTACTGATACGGAAAACCCGGTATCAGCCATGGCTTTCGCCGGATGTTTTGCATTTCCGGCCGGAGAGCCGGACAGGGAACTGATAATCAATAAGCCTGACGGTTTTGTGATCATGGTGCCTCAGGATGAGAGATGGGCTGAACTTATAGAAGAGTGTTTTTCAGATGCCCGAAAAGTTACGCGTTATGCAATCAGAAAAGATACGGTTTTCGACAGGGAGAAACTGGCTGAAACTGCTTCTAAACTGCCTGAAGGATACGAACTCAAAAAGATAGATTCAGATATCTACGATCTGTGCGTGCAAGACCCTGTAACAGCTGATTTTGTTTCCGCGTTCGGAAGCAAGGAAAAATATCTTGAACTGGGACGCAGCATGGTGATCCTGAAAGACGGCAAGTTCGTGTCCGGCGCATCTTCTTATACCAGATACAAAGAAGGCATTGAGATCGAAGTGGATACCATTGTGCCTGAACGCCGCAAAGGACTTGCAAGTATTGTATGTTCTGCTTTGATACTAAGCTGCCTTGATGAAGGGCTTTACCCGAGCTGGGATGCACACGATATGAATTCAGTTCAATTGGCAAGGAAATTCGGTTATGAATTCGATCATGAATATACGGCTTATGAGGTGTCTTCGGATCAAAGAACACATTAGATTTTTATCAACGTGATAATGAAGTAAAATAGGATTTAGTGGAGGATAAATATATGGAAGATATAAATGATTCGATATGCATCAAATCAGCTGAAACTGATGATGAGTTATGCGGAAGGGGATATGTGCATTGTACTTCATGGCAGGAAGCTTATAGAGGTATCGTAAATGATCGATATCTTGATACGATGACTGTAGAAGCTACTACAGCACGCGCGCGGAATTTCCCGGAAAATACTCTCGTAGCTAAGGATAAAGATAAAGTTGTCGGATTTGCAGTATATGGTCCGTCGAGAGATGAAGATCTGAAAGATGCAGGAGAAGTCGTAGCGATCTATGTCCTTTCAGAGTATTACAACAAAAAAGTCGGATACAGATTGATGAATGAAGCAGTTTCCAGGCTTAAAGAATACAACACTATATTTGTGTGGGTATTTGAAAAGAATGAAAGAGCTATAAACTTCTATCACAAATACGGTTTTGAATTTGACGGATGCAAAAAGGAATGGAATCTTTGCACACCGGTTTCAATAGTCAGAATGATCATGAAAAGAGAGTAAACTTTCAGTTTGCCGGGGATGAAGTAATTGTAAGTTGTATCGGAAGCAAAACTTACGGAGAAGCATATGAGTATTTTCGATGAAGTAAACAGTTGGGAAAAGACTGAAGGCGCAAATATCTTTTCTTCGATTCTCAATGTGAGTGAGCCGGTAATCCTTGATTACGGATGCGGTGCCGGCAATTATTCTTTTGCTGCGGCATATGCTTTTGATCAGAAATGCAAAGTCTATGCTGTGGATACAAATAAGCAGTGCCTTGATTATGTAAGCAGCAGATCAAAGGATGCTAAGATCAACTGCATTATCCCGGTTGAGGGAAGAGAAGATTACCGTCATGATTTTGACAGTGATCTTTTCGATCTTGTCATATACGCGGATATGTTTCACGGAGAAGAGAAAACATATAACGGGCTTCACCGTTTTGTGATGCTGGAAGAAGCGAAAAGAACACTTAAGAAAGGCGGCATTCTTGCTGTCCTTCCTTTCCATCTGTCGAATTTCCGGGATAAGTATAAAAAGAAGTGCAAATACACATATAAAAAACTGACAGATGAAATTTGCGAATACGGATTTAAATATATCGAAAAAGATCTTCAGGGGATCCATTTTGAGAAAGTGTACAGCCCGTATTATCAGCAAAAAGGCGGGATCACTTTTGACAGTCTTGAACGTGGCAAGTTGCTGGTGTTTGAGAAATAAGATGTTTTTGTTTTTTTGGGGGGGAGTAAACATGAACAGGAACTTAACATTTTTACGCAAGACAATAACAGCCGTTCTGATCTTATCTTTTTTGGTGTTTGTTCCTGGATGCGGCAGTATCGAAAAGCGCGGATATACGTATAGATATGTTGTCGAGGACAGTTCAGACGAGATTACCGTTGATGATCTGGGTGATATCCGTACCGACGGTGATTTCAATGAATGTAACCCTCAGAACATGCTCAAATATGAAGGATTCTATAGAGGACCGGATTTTGCTCCGCGTCTGTAAATCTGCCAAGCTACCTGTACCGGGATGGTATAATTCCCATGACAGAGGGAATATCCCTTTTCGGAAAAATTATAAACACCAATATGATATAAAGCAGGATGGCATAAAGGGGATGTGGAATAACGATATAAATGCAGATCAAACACGATATTCGATCATATTGCTTGAAGGAAACGAACCTTCCGTCGAGATAGTCCGTGCGGTCTATCAGGTTTCTCAGCAAAATCTCCTGAAAACGAAGGAACTTATCGTGAATGCCCCTCAGGTTATATTTGAGGGTAATGCACTTGAAGTCCGTGACATGATACAGATATTGGATGACGGATTTGTTGAATACAAAATAGAGCCGGATTACCCTTATGCTGAATCTGTTTTACAGGAGAAACTGAAATGATAAGACGGTTTAATCACCAATCCGCAATAATAGGAACACTTGCTGCAGGCCCGTTACTGGGTTTATCGATTGCTTATAATATAGCTAAAGACCACGGCATAGTTGTTTTTGAAAGCGGAAGCATGACTGTTGTTAATTCTGATCAATGGAGAAACTATTTATTAACCGGAGCAATAGCAGGATTTGTTCCGGCAGTTATAATTGCTGTCATATTCTGGAAGATCTATAAGAAGACACCGGAGGGCACCAAACGCAACCGGCTGCTGTACATAATGTGTTTCCTTATCTTATCTTTGGCTATTATCTGTGCCCTTTGCATGGCTTCATTCAGCGGGGGAAATCAGTAGTTTATGACAATAATAGCAGTATTATTGTTGCGATAATTGGAGAAACGGAAAATGCAACAGGATAAGACATATTATGAAGTGCTGGATCTGCCTGAAGATGCTTCTGCTGAAGAACTCAAGCAGGCGTATCGCAGTCTTATCAAGATATGGCATCCTGACCTTAATCCGGACAAAGCAGATGCCGGAAAAGTAACTCAGGAAATAATCGAAGCCTACGGTGTTCTCTCTGATCCGATCAAGCGCAGGCAGTATGACGAATATCTGTCTATGATCAGACCGAAACCGAGAGCTGCTGCAAGCGGTGAAACGGAGAATACCGCTCAGCCTGATCCGGCTGCAAACGAACCGGACTACAGCAACATGTCTTTCGAGGAATATGCTGAGAATACTGCTTACGGAACATATTCTGCATGGAATGATGCATTCAATGAGAAGCCTCACAAGTTTGATGAAGAAGGATACAAAGAATATGCAAAGAACAAAAAAAGCATATTTGAAAAGGACGTTAATCTTCCAAAGAGCTTCATTGTCATACTGATACTTATACCGGTATTTTCGATCCTTTTCCTTAACAGAGGTCTGATTTTCCCGGGGACTGAAAACACGGGCAAGACAATACTGCCTTTGATCCTGGCGGTTGCCGGTATTTTCGGGGCGGCTATTGAGATCCACAAGCGCAATCAGATTGCCCGTGAAGAGCGCGAAAAGCGGCTGGGAGGAATCGATTCTATCAGTGAAGCCGACAAATGGTTTGATGTTTGGCTTTATCCCGGGATGCCGGTTTCAGATTGCAGAAAAGCTTTCTTTGCTTTCAGTGTCCGGGCAGACAAGCATATCCTGTCCAGATTTAACTTGTTAAGCGATGAAGAGAAAAAGGAATATGCGGATATCATAGAATTACTTAAGGAATGTATTAACTTCCGGGAGAAAAAATGAGACTAATACATGAAGAGTCCTGATATAATCGAGCTGTACGAAATTGCGTTTCAGAGATAAGAAAGGATAGAAAATGAAAAAGATAGTTGCTCTGTTTATAAGTGTTTTTGTTCTCTTAACATGCTTTATGTGTGGCTGCAAGAAGAATGATGGGTCCAACGGTAATGGATATGATAAAGGCAGGGAAGAGGAGACCGAAGAGGCAGAAACGAAGGAAACGGCTGGTACGGAGAATTCCGGGAATGCTGAGGGAAATGTCCCGGACAGATCCGGAGTTGAAGATCCGACTCAGGAGACTAGTGTTACCATGGGTCCGAGCGGACACATTTTCGAGAACGGAAAGTGTACAGATTGCGATATGCTGTGGACAGAATATGTTTATGATGCTATGACTGAAGATGAGATAAAGGAACTCTTTGATGAGTACGGTGTCACATATCTTTCAAAGGATGAATTTATCGATCTGGTGTGGGAGGATCATGATAACTATTTTGGAAGTATTGATTCCGGTCTGGAGAAGATAAACACATCACTGGCTGATGACGGGTTCAACTGGAAGTGAGAATTGCTTTTCCATCAGTTAGATCACGGGGGATGGAAAGTTGGAAAAAGAGATTGCAAAATGTGATGAATGCGGAAGTGAATACTATGCCGGTTCATCTCTGATGAGGAGTATTTGCCCTGAATGCGCACATGCGTTGTACGGGTATACGAATTGTGCCCATGTTTTCGAGAATGGAAGATGCATTCTTTGTTATTGGGACGGAAGAAGATCAAAATTCACCGAAAAACTCGGCAAGCCCGAAGAGCCTGACTCAAACCAAACTCCGCTCGGTGAAGCCTATGCACTTATGCAGGACGGACAGTTCAAGGATGCTCTTAAGATCCTTAATGACCCTTTAAAGACAGATCTGAATACGGCTTCGGCAAATCTTCTGATGCTCCTTTGCAGTTATCAGGTTAAGAATACGGAAGAGCTTCTGGCGAAAGCGTCTTCAAGTATAGCGGCTTTTAAAGTGTTTACCAGAAGGGCCGAACTTGACAGTCTTACCCGTATCCAAACCGGCGAAAACAACATTGCCGGAAACATGATGGAATATTGCCTCCTTAAGCTGGTGCTGTCGGGTAATACCTTAAGCGATATTGCTCAGAAGCTGTATTCACCGAGAATTACAAATCATCCAAAACAGGAATCGGCATTTTCCAAAATGGATAAAGAGGACGTCCATAACTTCCAGAGAACCAAGGCTTTGTACAACAGTATAAACCCGTATGAATTCGATCCTATTGAGGAACTTGATGATATAAAGGTGAAGTTTAAGAGTACGCTTGAAAACCCGGACCGTGAGGCGGCCGATGTTGTTTCAGCAGGTGCGAATCTTGTGCTCGATATGCTCACATTTCTGGGACGTTCAGATACCTATTATTCAGGTAACGATTATCTTTCAGAATATCCACGTTATGATAAGGATCAGCTGTTACTGCGTGAGCACGATTACGGAGTAAACAAACTCCGAAAAGATACTGAATCGAAGCCCGGCATCTACACTGATGATGATCCGGTTCAGTATACGAGCACTATCAAAAACGAAGGCATTCCGGAAACAGAGGAAGGAAAACTTGCCCGTCAGCGTGAGCTTATTGAGCTGATAAATGAAGAAGAGAAATCGATCCTTAAAGAAGCAGATAATCGGCTATCAGGATCTGCTTGAACGATGCAGATCATACGGGTGATATATGTCTGAACAGAAGAGAAAACTAAGTAAGCTTTGTTTGGCAGGATTTATTCTTTCAGTTCTGTCTCCGGTGGTGCTGGTATTAACCCTGTGCTTTTCCTGGTACATGGACTATAGAGTTTACGCCCTCATGTTTGCACTTGTAGGATTATTCCCGTTGATCGGATTAGTCCTGTCGGTCATAGGGCTTATAACTGCCAAAATAAAGCGCAGAAAGGGCAAGGGGTTTGGTATAGCAGGAATTGCTTTGCCGAATCTGTATGCGGCCTTTGTTGTCCTAATGGTTGTTTTAATGCTGGTGGGACAAAGCTCTGTGATCCGGACGGAAAAAGAAAGTGATCTGAATTCCATGTGGGGAGTCGGAACACCTGTAAATACCGAATATGATGTGAGCCGTTACAGGATCTACGAGGGATATGATATTGATTCTTCGGACATAAGCGTAAGTGAAGAAGAGCTTGTCAAATTTGCCGAAAGCAAACTGGAGATAATCAGCAAAGAGAGTGACATGGTCGTCAAAGGCAAGTATAAGGGCAATGATTTCCTTATTATCAGAAGGGACCGTTTCAATGATTGGCAAAAAGAGGACCGTCTGGGCAGTATCAATTATTCAGATAAAGGATATGCCTCACTTACTTATTCCGTAACGTGGGAATTCGCAGCTTCCATGATCTATACCCTTGACGTCTACAAAGATCCTTCTGACAGATTCATAATCATCACCAACTGCAGTGATCATAAAGTGATCTCAGATCTTTTAGGATAGAATCCGCGTAAGGTCCCGGACTGAAACACCGGTAAAAATCTGTGCATCTTTTAAGCATGGAATACATGGTTATTAACGTAATGATATAATTACGAAAGCCAAAGTTCAGACAAAAGAAAAGGAATAAGGAATAATGATATCAATCTATAAGAAATATCACATTGCATACTGGTGCATCGGGATCGTCGAGATCATATGCATGGTAATAGCGAATGTCTCATTCTGCCAGGATACCTGGTATCCTGCGGTCCCGATAACGGCCGTGACGGTAATGCTGGTCTTAGTTGATGCATTTATCTTTACCCGGCTTTCATCGAAAAAGATCGCTAACGAAGTATTACCTCTCTTCTATAATTGTCAGGTACAACAATTCATAGATGAGCTGAAGAGACTGTTTGCAAAGACGAAAAAAGGTCCTGTTGTGTCGCTTTATAATTCATTAATTGCCAGGGGTTATAGTGCCATTAATGATTACGATTCAGTTTACGAATGCTGCAAAAAGATCAAGGGCAAGTCATATAAGGCTGAATATCATAAGTACATGATCGAGTACTATCTTGAGAAAGAACAGATCACTCTTGCTCAAAATGAGATAGAAGAACTGAGAAAACTTACCAATAACATGAAGAATCCAAAATACAAAGAGGCTTCTGAGATCAGCATTAAGAATGCGGAGTTTGCCATAAGGATAAAGCAGGGCAACTATGAAGGCGCAGAGGAGCATTATCTGGAAGTGCTGAATACCGTTAAACCTCTTTACCCGATTACGAAGTCCAGTTATTCATATGCGTTGGGAAAACTGCTTTTCCTTAAAGGGGAAAATGAAAGGGCAAAAGAATATCTTCAGACAGCATATGATCTGGGCGGCGATTCCAAGTATAAGAAGTTCGCTGAAGAATTTCTTCAGAAACTCGCAAATGAGCAGTCTACTCTTCCTTAGTCTGCAGGATCCTGTTTAAGATATCCTCGTATTCTTCATATTTCTTTGCTTTCATCAGGCGCTTGAAATCGCGTTCGCACCCGTCGAAAAGGATCTGCCAGTAAGACCAAAGTTCCCTC
The DNA here is from genome assembly GCA_024684815.1 of Saccharofermentans sp. Taxonomy (GTDB): domain Bacteria; phylum Bacillota; class Clostridia; order Saccharofermentanales; family Saccharofermentanaceae; genus Saccharofermentans. Next base: position 11,756 of record JAIKWL010000076.1, on the reverse strand, counting down.
ATCTTGTAAAGAACATTGATGTCGGGCGACATGGTCTCCTGATACGCGTGATAAACGGTATCGTGCAGTCTTCTGAATTTAGCAAAGTCGGTTTCCGTTGTAAGACCTTTAAGCTTATCTGCAAGAGACGGGTCGGATATAAGGCCCCTGCCTGTCATTACTGGATCAGGACCGCTGCCGAATTCGCTTAACAGATTATCGTAGTCTTTGCAGTTAAAGATGTTTCCGTTGTATACAAGAGGAATTTTCGAATGCTCCAGAGCGTATGCGAAGTATTCTTTACGGGGTTCACCTTTATAAAAGTCAGATCTTATCCTGGGGTGCACGATAAGCTCGCTCACGGGAAAGTTATTAAAGATGTCCACGAGATCATAAAACTCATCAGGGTTGTAGTATCCGAGCCTTGTTTTGACCGATATCTTCATGTCATCGGATACGGAATATGAGTAGATGTCATCCAGAAATCTTTGAAGAGCAAGTGTCTCAGGAAGGAACCCCGCGCCCTTGCCTTTTGCGCAGACTGTTCCGGAAGGACAGCCGAGGTTGAGATTCACTTCGTTATAACTCATGGCATGAAGCTCTTTCGCGGCTTCGATAAAATATTCTGATCTGCATGTAAGGATCTGCGGGACAAGGTTTATTCCGGGATTGTTTTCGGGAGTGATGTCTTTTCGCTCACGAGGTGTTATAGGACATTTCTCGGACGGTGATATGAACGGCGCGAAAAACTTGTCGACTTGGCCGTAGATACCGCTGAAAGCATTGCGGAATATATAAGTTGTAATGCCTTCGAGCGGCGCGAAATATATCTTCATCAGGTCCGTTTTCCTTTGCGAGTGTTCTGAAGTTTGATCATGAACATATTCTATAACTTTTTCGGGATTTGCGAAAAATCATACTGACAGTAGGAAAAATAAAATCTGATTAGTATTAGTAATCTGTTCAAATTGCATCCGGTATCCGCTATCATAAGGTCAGATGACATAGGACAGGAGAACGGGAACATGGATATCAAATTTGCCGGAAATCTGAAGAGAATGAGAAAAGAACGTTCGCTTACCCAGGAAGCTCTGGCCGATGCTCTGGGCGTTACTGCAGGTGCGGTATATAAATGGGAGGCCGGCCTCTCTTCACCGGAACTGGAAATGCTGATGAGGATCGCGGATCTTTTTGATTCTTCCGTAGATACGTTATTGGGTTATGAGATGGCAGAGAACAGAAGGCGTTCCATTAAGGATCAGATATACGGATATATCGTTTCCAAGGACAAAGAAGGACTGGAATATGCGGAGAAGGCCATTACCAAGTATCCGAATGACTTCAATGTGATCATAGCGTCTGCAAAGGCATATATGTCATTCGGAATTGAAGAACGGAATGACGTATGGAAGAGAAGGGCAATAGAACTGTTCGAGAGAGCATCCTGCATAGTGCCGCACGATATCGATCCGAGATATGGCAGGATCTCGATAATCGGAGATGTTGCTCTGTTGCATTTCCTTGTAAACGACAGGGAGAAAGCACTGGATATGATGAAAAAGAACAATGAGGCCGGTGTCTTTGATTCAAAGATCGGATGGCTCATGGCCCTTGAAGGCGGGACTGACAAGGCGTGTTTGAATCAATTATCATCTGCTTTCTGGAACAAGATATCTGAAACCATCAACACCACCATGGGCCTTTTGTATTACTACAGAAACTGCCGGGACTGGGAACGCGTCAAGACAGTTGCAAGGTGGAGTATTGATTATCTGAACAGTTTAAGGAAGAACGATGAACCTTGTTTCTTCGATAAGACCAATGCGGCTTTTCTGATCACGGAAAGTTATGCCTTCTTTATGACCGGTGACAAGGCTCATGCCGGAGAACTCGTTGATGAGGCCAAAAGGCTTGCCGGGTATTTTGACGAAGCACCAAACGACGATGCGGATATTGTGAAGCTGTTCGATATCACATACGCATCAAGCACATATACAATGCTCGGAAGGACCGGCGAAGAAACCATCCGGACTGTTCTTGATATGATGGGCGACAAGAAATTTACTGCATTCGCGGGAAAATAAAAACCAAAGAAAATATCTAAAAAGGAATCAGCCATGAAAACTAAAAACTTATATATGGAACTGAAGTCTCAGTTCCATAAGGACAACCACGTCAATTTTATCCTCTCAGTCATAGGAGCATTTCTTTCCGGCACGATGTGTATGGGCATATCGTGGATCCTGGGAGAGCTCCTCGACACCGCTTCCGGCAAAGGAAACCACAGCATAACAGATCTGTTGTGGATCTCTTTGGCAGTCAGCGTATTTTACCTCTTTGCTTCTTTCCTGAATTACTATGCAAAGCCAAGATATATAAAAAAGGCAAAGCGGAACTACAAGGAGACACTTTTCCGCAAGCTTACCGGGAAGAACATCACATCGTTCAGATCCGAGAACACTGCGACATATCTGTCGGCACTGACGAATGACTGCAATACTATTGAGGCTGATTATCTGGACAAGGAATTCTGGTTCGTATACAGAGTGTCTTCGTTCTTCTGCGCTCTTGCTCTGATGCTTTTCTATTCGCCTTTGCTGACCGCTGTTGCTGTTGGAGTAACTTTCGTTCCGCTTCTTATATCGCTTATGTCGGGTAAGAAACTTGCGCATAATGAAGTAACGGTATCGGAGCGCAATAAGAGCTTTACGGCCACTATAAGCGATTGCCTGAACGGCTTTTCGGTAGTTAAGAGCTTCAGGGCTGAACAGGCCGTATCAGGGCTCTTCTCAAAGGAGAATGCAAAGCTGGAGAATTCCAAATTCAGAAAGAGCAGGCTCAGGATCTTTATTGAGGCTTTAAGCTCGTTATCCGGCATGTCCGCGCAGTTCGCAGTCTTCTTTACAGGTTCTTATCTTGCTCTTTCGGGCAAAGGGCTTTCGGCCGGCAACGTATTGATGTTTGTTAACTTAATGAACTTTGTGATCTCTCCTGTAGCAGAGCTTCCCGGTCTTCTTGCAGCCAGAAAGGCATCGCGTGCTCTGATAGAGAAGATCGCGGCATCTTTGGAGAAGAGTTCCTATACAGGCGGAGATGCCGAACTTCCAAAGCTTTCAGACGGCATTTCCTTTAAGGATGTCTCATTTTCCTACGAAGAGGGAAAAGAAGTCCTGCACGATATCTCAGTTGATTTTGAAGCAGGAAAATCCTATGCGATCGTCGGCTCTTCTGGGAGCGGCAAGTCCACGCTTCTTAACCTCATACTGTCCTGCGCATGCGGCGCCGGATACACCGGAGAGATAAGCTGGGATAATGAAGATCTTAAGAAATACTCATCGGATTCGCTTTTCGATCAGGTGGCATCGATACAGCAGAACGTGTTCGTGTTCAATTCATCCATTAATGACAACATCACGATGTTCCGCGATTTCCCTGAAGAGAAGGTGAGGGAGGCTGTCACGCGCGCCAATCTCAGCGGGCTGATAAGCGAGCGCGGCAGCAACTATCTCTGCGGAGAGAACGGCAGCGGCTTATCCGGCGGCGAGAAGCAGAGGATCTCAATTGCAAGGAGCCTTCTTAAGGATTCATCGGTTCTTCTGGCTGATGAGATAACATCTGCGCTGGACTCGCAAACGGCTTATAAGATCTCATCCGACATCCTCGATCTTAAGGACATTACAAGAGTAGTCGTCACACATTCTCTTGATGAGAAGCTCATGAAAAGATATGACCGCATTCTGGTGATGAAGAATGGCAGGATCGAAGAGCAGGGAACCTTTGATGAACTGATGGCCAAACGCAAATACTTCCACGCATTGTTCACGGCGGAATGTTTATCGATGTGATTATTCGAAAAAATGAAGCAACCTGTTTTAAGAACAACGTTGGTGATGAAGTCTATTCAAAGTCTGTCAGCTGTTCTCCTGTGGAGCTGAAGAGGGCTTCCTGTTGATCGAAGTTTTCGACTCTATAATAACCTTCACCATTCCAGAAGATGGTGTAATACTTGGGTTCTATGATTATGTTGAGATCTTCGTCCATGACACCGTCTCCCCATTGGGAACCATATGAGGGATCGCTGATAAGGATGTGGCCGTCCATGCAGCGGAATCTGCTGTCATCGTCTGGGTGAAGGAAGCCGGGAATGCTCCTGATAACGTTCTCGTCACCGTCGATCCATACGATCTTAAGTTCAGAGTTATCCGAACCGTTTTCGCTGTTGATCATGGCAATGATCTTATCTGAATTGAAATAGTAGATATTGGAATAGTTTGTGCTCAGCACCTGATTGAAGTTCTCGTCCAGGAGCCCTTGCCCCGTACCGTCGATGCATACGCGGTAGTAAACGGGACCGTTCTCATCATCCGATATAGGATAATCGAAGATATTATCGTAGATCAGCGGCACGACAAAATTCAGATCTTTATCAAGGATACCTTTCTTATTGCACACTGTCACATAGCCGCCGTCGTATTCATGATAGTTCTGACCTTCCACGACCAGGTCTTTTATATCTTCATCGAGTTTGAGTATCAGGCGGCATCCTGTGCTGTGAGGAAAGCAACCATCGTTTCCCTTCTTTTCTTTTTCCAGGTCGACTCCGATGTGCATTATGCCGTCGAAAACCTTTTTCTCCACACTGTTTACTTTGGTTCCGATTTCGCCGTAATTGTAGTAGTAATACCAGACGAGAAGATAGTCATTACCTCTGTAGTTGACCTTGATATATTCATCGAAATCCAGCAGAGAAAAGTAAAAATACAGGTCTTTGTCTTTTTTGCATTCACTGAAATAAAGACCGTGTTCGTTAAGTTCGATCAGATCTGAAACATCGTGGACCGTTTTAGCTTTTGCAAGCTCTTTCTCGTCGACATTTTCTTCCGTATCGTTATCTCTGTCACGTGATCTGTCACGATCCTTTTTGCCCTGACATCCTGCAAAGCATAATACCATTGCCGATATCACCAGCAACACTATCAGTTTGTTTTTCATGACCTGAGCCTCCAAATGACTTGATTCCAAATAAAGCTTCGATCCACATAAAAAGGTTAGCACGATTAAAGGGTTTGAGACAGGGGACAAACTATTGAGTTTATACTGTATAAGGCGATGAAATACGGATCTCTGATGCAATGAACATCTTGCCTTCGTATCACTCCCGGAACAGCAAACAGACAGTTCCTGCTATCGATAGATCTGATCAGAATAATCATCCGATGATGCTTTTGAATTCTTCACCGCTTGTACTTACGATCAGTATCTCTTCAGGCAAATGATCATGATCTGTTTCCAATACACAGCAGGGTGTGCCGGAGTCTGCGGTTTTATTGCCGGTATTAACTTTTTCTTCAACAATGATAACAAGCTTGCTGCCCTGCATTCCGAGATCGACGATATTGATTTCATCACCGTCTTCAGCCTTTGATCCTGCAGTAATAACTATGAAGTACGGAGAATCGAGCTGTTCTATCTGATCGATATAGTAGCCTCTTTTCTTTTCGTGAGTGCCGTAGGAATTCTTATCCAGGATAGTGTATTCCATATCGCCGGCTTTTCCTTTTTGGGCAAGGCTGCCGTCAGGATCTTTTACTGATGTAAAGCTTGGCAGAGCAACTGTTTTCCCGGATCCGGTCTTACCTGATTTGCAGCCTGTGAAAGCACCTAAAACAAATACTAATGCAATTCCTGCACATGCGATCTTTGTAATCAACTTATTCATTTCAACATCTCCTTTTGATCGGTTCTGTCATATATACAGATCGGATCCGGAAATTGTTGCAAAGATGTGGGTATAACGATGACTCATCAAGTAATGAAATACCTACAGAATTCCGTTCTTACCCTTTCAAAAATAAATATAATCCGAGTGCCAGAAAAACAACGGGGAAAAAATATTTAGAGAGTGATTTGGACTCCATCCTTTCTGCGTCGAAAAAGTGTTCAGGTCTGTTCTCGTCGATCAGGAGTTCTCTTTCTTCACCCTGCACAGGATGGCTTCCGGACGTATAGAGCCTATCCGAGACCTGGTATACTTTGCCTGAATATGTGAATTCATATACCGGACGGTAAGTTCTTGCATGATACCCTCTGGTTGTTCTCGAAATACGATAATCCACATAGGCAACAGTAGCTTCAACAGTCACTTTGTATCTGCATTTATAATACAGAGTCGCGGCATAAGGATAGAGCAGCATTATAAGACCGAATGTCATTGTTATTATGCCGACTCCCTTGTCCCCCATTTCATCTAAAAAGTCGGGAAAGAACTTATCAGCGATGCAGAAAAACAACAGGACAGCACCTATAAGCGCAGCAAACAACGGGGCTATGTAATTAACCTTTGAAAGTTTAAGAAATATGATCCCCATAACAAAGAAAAGAAGGCCTACCAATGCCGGTGTAAGCCACCGGAGAGATGGTATTGTTGACAATACAACTAATAAGGCCAAATAACCGGAAAAGCCGCCAACTACCAGTATCAGTCCTTTCCAGGACTTGATCACATCCGTATTATTGGCGAAGGCATCATTCTTTTTTTCTTCGTTGTCAAATCTATCCTCACTCATGTCCGTTCCTCCTGTTTATTCCAAATGTATGATAAGGTTATATCTCAACTTTTTCCATAGTCTTCAGAAACTCTTTGTTATCCCGGCATTTATTCTTCTGTTCTGATACTGCTTTCTTCTGACAGTGTCATGTTTTCTTTTGATATAATTGTTTGCGGGGAAACTCTTAGTAGAGACATAATCGCAAGTCAGCAAAGACAGATTATAAAAAAGGGGATCAAAATGAAGGGAAAAGATGTTTCACAATAAGGAATTTTAATCCTGAGGAAAAAGATCGTTGAATTCCGAGTTTATGAACAACACGTAGTAGCAGAATGAATCTTCGCCTGCATCTTCGTCTTTGGGAAGACTGCCGTTAACATAGAATCTGAGATCTTTATCGTAATTGATCCCTGCACCTCTTTCGAAATTACCCGTGAATATCAGAACGTCACATTTCTTTGCAGGACCTTTATCCGCGTTATAGATGCTGACCCGGCCTTTGGCTTTGTCAAGACAGCCGTAGTAGATAGCACTGTAAAGCCATTTCTCAAGACCTAGTTCTTCTGCAGTCTTTGTTTGTATCTCCTCGTATGTGATAAGCCTTTTGCTTTCGTCCGGTATCTCGTCTGAGATGAAGCGGTAAGAGTTGCGAGCGAAAGTCGATCCGGTAGCAAGTCTTTCAAGACTGTCGTATGTAAATTTAGTAGAGCCGTCTTCTTTTTCGTAGCGACAACAGTCGCAAAAGACAAACTTAGGATCGTCTTCGTATTTTCTGTTCATAAGCTGATCAATTATGTAACTGTCAGGCAGTGTCCAATTGCAGTAAACATTGAACGACAGTTCATATTTTTCGCCATTGATCTCAACAGGGTATCTGACCTCTCTTTCGCTGGTGTAATGATTCTTTCCGTTCTTGGCGGAAAAGATATCATATCCTCCAAGGAATCCTTTGAGCACAACGTAAGGTGCTTCATTCTTAAGACCGTCGTTTATGGGATATTTCGATTCCCAATCGGAGTTCCAACTGCATCCGTTCTCGAAAAGCTTGTTGTAACTGCACTCTTCGTAATCGTAGACGGTCAGAAAATAAACATTATGTATACCCGCCAAGCCGCCGGTTTCATACTGCACATCGTAAGTGATCGTATATGCTTTGCCGGGCACAACTTTGCAAAGCCCGTCGGTTGAATATGGAGAGTGCTTTCCTTCTCTCATGATGTAGAGCTTGACCTCACCGTCTGAGGCTCTGTAAGCGATAAAGTTATCTGTCTGGTTTTCTTCAGTCCAGTAATGAAAAGCATCCGATACTTCAGGCCCCTGATCGTAATTAACATAAGGCTTGCCGCTTGTTTTGTATTTGCTTCCGCTGCTGCATGCAAACAGAGGCAGACACATGGTTGCTGTCAGGATGATTGCCGTAGACTTTCTGATCATAAGTTTGCCCCCGTTTTTCTTTTAAGATTAGCATCCGGAATCTTAACGGGAATAGGGACAAATTCTTGTGTTTATACCGTCTAAATATACTTGATTTGAAAAAGCAAGCTGCAAATAACCGCTTAAGTCCGCCTTTTACGGCTTGAACTTTACTATGGCTTTGAATGTTCCTTCTTCTGATACAAGATCAAGTCTGTATCCTAAGATATTCAGATTGTTCTCGGCTATGGATAATCCAAGACCGGTTCCTTTGTTGCCTCTGGTGTTATCACCTTTGACGAAAGGCTGCTTCAAAGAATCCACATCGTTATAGGTCATGGAAGTTTTGTTGGTTATCGTAAGTGCATCGGGTGTGATCAGGATATCTGCCGGGGCGCCTTCTTCACCGTATCTGCTGCAGTTTGAAAGGAGGTTGTCCACAGCCTGCTTAAACAGTTTACTGTCTGTTTTGAGCGTCACATCATTACCTTTGATCTCTGTCTTCATATCCGGAAAAGCGTTAAGGCTTTCCTTGAGCAGAGACATAACACTTACGGATCCCAAAGCTATATTGACCTTGTTTGATTCGCTTTTCGAAAGCGCAAGGATATCCGAGATCATGTGATCCATTACAGCAACTTTTTCGCTTATGTTTTTCGCATATTCGCGGGTCTTTGCAGGATCATCTGATGATGCTTCGATGTTCTCTGCATAAGCTCCTATAGCAGCCAGCGGAGTCTTGAGGTCATGTGCCATGGCTTCTGTCGTTTTGGTCCTGTAAAGGAAGATGTTCCATACGGTCTTATCTCTCTGATACTTAATGAAAGCGAGAATGAGAGAAACGGATAAAGAAATAACAATATCCAGGATCAGGATAGTTGCGGAAGTAACAGGTGCGAGTTCGAAAACATTCTTATCCACGGGATGTGTATACATGATCTCCCATGCAAATTCCTGTCCCTCGATCTCCGGTACGACCTCAGTCTCATAATCTTCCCAGGTATATCCGACATATCCACAATTTGGAAGTTCCAATATAAGTCGGTCCGAGTTCTTTAACGTAAGATCAGGATCCAGCCTGTAAAAGAGCCTCAGGTAGCTGTAATCTTCATAAATGCCTGTCATTTCGATCAGCTCATATCCTTTTGTGTCTGAAGGAGTGCAATCGATCTCATAACATTCACCGTTATTGTTTTCGATCCTTACAACACCGGGTATAAATGTTTGCTTCTCGTGATCAACATAAATGGTTTCAGCTTCATAAAAATAATCTTCATCTTCCGTATTTATTATCCCCATATCCATGGCCGCTACGACAACCGGATCATATGCATATTTGTACCATTTCTCGATATAGTTTTTATAATTCAATTTGCCATCCATATATTTTTCTATCGGATCAAGATAAGATATGTCTTCAATAAACAGGTTTTCCCATCTGTTCTCGCCGTCGACAGGAAGGAGAAGGTATGCGGTGTCTTTGTCAGAAGCTATTTTCATATCACCGATGGTGACTTCCGCATAGTTATAATCAATAGTCGAATACCCTAAGAGATTAAGATAAATGCCATTCAGATAAGTATAGTGATCCATGGTTCCGGGATCTGACTCACAATAGCTTTCAACGCGGTCTTCAATGGTGCTTCGAAGATCACTCATCCTGTCCCATCTTTGATTATAGGTGTAATCGTCAAGCAGACTTAATGCTATATATGAAATAATCGAAAAGATCCCCAGACAAACAAGAAATCTGATACCGAATATCTTCCAAAACTTCGGCTTGCTGATCGATTGCTTATTCTTCATATGCAAACTCCTCTTATCCTTTGAACAGGAGATCCTGTAACCGCTTACCCTTTTGATAAGCAGAACCTGTGACTGTTTGTCCTCTGATCAGCAGATCTTATATCCGCTTATTCTCTTGTTAGCTGATCTTGTATCCGCCGCCGATTACAGTCCTGATCGCGTCCCCTGAACCGCCAAGGCTTTTTCTCAGCTTCTTGATGTGGTTGTCCACGACTCTGTCGGAGCCGTCAAAACCCATACCCCATACAAGATCCAAAAGTCTGTCTCTTCCGAGGACCATTCCCTTGTTCTCCATGAGAACCTTGAGGAGGAAATATTCTTTGGGAGCAAGGTCTACTATTCGTCCGCTGACTTCAACTTCCATGCGCAAAGGATAGAGCCTGATATCACCGCTTTCGAGGACCGGTTCTTTTTTCAGTTCCGTATCGGTCCTGTTAAGAAGAGCTAAGCACTTGGCATATAACACCTTAAGCGAAAAGGGTTTTACCATATAGTCGTCGGCGCCTGTCTCGTATCCTTTTAAGATGTTGCTCTCATTGCCTAACGCCGTCAGGAACACGACAGGACACCTGCTTTTTTTGCGCAGTGCTTTGCAGACTTCGAACCCGTTTGCACCGGGAAGCATGATATCCAGGATCGCTATGTCATAGTCTTTTCCACTGATGAAGGCAAGCGCACTGTTGCCGTCCGGAGCAGCATCGACTTCAAAAGAACCCTTGCTCCTGAAAAAGTCTGCAACAAGCATCAAAAGCTCTTCTGAGTCCTCTACTATCAAGATCCTGGCCATCTCAATATTTCCTCCTTGGGAAAATGTTATCCTGCGCGTGTGTCCTTTGTATATCCTTTAGAAAAATCCTTTAAACCTCTGCACACAAGTATTACTTTATTACTTGATTTTACCGCATATTTCTTAAACAAAGGAAATCTGAAGCCTTTGCCGGCCGGTTATATTCCGGCTGTGCCGGGAGGGCTGACAGGTGAGGCGAACAATAATGCTATAATGACTCTGTTTTAGGCAAATCTTTCTAAACAATATGGGGTTAAATATGGCAAAACAAAACATCTACGACAACGAGACATTTTTCAATGAATACAGAAAACTTCGCGAGCGTGAAGTAAACGCGAATAATCTTTTCGAGCTCCCGACACTGTTCTCGCTACTTCCTGATCTTGAAGGCAAGAGGATCCTTGATCTGGGATGCGGTACCGGCGAACGCTGCATGGATTACCTGAATCGCGGCGCAGCTAAGGTTACAGGCATTGATATCTCTGAGAAGATGCTTGCTGTGGCTAAGAGCGAAAACAGTTCTCCCGACATCACGTATCTTAATATGCCTATGGAAGATATCGGCAGCCTCGAAGGAGAGTTTGATGTCGTTATCAGTTCGCTTGCTTTACACTACGTCGAGGATTTTCCCGGTGTGGTAAAGAACGTATACAGGCTCTTAAGTGAGGGCGGGATCTTTCTTTTCTCCCAGGAGCATCCGCTTGCGACATGTTATACAGGCAAAGGCGACAGATGGACCCGTGATGAGAACGGCCGTAAGATCCACGTGAACATCGCAGAATACTGTGTGGAAAAAAGAACTGATGTTACTTGGTTTGTCGAAGGCGTTCAGAGATACCACAGGATGTTCTCGACCATAGTAAACACACTTGCCGACAACGGATTTAAGATCCTTAAAATGGTTGAACCCTATCCGACCGAGGAGCTCGTTCAGAAGTATCCCGAATACTACGATCTTTATCACAAACCCGACTTCCTGTTCGTGAAGGCGGTAAAGTAATCAGTCGGTTATAGACGTGCGGTTTTCGTGATGGTTACGGCATTTGTTTTTAACGTGCGTTTTCATGATGAGTATCGTGATGTTGGTGCTCTGTCAAGATAGCGGACAGTGATTTCACAAAATTAAGCACTTAGTGTTCTCTTGAACCGGATGTCATAGTTCTTCTCGTATTGGAATGGCGACAGGTAATCGCAGTAACTGTGTATCCTTCGGGTATTGTAAA
>JAIKWL010000075.1 GCA_024684815.1 Saccharofermentans sp. | reverse complement strand
AACCTGGTCTTTTTATTGTTGACTCTGAGAGGTTTGTCTTTTGTATATGCTCCCTTATTAAATATATTTCTCAATCCGGGATCGGAATTAAACACATTCATCGTATACCATCTGTCGAAAACAAGAGTTACCCTGTTTTCTTCGTCAATATAGGCTCCGGCAAATCCTATAAAGTTTTTGGAGCTGCATGTAATGATGCTTTCTCCATAATCCGCCTTCTGTATTCCGCATCCCGTGAATACTGTCATCACCAGTATTATCAACGCAAGGCTCAACGTAATTTTCCGTATCTCTTTTTTCATATTCATTACCTCAGTACAGATCTCGCGTTTTGTCCGGTTACTATTCATACAGATGATATCCAATGTATATTGCATTAGTTCTACTTACTGTTTATTATCCATACTAAACGCTTCTTCTCGGAAGCTATGATCAGTCTTTTTTCCTTACCACGACCCCTCCCATATATGAGCCTTTCATGAATTCGGGGAAATACAGAAAATACACTTCCGTTCCTTTTCTATAGAATGGATCAAAATAGCGCTGGCTGCAGTATTCATCATCAACTATATAATAAAATCGCATACTTAAGGGGATCCACAATCTCTTTTTGCGTGTGATAATGCCTGTGCGCCACCAGAAATCCTGATTTTTGATCTTTGAAACAATGGTCAGAGCGTGAATGCAGCGAACAAAAAGATAGGTGCCCATCGCCGCACCAAACGCTGCCAGAAACATTAATGCCACCATAAAGGTTTCAGAAAACTCATTTACCTTATTAATGACACCGGCGGGCCAAAGAGCAAAAAACGATGCCGAAATAAAGATCCCGATAAGAGGATATACGAAAGTCCTCTTAAAATACTCATCTTGGATATTCTTAAGTTCGTCAGTATCCAGTTCACAGGCTTTTTTGAAGTCCGCTACCCGCAAAGTCACTTCTTTATAACATCTGAACTTTTTATTTTTGACATCCTGATCCTGTTCCATATTCTATTCCCCTCTTTAGTACTCATGCATATTTCGCATGAGTATTGCCGGTAGCGATAATGATGATAATGAAAACTACCAGTGATGCAGCTGAGCTTATATTTCTGATGAGCTTTACGGCATTATTCTTCACTCCGAATAAGACCAGAACGCTCATGATGATGCTGACGGCAGCTAAAGCTGTCTGCAGATAGAACAGATATCTCTGATCCGACAGTTCCAGTCTGCCGAGCGGGCTTCTTTGATACTCTCTTACACTGCCATCAGGAAAACTGGTGCGGTCCGTATAAAAGTATATGTTCAATACTACAAAGAACAGCACATTTGCAATGATCGAAATAATACTTATCAGCATTCCCCTATATCTCCTTGATCCAAACACTTAAGAGCTTTTCTGTGAGCACTCTTCCATTCCTTGGCGGCAGAACCCAGATAACATCCGCACGTGCCAAACATGACCGCCACACATAATACTAATACAAATACTCTTTTCTTATTACCGATCATTCTCATATCCGTTGTCATATATAAAACCGTCGATCAATCTTACGGTTTTGGCAAATTCAATTCCTTTAGCACTGCATCGATCTTTTCCTTATCTTTCCTGCTGCCGTTCACAGAATAAACTTCGATGTAAACGTTTTTGTTTACGTAAAAACCGCCGTAATAATGTGTGTCACTCAGGTGGTATGTAGATCCGTCGAATTCGGTGTCTTTTTCAAGATCACCATCCAAAACAATATAACCCTGATCTCTATTTATCATTCTCCTGTTTGATCCGTCAAACAGCTTGTCACCCAGAATATCTTCAAAACTTTCATATTTATTTTCAAACCTTTCCATTGCATCATCAGGATCTTCGTACCTGACATAGCAGTATGAATTATTGCCGTCCTCGGTAAAAGTCAGATATTCAACATCGATCCCGCTGTACGTTGTATTCTTTTCGTGAACCAGCATATCCCTCTTTTTGATTCCGACAGTATTTTTAAGCGCATCAAAGAATGTATCTTCGCTCTCTATATACCTAATTCCTGAACACCCGGCAACGGAAAGCATTGTTGCCCCAACAAGAACTGCTGCTGTTAAACTGCTAAGCTTCTTCATTTTTCTTATCTCCTGACCCAATGTGTTACTCTTCTTCATCTTAACGAAGCCGATCACAAGCGGCGCAATTCCGAATACACGTCAAAATACATATGGGAATCCTCCTTTGTATTAATCTATCTCTGATCCATCCCTTATCCCGGGACAGGTTATGACATATTATAACCTAACAGACACGCACAAGCGGAATCACCTTGTCCGTCAGGTCCTGGCTGTAAGGCCTTGAATTATTTAAGCCTTTTATTGCGGCATAAGGTTTTCAAATCAATAATTAAAAAATATGATCGTGGAGACACTTAACAGTTTTAATCTGGTATCAGTAATCGTAAGGCTTCTGCTCGCAATGGCTTCGGGCGGCCTTATCGGCTATGGCAGATCGAGGAAGGAAAGAAGCGCCGGGTTCCGTACTTATATGCTCATAAGTATTGGCGCGGCACTCACGATCCTTATTTCCGTTATTACTAAGTAAAAAATGCGGTCCCGGAGCTTATTTCCGGGACCATTTTATTCCTGTGTGAAAACCGGAATCTGTATATTGAACTTACTTCTTCTTGATCGGGATCCAGAGTTCGCAGAAGATATCCGGTCTTGTGCCGTCGTAGTAAAGCTCGTAATCAGTCTGTTCAGATGCCTCGTATCCCATCTGAGGCAGGAACTCCTTATAGAATTTGACCCATGTCTTCGCGATGCAGTCACCGTCTTCACCCACACAGTCAAAGACCACATATGTGCCGGATTCGACGTCCCAGCTGCGGAAGCCTTTCTTCTCGAGAACGGCCTGATCGAACGCTGCTGTGTCTTCGTCAATGATGATGCCGATACCGTACTCGAAGGTATCCTGTCCTTCTTTCGTCGGACTGCAGAGACCATAGAGATCGCGCTTTCCGTCTTCTCTCAGCATCCATACGGGAGAGAGCATCTGCTTGCTGTTGACCTCGCCCCAGAAATCTGCCACATCGTGGTTGGCTTCATCGTTGATGATCGCGTTGCTGAATTCTCTTACAAGTGCTATAAATTTCTTTTCATTTGTCTGTACTATACGGTAATCCATACTCTTACCACCTTTCACGGATAATGTAATCGTAAGCGGATTGAAAAGCACGAGTTTGCCGGCTTCTTCTCTGGCAGTTTTCGGTGCGACACCATGAAACCTTGTGAAAGCTTTGGTAAAACTTTCCGGTGTCTCGTATCCGTACTTCATAGCCAGATCCGTGATCTTCGCATCGGTCTCAACAAGTTCTCTTCCCGCCAGAGACAAGCGGCGGTTGCGGATATATGTGTTGGCCGTTAAGCCCGTCACAAAACTGAAAGCCCTGTGAAACTCGTAGCTCGACGTGTGCACCTGCTTCGCTACGTCTTCATAGTTGATCTCCTCGAGAAGATGATCTTCCATATAAGTGATGGCTTTTTGTAATGCTTCGATCCATTCCATGCTTTAGGTCCTCCTGCTTACATGCCCATTATGGATGAGATCCGTAAAAGGAACATTTCCAAGTTTGCGAAGATTTGTCAGGTCACGTTAACTGTACTCGCTGATAAATTACCATTGAACATCTCCCAAAGACTGCTGAGCATACCACTCTTTAGCATCTCCGGTTATTCCATACACTATTAAATACGCTTGCCATGCAGATTGCTGCTCCTTTCCGTCACGTGTACACTTCCCCCATCCTCTTTATGGCCACGACCGTTAGGGGGAGGTACATGAAGATGAGGTTGAGACGCTGCCAGAGCCCTGCGTTTTCGAAAAAAGTATTTTTGAAGAACGGCTTATCGGAAATGACGAAGAGGACGAATGTGATCAGGCTCAGGACAAAGCAGAATATACTGAATCCTCCGAGAGTGTTTTCGCTGTTCTTAAAGGACAAAAGCGCAATAAGAAGCGGCACGAACAGAAACAGCATAAAACCGGTGACGGATCCTGCAGCGTGGATCTTTGATGCAGTGGTGATAACGGATTTGGATTCGTTGACGCTGAAAAAGCATGTGAAGATGCAGGCTCCGACCGCAAAGACGATAATGAATGCGATGGTCGTCCAGGTGAGCCCCTCGGAGATTCCGTGATAGTACATGTGGAACACCGGCAGGTCGATCAGAAAAAAGACGCCTTCAAAAAACATCCAGAGGTTAAAGATCTTCCGCACCGGGCTTGCGGGATTCCCGAGCGCACTTATGGAGTCTTTCATTCTGCTGTAGCCGGGATATCGGGACGGAAGAGTTACGGAGAAGAACAGATCTCCCCACATTGCGACTAAAAGTCCGGCCCATGACATGTAGCGGAATCGTTCCATAAGAACTCCTTAAATATTTTCGTACATTTTAGCGTTGCCTGCCGATCGTCTGTCCGGGCTTAGTTATTCCAGGCCTTGCCAAGGACCTTTATTACAGCATCAAACGCATCCATGCCGTTATCAGGCATGCACTCCTCAGGCGAAGAAGGAACTGCCGTATTATCCGTTGAGACAGGACTTTTTTTGACGCATCCGAACAGCGGCACAACAAACATGTTAGCCACCAAAATGAAGAGCATCTGTCTTACGGCATATCTGCAAAGATTACCGTTCTTCCATGCTTCCGATTCCCATGTCCTGCTTATCGATCCCATATTTATCTCTAATACCGTCAAGGCTTGGGGAATTTCAATTCCTTAAGGAAATTCGCGATCTTTTCCTTGTCACGCTTGCTGCCGTTCACGGAAAAGACTTCAATGTAGACATTCTCATTTACGTAAACACCGCCGTAGAGTTCCGCGTCGTCATCATAGTAACTTTGACGGTAAAAGCCCAATGACGTGCCATCCTCGGCTGAACCGTTGAATACGACGGAACCGCGTGTCTTTCCCATGCTCATTGAGCTGGAACCCTCAAAATCGCCGTCTTCTTTCATGTCTTTGAAGTCGTCATAGAAGTCCTCGAATCTGTCCATAGCGGCATCCGCCTTCTTGAAACGCAGATAGGTATAAATGTTATCACCGTCTTTGCAGTAGATCAGGTACTCGACCTTGTCTCCGTCATAAGTGGTGTTCTTAGCGTGATCAGTCTCATCTTCATCGATCTTGGCTATACTGTCCAACGCGTCGAAGAAAACATCTTCATCATCTATTACCTTAAAACCCGAACATCCGGTAAATGAGAATAATATCGTGCAGGCCATAACAGAAGCGGCAACAGCCTTAAATCTCTTCATGAATGATCCCTCCCATATATTTGCATATAAACAATTTTACCTTTTGAAAACAGGCATTTCAATGAACAACAGCAGGCGATATTGTCATGTTATATGAAAAAAAGCCCCGGCAGTTTTTATGTGCCGGGGACATATAAATACACCGTTCAGAATCGATCAGGGCTTCGGGAATCCGAGTTCCTTAAGCAGTTTGGTAACCTTTTCCTTGTCGCGCTTGCTGCCGTTGGTCGAATAGACTTCGATATAAACATTCTTGTTTACATAAACTCCGCCGAAGATCTCAGTATCTTCAAAGAAACGCTGGTTCATATGGTAAAAATGCATGCTGTTCTCGCCTTCAACCTCACCGTCAAACACAAGATATCCGCGAGTCTTGGTCATTGAGCTTGAATGTGAACCTTCAAATTCCTTATCGTCCAATATATCGTCAAAATCCTGATTGATCTGGTCGAAGAAATCCAGGGCATCGTCCTCATCCTTAAATCTGATATATGTATAGTAGTTGTCACCTTCAACATCAAAGATGAGATATTCGGCTTTATCGCCATTGATATCGAAATCCTTCTCGTGAAGTGTATCATCCTTATCTACATTCACGGTTTTTTCAAGTGCATCGAAAAATATATCCTCATCGTCTATCACCTTAAAGCTCGAACAGCCGGTAAATGAGAATAACATTGTGCAGACCATAACAGAAGCAGCAACAGCTTTTAATCTCTTCATAAATGATTCCTCCCTTATTTTTTCTTACACAGATAATTTTAACCTTTGAAAACATGCATTTCAATGAACAACAAAAGGCGATATTGTCCTGTTATGCGAATAAAAAACCCCGGCAGGTTTATTTGCCGGGGACCGTAAAATCAGCTTTCAAGGATCATATCAGCCGAGCTTTAATCTGTGGTATGTCTTCTTGCCCTTGCGGACGATTGCCTCGCCGTTAGCATCGAAGTCAGATTCCTTGAGTTCATAGAACTGATCTTCAACAACTGCATCGTTAAGGTATACGCCCTTCTGCTGGATCATCCTTCTTGCCTCGCCCTTTGACTTCATAAGGCCGGCCTTAACGAGAGCATCAGCGATCTGCATGCCTGCCTTGAGCTCATCAACCGTGATCTCGGTCGTCTTCATGTCTTCGGATCTTCCCGCGTTCTCGAAAATATCCTCAGCGGTCTTTTTCGCAATCTCAGCAGCCTCTTCACCGTGAATGATCTTTGTAACTTCGTAAGCAAGTCTCTTCTTTGCTTCATTGATTGCCGCATCGGTAAGCTTTGCATACTCGTTGATCTCGTCCATCTCGAGGAATGTAAGGAGCTTCATGCACTTGATGACATCGGCATCATCGACATTTCTCCAGTACTGGTAGAAATCGAAGACAGGTGTCTTCTCAGCATCGAGCCATACAGCACCCTTAGCCGTCTTACCCATCTTCTTGCCTTCGCTGTTTGTAAGAAGCGTGAATGTGAGACCGTAAACAGATTCGCCCTTCTTACGGCGTACGAGCTCCATGCCTGCGAGGATGTTAGACCACTGGTCGTCACCACCGAACTCCAGGTTGCATCCGTACTTCTCATGGAGGTAGTAGAAGTCATAAGCCTGCATGAGCATATAGTTAAATTCAAGGAAAGAAAGGCCCTTCTCAAGACGCTGCTTGTAGCACTCGGCAGTAAGCATCTTATTTACGGAGAAGTGTGTACCGACTTCTCTCAAGAACTCAATGTAGTTGAGGTCTCTGAGCCAGTCAGCGTTGTTTACGATGAGAGCCTTGCCCTCACTGAAATCAACGACCTTGCCCATCTGCTTCTTGAAGCACTCAACGTTGTGGTCGATAGTCTCGATCGTCATCATCTGGCGCATGTCCGTACGGCCGGAAGGATCTCCGATCATGCCCGTACCGCCGCCCATGAGAGCGATCGGGCGGTGTCCGGCCTTCTGCATGTGGCTCATTACCATCATCTGAACGAAGTGACCGACGTGAAGTGAATCAGCCGTAGGGTCAAAACCGATGTAGAAAGACACACCGGGCTTGCTCAATAACTCATAGATCTCATCTCTGTGTGTAGCCTGTGAGAAGTAACCTCTCTCTTCAAGCACGTCAAATACATTTCTGTACATATATTCCTCCAAACAAATTGTTATCTGTCTTTACGCTCAGACTCCGAGCTTGATGTAATCGATCGCCGCAAGTGCCGCAACAGCTCCATCAGAGCAGGCTGTCGTAAGCTGTCTTACCTTCTTGACTCTCGCATCGCCGGCAGCAAAGATACCTTCGACATTGGTCTTGCAGTTCTCGCCTGCTTCGATATATCCGCCCTGCAAAGTCACAAGATCCTTGAAATCAGCTGTCTTAGGTTCCTGACCGATCGCTACGAACAGACCGTCGATATCGACAGTCTTTTTAGAACCGTCTTCCCTGTTCGTAAGTTCAAGACCGTTAAGTTTCGGTTCGCCCAGAAGGCTTTCCACGACATAAGGAGTGACGATCTCGATGTTGGAAAGCTCTTTTGCAGCCTTAACAAGAACATCATCAGCCCGGAATTCGTTTCTGCGGTGTATAAGATATACCTTGGAAGCGATACCTGCAAGATAGATCGCATCTTCGACCGCAGTATTTCCGCCGCCGTTGACGGCAACAGTCTTGCCCTTATAGAATGCTCCGTCACATGTGGCGCAATAGGAGATGCCCTTTCCAAGGAGTTCTTCCTCTCTTGCGATCCCGAGGTGACGGTTGGACGCTCCGACTGCAAGGATCACTGCTTTACAGGTATCAGTTTTGCCTGAAGCAAGTGCAACTTCGAATCCGGAATCTGTTTTCGAGATGCCTGAAACGCGGTCGAATTCAAGAACAGCCCCGAGATTAATCGCCTGATTATAAAGGTCGTTCGCAAAATCGAAGCCGGAGATCTTTGCTATCGCCGGATAGTTCTCGATCTCGGGAGTATTGACGATCTGGCCGCCGTACATCTCACCCTCGTAAAGGGTCGTGCTCATTCCCGCGCGCCTTGCATAAACAGCTGCCGAAAGGCCTGCCGGACCTGCACCGACGATAATGATATCTGTCATATCAACCTTCCTTTCCGTTGACGAGCAGATCGAACCTTGCGTGTGCTTCAGGATTTGTCCTTTGTAATGAAAGAACCTTTCCCTCACGGTTAATGAAGCAATGCTCACTTGTTCCAGTGCACCTTATCTGCTCAGTCTCCTTATCGAAAACCGTATATCTGATGTCAAACCTGACACCGGTGTATCTTGTGATCTCAGCCCTGATAACGACCGTATCACAATACTTTGCCATCGTCTTATACTTGGCGGTAAGTCCCACGACCGGGCTTATGATGCCCATCTCCTCCATACCCTTATAGCCTAAGCCGATCTCTTCAAAAAGCTTCGTCCTGGCCTCTTCAAACCAGCGTATATAGTTCGAGTGATGGGTCACGCCCATCTGGTCTGTCTCATAATACTGTACAAGATGTTCGCAATCTGTAATCGCAGCCATGCGAAAAGCCTCCGTTTCTATAGATTGTATAATTCTATCATAATAAATAAGAAAAAGGCTCAAAACGAGGCCGGGTAAACATAGATCATTAAAAGAACAAGCATCGTGAACACAACATTCAATATCGTTATTGCCGCGGTCACACCTGTCGCAATATTATTTTTATCGCAGTATAAGAGGAACTGATAAAAACGGAATAACAAAACAGACAGCAATATGGCACATGCGGTGATGATGCCGGTAATAATAACGGCTTTTCTGATCTGAGCAGCCTTAAAATCATTTACGGCCCTGTCAAATTCTGAAAGAAGGTCTTCATATGAATTTACCTTACAGGCAGGAACAGCGACAACATAAGTCACATCAAGATCTTCATCATAGATCTCTTGCCATTTTGAAAGGTCATCTTCCAGATCCAGTCTAAGTTCTTTTCCGTTGTCGAGTTTGATGGTAGAACGCCGCAGATAAGACGATCGGTCCCAACCGTCAAAAGAAGGAATGCTTAAGACCAGCTCATAAGTCTTGTCTTTTTCAAGGATAACAGGTTCGATCACGGCGGATCCGTCTTCCGGTCCAAGATACTTGATTATCTCAGCATCCACATATTCCACAGGATCCACATAGGTTATGTCTTCCGTAAAGGAGATCTCCGTTTTGAAAACTCCGGCAGATTTTAATATCATCTTTCCTGCAGTAAGCCATCCGAAAATCGTGCTGTCGATGACAAAGATCACCAGCATGAATATCAGGACCGCTTTTCTGACAGAACCTTTTTCTCTCATTTTCTTTTACCCCATACACATTATAGCGTGATTGAAAAAGTTGATTAAGTTCCAACTGTCATTCCCCGGAAAAACATATATAATTGCTTCTATGGATACCGAACTCTTCATCTTGATCACCGATATAATAGGCACTGTCGCATTTGCAGTGTCCGGTGCCATGGCAGGTATCAGGAAGAAGATGGACATCTTCGGAGTCAATATCTTGGCGCTTCTCACGGCTACGGGCGGCGGCATCATCCGCGACCTTGTTACGGGCTCAACACCCCCTGCAGCCTTCAAAAATCCGTTCTTCGTTATCATCGCGGCTATTGCCGCAAACATCACATTTATATTCGTCTGGTGGGAACATAAGAACAAGAAGAATGTTTCAGATAAGACACGTGCGATCTACGATAAGATCTTTTTCTGGTTCGACACGGCAGGCCTTGCCGCCTTCACGGCTGAAGGTGTTCATACCGGCCTTTTGGGTCCATACGCAAACAACGCCTTTCTGGTCATTTTCTTAGGTGTTGTGACAGGTGTCGGTGGCGGAGTCCTAAGAGATGTCCTCTCGCTCGAGATGCCCTACATCTTTGTAAAGCACATATACGCCTGCGCCTCCATTATAGGCGCCGCAGCCGTCTATATCGTTTATGTCATCACGGGATCTGCCGAAGCGGCAATGCTAACAGGTTTCTTCTTCGTCTGCGTCATCAGGTTCTGCGCAGCACATTACGAGTGGAATCTTCCGAAAGCATATCAGTAAAACAGACTTCTTTTGGCGAAGCGGTTACTTAACCGCATCTGAAAATCCTTAATCGCCGTTAGGATTTGTACAGTAGCCCGACGCATCAAAGTTGTAGTTCTTGCCGTCGATCTTCATTGTGCGGTTCTTGGCGTACCACCCTGAATCATCTCCGTACCACCAGCCCTTTGAATCCTGCTTCCAGGATGCCTTGTACTTATATGTCCAGGCTCCGCTTGCATCCAGCCAGTAACCGCCGCAGTATTCGTTTGCGGCCATGGCTCCGTTCGGCTTGAAGTAATACCAGACTCCGCTGATCTGTCTCCAGCCCGTGACCATGGCACCGCTGTCACTCATGTAGTACCATGTATCGCCGACCTTCAGCCAGCCCTTCGCCATATGACCATTGCTTTCAAAGTAATACCAGATGCCGTCGATCTGCTTCCACCCTGTTACCATGCTGCCGTTGGATTCGAAGTAAAACCAGACTCCGCTGATCTGCTTCCAGCCGGTTACTCTCTTGCCGAATTCATAATACTGCCAGTAGTCTCCTTCCTTTACCCAGCCGTCATATTCATACTTTTTTGCCGTGAAGACCAGCTGAACAGCGTCCGTTCCATACATGGTAGTCGGGTATCCGGTAACAGTATATTGGGTTTTAAAGTCTTCAAACCGGTATCCGGGTTTTGGAATAAACTTGATCCTGACCTTATATTGTTTACCTTCTTCAAAACAGTCATCGGAATACATGTGAACGAATTCCGTATATGGAGGTTCCCAGGTATACCAGTAGGCACAGACAACCTCGTATTTTGAAGGATCAGCTGATACAGGATGGTAATCAGGATGCTCACCATCAACAGGCGGAGTAATATAACATCCTGCGTGTTCAAGCAATTGGGGTTCTGACGATGAGGTTGCCGTATATGTCATCTGGAATTTATAGCTTGATGAGTAAGGGATACCCTGATCTGCATTTATATAAAACTCCGTCTTGTCATCAAATCTGTACCCTTCTTTCGGTTCAAATGAGACTCTGACAGTGTATCTCTTATTTAATTCAAACTTGTCCCCGGAACTCATATGAGAAAATGAACCTTCGTTAACATACCAATACTCAACTTTGGTTTCATACGCCTTGTCGTCACCGGGAACCGCTACCGTGCTCGGCGACTTTCCTGCCACTGGTCTGGTAATAGTACAGCTCGCAAAATGAACATATTTATCATTTGAGGCATGCACGGTATCATTTCCCGTGAACTCCGGCACCATTGCAAGGCTCATAGCCGCAAATAAGAATGCCGCAACGATCTTCTGCCACTTAAACTTCATTTTCATTACTGATCCCCTTTCTTTTTAGATAACGGTTTCAAAACGGTCAGTTGCTGTCAGGAACAGCCCTGATAGCGGCAAGGAGTTCATCGAACTCCTCAAAAGCAGGAATGTCAGGGTTGTCGGCAATGATCTTTTCGGTGCTCTTGAAAAGGAATCCGGCCTTTGAAGCCTTGATCATTGCAAGATCATTATATGAATCGCCTGATGCGATGGTATCAAAACCTATGGACTGCAAAGCCTTTACTGTTGACAGTTTGGAATCGGTGATCCTCATCTTGAAGTCTTCGATCATGCCGTCATCACCGACGATAAGAGAATTGCAGAAAAGAGCGGGATAACCGAGCTTTGCCATCAGAGGCATTGCGAACTGAGTGAAGGTGTCGCTGATGATTATCACCTGCATATCCTTGCGCAGCTCATCAAGGAATTCCTTCGCACCCGGCAGCGGCTCGATCTGCGCGATAACATCCTGGATCTCCTTTAATCCCAGACCGTGTTCTCTTAAGATGCCCAGTCTCCAATGCATGAGCTTGTCGTAATCAGGCTCGTCTCTGGTCGTGCGCGTAAGCTCCGGGATACCGGTTTTTTTCGAGAACTCAATCCAAATCTCGGGTACCAGAACGCCCTCCATATCAAGACAGACAATGTTCATGTGATAATTTCCTCCAATCAGATTCTAGCGTATATGAATGAACCGGAATCATAGCCTAAACCATACCTTCCGAAGATCAATGTTGCAACAACGAGTACCATAAATGCCGCCCACAAAAGAACGATACCCTTGCTTCTTAAGAATGCGATAACAGACTTTGGTTCGGCATCTTCGCTCGGGACATACTTATAAGCATCAACCGCCGCAACAAGAAGAACTGCAGCTGTGAGCACGATAAGGTTCGCCAGATCCATTCCCGAAGAAGAGAAACCTTCCCAGTTAAATGCCGCGCCGCCCTGTCTGAAGATCGCGGCATACATATCAACAGCATCCTTGACTGTAGCAGATCTGAAGAACACAAAGCCGGTGAGCATGAGTATGAACGTTCTGACTGACTGGAATATCCTGAAGTAGAGCTTATCGGCACCTATCTTCGGTCTGATCTTTTTCGATACGGGTTCAAAGATCATGCCAAGAACGATATAGATAAAATGCAGGATGCCTGAACCGATAACGTAATTCCAAAGACCTCCGTGCCAGTATCCGACTGCAAACCACAGGATCAGCAAAGCGATATATGTCGGCACTTTCTTGCCGTTCTTCTTGCCGAACTTTGCTTTCGACCAGTCGCCGATCTTTATGAGAGGCTCGCTCTTTAAAACAGGGTACATGAGATAGTCACGAAGCCATGCTCCGAGAGTGATATGCCATCTTCTCCAGTATTCCTTTACCGTCTTGGAGAAGAACGGGCAGTTGAAGTTCTCGGGCAGTTCGATGCCGAACATGTGGGATACTCCGATAACGACTTCCATACATCCCGAGAAGTCTGTATAAAGCTGGATGGCAAAAAAGAAAACACCGAGCGGAACATACCAGCCGGTATATGTCATATGGTCAGCATAGATCATATTGACCACCATGGCTGCACGTTCGGCGATAACGAGTTTTTTGAAAAAGCCCCATGCAACTCTTATCGCACCGTCAAAGATCCGGTCAAAGGAGAAACTGACGGTCTTAGCCTTCTCGAACTCTGAAGACAGATTCGCGTAGGTATTCATAGGGCCGGACATGAGCTGCGGAAAATATGACGAGAACAAAAGGACCTTGAGGAAATTCTTCTCCGGGGTTATCTTTTCCCATCTGCAGTCAAGGATATATCCTGTTGTCTGAAGGACATAAAAGGACATTCCGACAGGAACCGCAAAGAGGAAAAATGTATTTGTCTTATCCGTTGCGCCGAAAAGAAGATTCAGTCTTTCAGCGGCAAGGCCCAGTACGTTATAGTATTTGACTGCGCAAAGAAGCGCGATGTTTATCACTATGGTAATAGCCGCAGATGCATTGCGCACGCCATTCTTTTTGGAAGGCCCTGATAAAAGGCCCCCGATGTAGCAGAGCACAGCGGAGATGATAACGAATAAAAGTGTATAGAATCCGAGAAATGCCGCAAAGGCAAGGCTTGCCGCCAAAACGATCCATATCCTGAAGTTTTTCGGCACGACATAATACAGCAGTAATGCTGCAGCAACGAAAACCAGAAACAGCGAGGATACCAGCGACATCTAATAACCTTTATGAGAGATGGGCAATGATCTTATCCACCATCTCACCGACGTTCTTAAGGCCGGTAGTCTCACCCATTGTAAACTTAATGCCAAAACATCTTTCAACGGCAACGATGAGATTGATGTGCTCCAGTGAATCCCAGCCGTCGACATCAGCTGCCACCGTAGCATCGTTTACCGTCAGTTCCTCATCGTCAAAGACGTCCTGAAAAACCTCATTAAGCTTGTCGTAGATCTCTTCTCTTGTCATGACTTAATTCTCCTTAGCAGATGGCGTCCCTGAGTCAGTTGACCTTGATCGCGATATTACCGCTCTTATGCGGTTTGTCCAGATCAAGCAGCCACTCGGAAGTGCCGTCTTCCATCTCTCTTATCTTTTCGAAGCCCTGAAGCCCGTAAAAATCCCTGACCATTTTATTCTTTGCGGTCGGATAATAATAGCCTTTTATTTTGGTGATATTTCTGGATTTTGCCTCTTTTATGAGTTCATCCATCATTGCAAATTCCATACCGCGCTTTAACACCCTGCAGCTCATGAGCCACAGATCGATGTGGAAGAACTTATCACTTCCATACTCTTCCTCGTGTCCGAATGTTACTGCGACGACGCCGTTATCGCCGAACTTGTCCTCAAGTCTTCCGTAAAGCGTGATATATGCGGGATCTGAAGCGAACTTCTCAATCTCGGCCTGCGAGCATCTTTTTGTCGTAAGGTTGAACTGGTTGCTCTTATTGGTGAGCTCGGCTATGCGCGCCATATATACAGGAGCAAACGGCTTAATCTCGGCAGTCATCTCGAGTGATTTTAAGTATTCGTCATAGTTATCGAACTGAGCGGATGCTTTGGCGCGTTCCATATTCGCCTTGTACATTCCGCCGCGCTTGATGTCCTCTTCCGATATTCCGGTGACTTCGAAAAAACCGTTCGAATCGATCACGTCGATATATGTCTCCGGAGCACCGACCTCGGGAACACTTATCCCGTGGATCTGATTCTCGACAAGGGCTCTCTCGACAGGGTTATCGTCAACAAAGACGAAGCTGTCGGCTCCTATATTAAGTTCCTTGGCGATATTTGCAATATTGCGGTCTTTGTTATCCCAGTTAGCCTTTATGAGGATAAAATCATCTTTTGTAAGAGTGGAATCCGGTCTGGCAAGTCCTGCAAGAGCATTCTCCTCATCGTTTTTGGACGCGACTGTAAGAAGGATACCAAGATCCTTATGAGCCTTGATGTACTGCTGAAATTCCGTATAGAGCTCGGATTCAGCATCTTCATGACCTATCCTGATGTTTTCCGGACCGTCATCGCCCACAATGCCGCCCCAGAGGGTATTATCCATATCGAGCGCAAAAGCCTTCTTGTTCCTTCCGTATACCGCCTTGATGATGCGGGCAAGATTGAATGCAAAATCCGGAATAGCCGTCACGCTCAACGCATACTTATATCTGTACCAGTCACCGGGATCCGCCCATTTCTTGATTCCGAATACCGATGAAATATAGTTGATGTCGTTGATAAAGAAATTCTCATGAGTCTGCGCATACTGACAGAATCTGTCATTAAGCCTGTTTATGAAGTTGAGCCTGCCGTGAATATCAGTCAGGTCACTGTTGCCCAGAAGCCTGTAATAAGGCTGTTCGAAGTTATTCTGGATGATCGTGCACTTAAACTTATCTGATAATCTCTGCCAGATCTGCTCAAAGCGCCCCATTGTCGAAGATATTAGTTCATCGATATCAGCGGCCGAATCCGTTATATGAGGATAAAGTGAGATATTCCTTGTCGTAGTATGGATGAACACCATATCGGGCATGAATTCGTCGAGCTCGGGATTTCCGAATACGGCATCCTCATAGTACCTGTTGTACTCGGATTCATAGAACTCGGGCTTTATCCCGTAGTTTAAAAGAAACAGTTCCAGGATCTGCTTGATATCGCTTGTGGTGGAACCGCCCAGGATGGCGATCTTCTTTCCGATATACTGAATCCCTTCTCTTGCCAGAAGCTCTCTTCTGATCGCCTTCTTCTTGCGCAGGATATAGTCAGAATCATAAGGATATTCCAGCTGCTTCATTCCAAACTCTCCATATTATGTGTTTTTACCTGTCATATAATATCATTTTTATACTTTAATCGCTTTATTATAAGGGTAAGTTTGTATAATATGCAGTCCTCCATTATTGTTTTTGCGTGATATAACTAGGTGCGGTGGAAATTTGCAACGATTTATAACGGTTTTGGAGTATATATTTTGGATAGTCTTCGTTTTTTGCTTGATGTGGCTTTGATCCTTCTTGTCGCCAAGGTTTTCGGCATTATCGCCCGTAAACTCCATGCGCCTGAAGTCGTCGGAGAGATCATAGCAGGTCTTCTTATAGGACCTGCCGTACTCGGATTGGTCGACCAGTCGGATTTCATCAACAAGATGGCCGAGATCGGCGTCATCATGCTCATGTTCGAAGCCGGTCTTTCGACTGACATGAAGAAACTCAAGCAGACAGGTCTTAAGGCAACCGCCATCGCCTGTGCAGGTGTTTTCGTTCCGATATGTCTCGGAACTTTGCTTTTCATGAGCTTCTACGGCTTTGGTCCCGTCGGTTCGGAACAGTTCATAAAGGGTCTTTTCATAGGCACTCTGATGGCAGCTACTTCCGTCAGCATTACAGTTGCAGCGCTTAAGGAGCTCGGCAAGCTCAGCAGCACAGTCGGAACAACGATAGTAAGCGCCGCAATAATCGACGACGTTATCGTCATCGTCGTCCTCACGTTCGTATTAAGCGCCACCGGTTCAGGCTCCTCGGTCTGGATCACGATGTTCAAGGCCATCATGTTCTTTGCCATCGCGATAATAACGGGTTTTGTCGTTTACAAAGCTTTCAAATGGCTCGATGCCCGTTATGAACACACCAGAAGAATCCCGATCGCGGCCCTCGTTTACTGCATAATCATGGCTTATGTGGCCGAGAGATTTTTCGGAATAGCAGACATCACCGGAGCTTATGTTGCAGGCGTGGTCCTTTGCAACCTCCACGATGTAAAATACGTTGAGCGCAAGGTCGACGTCAGTTCGTACATGGTCTTCGCGCCGATCTTCTTTGCAGGGATCGGACTTAAAGTATCTTTCGAAAACTTTAACCCCACCCTGCTTTTCTTCTCGATTGCATTCGTAATAGTCGCATGCCTTTCCAAGATCATCGGATGCGGGGCGGCATCAAAACTCTGCAAATTCAACTGGAACGACTCTCTTAAGATCGGTATCGGCATGATGACCAGAGGCGAGGTCGCTCTTATCACGGCGCAGAAAGGTCTGCATGCCGGACTCATCACTTCCGACTATTTCACGGCTGTCCTGCTCATGATCCTCGTCAGCTCGATCCTTGCTCCGGTCCTTTTGAAAATCCTCTATAAACATAAGACAGCTTCCTAAGTTCAGGGTTATTTATGCTAATATAATCTCTATGGAAAAAGAAGATGTCAAAAACCCGGTGCTTGTTCCGATAGTAATACCTTCATATGAGCCTGACAGCAGGCTTATTACTTTGCTCAAAGAGTTCGATGCCAAAGGCATGGGACCTGTCATCATAGTTAACGACGGAAGCTCCGAAGAATACGACAGCATCTTTGCCAAGGCCGAATCCATAATAGGCAGGCTCGGAGGCAAGTTTATCTCATACCGTCCCAACCGCGGCAAAGGCAGAGCACTTAAGACCGCCTTTGAATATATCTCCGGAAACATGCCGGATGCATTAGGCTGTGTCACCGCCGATTCCGACGGACAGCACACTCCGGAATGCATCACGACCATAATCAGGACTCTTAAAGAGCACCCGGACAACCTGATACTCGGCGTCCGAACATTCGATAAGAAAGAGATACCGTGGAAGAGCTGGTTCGGCAACACCATTACGATCAAGGTGTTCTCATATGTATCGGGAATGCATGTCAGCGACACCCAGTCCGGTCTTCGGGGGATCCCTTTCAGGTTCATGAAGGAACTCATAGACTGCAAGGGCGAGCGCTTCGAATACGAGACACAGATGCTTCTTGAGTGTGCCGGAAGATATGATCTTACCGAGGTACCCATCAGGACTGTCTACGATTCCAAGGAAAACCACCAGACACACTTCAATCCCGTCAAGGATTCCATCAGGATCTACAAGATACTCGGCAAAAAGTTCATCAAGTTCATTTTTGCATCAGTATCTTCTTTTGTTATCGATATCCTGCTCTTCCATCTGTTCGTTCTTCTTTTTAAGGAAGGCTTCCCTGCTTTATATATCAGTATGGCCACAGTCGGAGCAAGGGTAATCTCCGCCGTATACAACTATTTAATAAACTATAAATTCGTATTCAAGAGCCGCGCCTCAAGAGCCACATCTCTTACCAAATATGCGCTTCTTGCGATTATCCAGATGTCAATAAGCGCAGGAACAGTCACTTTGTTTATGCATTTCTTCCCCAACGCCTGGGAGACTCTGGTCAAGTGCATCGTCGACATGATACTGTTCCTCGTAAGTTATGCCATCCAGCAAAGATTTGTCTTCAGGGACATCTCAAAAAAATGATCTCTCTGAATAGAAGGAGCACTTAATGGACCCGATATTGAAATATGCAGCGATCGGAATCTTTCTTGTAATGTACATTCTCATGATCGTCCTGCCAAAACGCCGTGCGATCGTCGCTTTATCCGCAGCTGTAATTATGGTCGTTATAAAGGTGCTTCCGGTAAATAAGATCCTTACTTCGATCGACTGGAATGTCCTCATGATGATCTTCGGAACCATGGTCATCGTTGATTATTTCATAGAATCCAAGATGCCCAACAAGATCGCAGAATCGCTCCTCAGGATCTCCAAAAACGTCCTATGGGTAACGATCCTCATGTCGCTTTTCTCGGGCATCATATCCGCATTTATCGATAACGTTGCGACCGTTCTCATGGTAGCTCCTGTAGGACTTGCCATCTGCAAAAAACTCAAGTCCAACCCGGTTCCCATGATCATCTGCATTGCCGTATCATCCAATCTTCAGGGCGCTGCAACTCTCGTTGGCGACACGACTTCGATCATGCTCGCGGCAGCAGACAACATGAACTTCAACGACTTCTTCTGGATGCTCGGGCGCCCCGGAATGTTCTTTGCAGTTGAACTCGGAGCGATCCTCACGTTACCGCTCATGATGGTCATGTTCCGCAAGGACAGGCAGCCCGTCAATTCCACCGAGCATACTCACGTCACAGATTACATTCCGACCATCACGATGCTCGGTCATGTGGTCCTTCTCATAATCGCTTCCTTTATTCCTGATACTCATCCCTGGACCAACGGCATCATCTGCATGGCTTGCGGTATCCTTACGATAATCTGGGAACTCATAAAGCAGAAGTCAACTAAGGGAATGATGCATTCCCTCAAAGCAATGGACTATGATACGATGCTCCTTTTGACAGGTCTTTTCGTGGTTATCGCTTCAATAAAGGAAGCCGGAGTGATCGATGATCTGGCCGGCTTCATCGCAAGCTTCGGCGGATCGAACAGGTTTGTCTTATTCTCCATCATCGTCTGGGGTTCAGTTCTTATCTCCGCTTTTATCGACAACATTCCTTATGTCGCCACGATGCTCCCGCTCCTTGCAGGAGTCGCAGCAGCCATGAATGTCGAGCCTCACTTCCTGTACTTCGGACTTCTTGTAGGCGCTACTCTGGGAGGCAATCTCACCCCCATCGGCGCATCGGCAAATATCGCCGGTGTAGGCATGCTCCGCAAGGAAGGTCACGAGGTCGGATTCGGCGACTTCATGAAGATAGGCATCCCCTTTACTCTTACCGCAGTGCTTGCCGGTTATCTGTTCGTCTGGATATTCTGGGCACCGGCCTGATCCGGAGAAGCTAAGACAAACCGGGATGGATCAATAAAAAAGTTGCCTCATCGTGAACCGGTCACTTTGAGACAACCTCTATTGCAATAAATCTGTTGTAATCCGGATCTTATCCTTCGCCTTCACCCTCACCGTAGAAAGCCTCATAAGCGGCTTCTGCGAGTGTTCCTGTTGCGTTGGAGATGATCGTGCTGTCGGGTGCCATGAGCCTGTAGCCTCTCTCACCCAAGGATCCGATCGGCATCTGACCGTCGATACCCAGGAGGATGTTGTAAAAGCAATCGGTAAGGACCGAATCAAAGACTTCTCTTAAGAGCTCATCACTGACGCCTGCAGCCTTAAGCTTGGCGATCTGCTCTCCCGCCATGGTATCGGTTGCCCCGAGATAGTTCTCGAGCATGGCATCCTTCTCTTCCCTAGCTGCCCTGGCAAATAATAAAGCATCCATGATCGGCGACCTCCGGTTTTCATAGTTTTATATATTTTATCAACAATTGCCCGTAATAGTAAAGTTACGGGCAATTAACCGGAAATAAGTCAGATATATTTTATAGTGCGGAATACAGGCAGCTTATCCAAGACTGCTCGGAGCTTCCACGCCGATGCCTTCACAGATCTCATCGACATATTCGTTTACAAGGTTCTTTTCGCTGGCTGTACCGCACACGAAGAATACGGTCTTTTCGTTAATGTAAACGCCGGCGGCATCAAAGCTCGTCGTTTTGGAATTGCTGTCGTAGATATCATCTCCCACGATAAGGGTGTATTTGAGATCCTCTTCCTCGAATTCCTGAGTGACATATTTATTGTTATGGAAAAGTTCTGCGTCGAAATCAACACCGAACATACCAAAGAGATCTCCAAAAGCATCCATGTCAAAATATTCACCAAAATCATCCATACCAAACAGATCGCTGAAATCACCCATGTCAAACAGATCACCAAAATCGGACAGGTCACCGAAGCCGTCCATAAAGGAGGGACCGGATCTGTCGGTATAACTTGCTATAATGCGCTCGTAGTAAGATTCAGCCTGTGATTCATCCTCGAATACCGCTGACATGGCTACAACATGTGCCGTATACCCGTAGTCATCATCCGAGTCGCCGATCGTGAAAACAGTCGCCTCTTTAATATCCTTATCGTAATAGTCCGAAAGATCTCCGGCGTAATCTACGGCTTTCTTTACATCATCGCCCTTGACGCGTATGCAGATGCCGTCACAGATAAGGTAATAATCTCCGAAAAGCCCTTTATATTTATATGCGAAGTCAGAAGCATCTTTATACATCTCGGCGCCGAATTTTTTAGCATATTTTTCGACAGCGGCTGGACCGATCTTATTCTGTTTGAAAAAACAGCCGGTCATGTTAAGAAGTGCGGAAGATGCAACTGCAAAAGCCAGGATCTTTATTACTGTATTCTTTCTTTTATTCAACATTTTAATCACCGGAATCAATAAGATAATTGCAATATTCGATCATGTCCTGATAACACAGCACTGAATTTACAGGTGTGGCCGGGGTCAGGAACTCCTTATCGATTAATGATTCATTAGCATAGTTGCGGATAAGTATGATCTTCGCATCCTTTACTATGCTGTCGATCACTTCATCATATTCAGAAGCTCCGATGGGGTTGTTCTCAAGGTCATCCTTGTAATATTCGAAGTGATATGTATCATCTTCAAAATCCCAGACGCTGTCACGTCTGTAATATTCAGTGATATCAAGATCGAGATCATAGATATCCGCGTCATGGTGATAACACGGATCTTCTCCGTGAGCGTGGGCGATAACGAGTTTATCCGAAGTGACATACATCGAGAACAATCCGCCGTCAGCAGCCATGTAAGTGATACCCGGAACTTCCGCAATCAGATACAGGGCATCTTTATCTCTGGAATAGGAATAGATATAAAGATTTGCGCTGAAACCGCTGGTATCATTAGCAGCCAGGAAATAGAGCTCGGGGATACCGTCACTGTTGATGTCATACAGGCCGCATGTCTCGTCTGCAAGTCCGCCGTCCTCGGCAGCTTTTATCAGGTCAGCGGTTTGCTCCAGTATCCTTCTGTATACCGTTATGGCATTTTCATATGCTATTTGAAGATCAGCATTATCCGTTGTCTCTGAAGTTGGTGCGCCGGTATCTGAAGGATCAGGTTCAGAAGTTGATGAAGTTCCGCCGATATCGGGGCTTTCCAGCAGGAATGAATAAACCTGGGCAAGATTCTTGAGCTTTGTTATCCTCCAGCCCTGGCTGAAATGCTCGAATTCTATTTCATCTTCAATGATCTTTTGCAAACTGGAATAGTTATTTCTCACGTCCTCTTCGAATCTGTCTGTGTTATCGTAGTGTCGTGAATAGAGTTCCTCCCAGTCGATCATCCTGTATTCCAGCTTCAATGTGGCTTTATCACCGTTGATCTTGAGTTCATCATCCGCATAGTAGATTTCAATGGTCTGAGTTATGAGCGGATAGACCCTGGCATTTATTTCATCATACTGTTTACCATCAAGGATATCCTGTATCTCAAGATAATCCGAATCATCTTTTTCCCATGTCGTGCAGTTAAGGATCGATACCGGATCAAGACTGCAGATCGCCGAATTATACTGAACGATAAAATTTTCGAGTTCTGTTTCTTTGAGCCCCGCATCACATCCGGCAATGCCTGACAGCATCACGGTGCTCATAATTGCGGCTGCGATCTTTCTGAACTTCATAAATACCCCCTGTTCCAAGTCAATTAATAAATCAATTACACTAAAGATATCAGATACTTTACCATTTCCTGATAAGTCAAAGTCGTTACCCCGGGCACCGATATAAGCATGTATTCGGGTTCATCCGAAGCAAAGTGGTAATCGGATGCCAGGATCATTTTTGCGTCGCGGACATAACTGCTCATCGCATCGTTATAGTCTTCCTCACTGATCGTTTCCGTACCTTTGAAGTACTCGTACGTATACTTCTCTTCATCATTTACGGGATCATACTCATAGTAGACATTACGCTTAAATGAACCCTCGCTGTTCATATCCATATCAAAGACATCAGTCGTAACGTAACTTAAAGCCTCTTCGCCGTCGTTCATAACAAAGATAACCCGGTCTGAAGTGACATACACGATATAATCGCCGCCGCTCTGAGCCCCTGTGAATGTGAGGCGCGGATAAGAAAGCAGAGGCACTGCTTCGCCGGCATATTCGTTATATGTGTAGAGCATGAATTTGCCTTCTTTGAACTCCTCGCCTTCCTCTTCGATGAAGATATAGAGTTCGGGAATGCCGTTGCCGTCGATATCATACAGACCGCAGGGTTTTGTATCAAAATCCATATAGAAGGCATCGAGCTCACTCTGGAAGTAGTCCAGTAATTCCACATATGCCGCTATAGCCCTGTCATAACTGTCGGAGAAATCCGTACCTGCTGTAGTTTCCTCTGAAGTCGTCTCAGCTGTTGTCTCTCCGGTAGGTTCAGTATCTGAAGGATGAAGTTTTTCATCGGGTGTGTTCCTGATAACATCGACAAAACCCAAGACCTCATTTAACTTGGTGATGTTTGTTATCATCCACTCGTCGTCTTCATTTACAAAAGTGATCTTTCCCTTTATTTCTGTGGTTTTCTCCATGTCACGAAGAAGATCACAGAAGTCCGAAAATGTTTTCGCATCATCATCGTAATATGCTTTCTGCCAATCGATCATCTCGTATTCGACATTCATTTCAGCAGTATCGCCATCGAACTTGATATCGTCGCTCTTATAATTAATGATTATCGATGATGCGATCGTGTCCATACTGTACCAGGCAGCCGGACCGACTAACGAACCAAATTCCTCATAGTCAAACATCATCTTAGTCTTTCTATATTCACCGTCGGCCGTATCCCAGTTTGTCAGACTCAGCATCTTATCAGCATCAAGGTCACGAAGTGAATTTACATAGCTGTCCAGCAGAGCTTCGATCTCATTTGTTTCTTTTGAATTACCGGTCTTTTTACAACCGGCAAAACCGGCGGTCATAGAGACGGCAAGAACTGCAGCCAACAACTTTTTAAAACTCATAAAAACACCTTCCTATCCCTAAGTTTCTAAACGGAATTTTACAAAATTTGCCCGTGAAATTCAATTATCCGCGCACTTCCGATCCCCTGTCTGTCCGTCAGTGACGTTATGCTATATTCACCTTGACTGTATGCTTAAGTCTAGGTATTGTAGTGATAATCAATCCGAAAGAGAACTATAAATAATGAAAAATATTTTATTTAGACGTGTTTCAGTTGTTTTATCGATAGCGGTCCTTTCCGCTCTTTTATGCTCCTGTTCGTTCTTTGCGAAAAAGGCCATCATAAAAACTGCCAACGAGTTCTGTGAAGCCGTATGCAGCGGAAAATCCTCCGACATCCTCATGTTTACTGACGGAACCGACCGTGATTTCCGTGCGGCATTAAAGGAACGTTTAAGTTTCAACGAGCTTTCAGAGGAGAAGAGCATCTACGCTTCCCACATGATGAAGTCCTTAACCTGCGAGATCGATGAGGAATCCGTTCAGGTAAAGAAAAATGAAGCAACATGCGATCTTATCTTTTCGCTCGCAGATTATAAAGCCCTGATGACCGGCGATTTCAAGGATGCCGAAGATCTCGGCAACTATATCGATAATTGCGATAAGATGACCGTTACGGTTACGGGAGAATTTTCCAAAGTCGACAAGGAATGGCGTGTGACAAACTTTGACGAAGAGGAATTCCAGCAGCTCTACGACTTCATGGACTACATGCCTCCAATCGGCAGATCGGCACTTGTTGAAGCTGCAAGAGCCGTCGGAGATTCCGTCATAAAGGATGATCCGAAGCTTGCGATCGATCTCCTTCCCGAAGCATCAACGGCCGATCCGTTCGACATGACCGAATATATCAATGATCTTTTCGATGTCGGCGGCAATCCCACTGATGAAGAGAAGGTCCTCAGAGCAGCCGTATTAGACTCAATGGTATGCAGTGTCGACGAAGAAGGTCTCAGGATCGATGAACACAGCGGCTCGGTTACAATAGAAATCACTATAGCTGATTATGAGACGCTTGCAGGCAAGGAATTCAAGGAGATCGAAGCCATAACGGCAGCAGTAAAATCCTGCGGAACAAAGACCCTGTCTTTTACCTGTGAATTCGAAAGAGATGGTTCCGAGTGGTTTGCCACCAATCTTTATTCCGAGGACTATGCAGCCTTCCTCAAGTACAAGGACTTCTACATCAGTTTGAAGCCCATCTCGGGAACATACAAGGCAACTGTCGACATCACTGATAAATTCACGGCTTTTGCAACAAACGAGTTCGGAATAAGCATGCCGTCAGATCTTGAGGGCAGGATATTCATCTCGGCAACTCTCGTACTCGAAAACGG
Organism: Saccharofermentans sp.; assembly: GCA_024684815.1. Lineage (GTDB taxonomy): Bacteria > Bacillota > Clostridia > Saccharofermentanales > Saccharofermentanaceae > Saccharofermentans. The sequence continues at coordinate 14,560 of JAIKWL010000075.1, read as the reverse complement.
CAAGTACAACGTAACTATCGACCGCGATGCAATGGAGAAGACCATCAAGGATTATGCCGAGGTAAATATCGACAAGATCTTAATGAATGCTTTGGGCACCACTTCCGCAACAGGCCTTGATGCCCTCGCAAAGCTTGCCGGTTACAACGGCTACGATGACATGAAGCAGAGTATCCTCGGCATGGTCACGAGCAAAGTTGCTGAGATCGATACTTCAAGCATTGAGAGTTCCGGAACATATTCATCCAAAGCTGATGCCATTAAGCTTACATCTACAACCGGTGATGTTATCGAGGGAACGATCGACAACTTCGGTGTGATAACTGTCACGGCGCCGATAAACGATCCTGATGCAAAGAAATTCCTGAATTCAGATACGATCACCCTGAGTTTCAAGAAGATAGAATAAACGGAACTAATCATACAGACAGAGACTTAACGGCGTAATTTCTTCAAAGCATCCGCATTTTTGATCGAATTAATATAAGGGGGATAATTCATGAACAGGAAAGTCTTTTTGGCAGCCGCATTTACGGCAGGAGTTGTTTTCGCATTTATTCCGTCCACCGTCCTGGCAGATTCATCAGGCTGGCGCGGAAATGACAGCGATGGCTGGCGCTATTACACAAGCGAAACCGATTATGTGCAGAGCGATTGGGAGATGATCACCGGCAACTGGTACTATTTCGGTGAAGACGGAATCGCCCTTTCAGACACATGGGAGATGATCGACGGGAAAATGTATCATTTCCGTTCAAGCGGTGCAATGGACAGAAACAAGTGGATACCTTACAGGGATTACGGCTATGAACTGCAGGAAGACATTCCCGATACACCCGAGCACAAGCAGTATGCCGGAAAAAAGATGTGGCGCTATGTCGGCGACAACGGCGCAGCATATACCGGCTGGAAAAAGGTTGACGGCAAGTGGTATTACTTCAATACCGACGAAGACTACAATCCATATGCCGACCTTGTCGGTTATGAAGGTTCCGATTACGGTGCAATGTATTACGGCTGGCTCGAAGAAAGCGACGGTTCATCGTATTGCTTTGACGGCAATGGCGAATACTACCGCGACTGTTATCTTGACTGGACCTATTTTAATTCAACTAAGGAAGAACGTTCACACAGGTACTGTTTTGATCCTGACGGCCGCCTTCACACCGGCTGGAAAAAAGACGGTACCTCCTGGTTATATTTTCATCCCTATATGTATATAGGTTCCTTTGAGATCGATGGTGCACGGTATTATTTCAATTATTCCGGCAAGATGGTCACAGGCTGGTACGATACAGGTTCATATTGGGTATATGCCAGAGCTGATGGAAGACTTTATCATGATGAATGGGCCAGATATAACGGAGACTGGTACTTTTTCGATATCTTCGGCCTCATGATAAGAGATATCACAAATTACAAGATAGACGGGAAATATTACGACTTTAACTCCAAGGGTATCTGCACCAACCCGTACTCGGGCAAGACGCCGTCTGCCGGCTGGTTCAGGAGCGGCGGCACCTATGGCGAATTAGTATACTATAACTGGCTCTATTTTGAAGAAGACGGCACGTTACATAAGGGATGGCTCGAGTTAAACGGTAAAAAGTATTATCTTAATCCCGATAACGGATGCATGTATCAAGATGATGAACAATATATAGATGGTAATCGCTATGTATTTAATGGCAACGGCGAGATGGTGACCGGCTGGTATAATCTCTCGATAAACTATGGAGGCAAGATGCGCAATGTCTGGGTCTACGCCGCACCGGACGGTATTCTTTCGCGGAACGAATGGCTTTCCAGAGGCGGCAACTGGTACTATTTCGATGGCTATTATATGGTAGCTTCCAAAGAACATTTCTGTATTAACGGCAGATACTATGATTTTGACGAAAACGGCGTCTGCCTGAATCCTCACGGTGACGCCGCATAAGAGACATATATCCTGAAATAACTTAAAGGTGCTGCCTCATTTAGAAAAGTGAGACAGCACCTTTTCAGTCAGATACCATATACCCAGAATTTCAAAAAGGCTGACTGACCCAGCTCTCGACTTTAAGCCCTTCGACTCTCGAGAACTCCTTCAGATTGTTAGTTACCAGCGTGCAGCCGGAGGCTTTGGCATGTGCTGCAATCAGCATGTCAAGAGAACCTATAGGTGTTCCTGTCTTCTCAAGACGTGCTCTGATATTCCCGTATTCCTCTGCAGCAGCCGTGTCAAATTCCAATATCTCAATATTGGACAGCATCAATGTCAAAGCAAGCCTGTTCCTGTCTTTTTGCTCACTCTTTTCTACGCCATAAGACAGTTCGGAATATGTTATGGAAGATATGCAAACGTCCTCAGGCCGTATCTTCATAAGACGCCTGTAAACACTTTCAGGCTTATGCTTGATTATGTAGATGCAGATATTCGTGTCGAGCATGTATCTCATAGTTCTTCACGTTCCTGAAGGTATTGAACGCCCCTGTTCTCTATCATGAAATCCGGCGAAAACATATCGGCCGCCCTCATAAATGAATCCCACTTTGCAGTCTTCGGCACAAGAATAACTACGTCACCGATCTTGTTTACACGTACCTCATCATCTGCAAATCTGCATTCTTTTGGAAGCCTTACAGCCTGGCTTCTTCCGTTCTCAAATACTTTAGCCGTCATCATGATAATCACCCCCTTTATACAATCAGTATATATCGCGGTATATATCAATTCAACAGACTTTTTCCGCTATATTTCAGATTCTCAAAGTTGAATACAAAGACGGGTCCGTCATCAAAAAAGGCTGCCTCAGTAAAGAGACAGCCCGTGTGTTCTAAAGTTTTATAAGATATCACTTCTTGATGAGCAGTGACTCGCCTGTCATTTCAGCAGGCTGAGGCAGGCCAATGATCTCCAGCAATGTGGGAGCGATGTCGCAGAGACGTCCGCCCTCGCGGAGAGTGTACTCAGGATCGTAGTTATAGAGGATGAACGGAACGGGATTCGTTGTGTGTGCAGTGTGAGGCTGCATTGTCTCGAGGTTCATCATCTGTTCGGCATTGCCGTGGTCAGCACAGATGAAGAGAACGCCGTTCATCTTCTTAACAGCTTCAACAGCGCCGCCTACACAGGCATCAACTCTCTCAACTGCAGCGATAGCTGCTTCAAGAACACCTGTATGGCCGACCATGTCAGGGTTAGCGAAGTTGATGATGACTACATCGTACTTGTCGGAGCAGATAGCTGCATCGAGCTTCTCGGAAACTTCGGGAGCGCTCATCTCAGGCTTAAGGTCGTATGTTGCAACAGCGGGTGAAGGAACGAGAGTACGGTCCTCATCCTTGTTGGGCTCTTCGATACCGCCGTTGAAGAAGAATGTAACGTGAGCATACTTCTCTGTCTCTGCGATACGGAGCTGCTTTAAGCCGTTGGCTGCAAGATATTCGCCAAGAGTGTTCTTGATCTCTTCCTTCTTGAATGCAACGAACTTGTTGGGGATGAGCTCGTCGTAATCCTTGAAGCATACATATGTGAGAGGCATGAAGCCGTTAGCTCTCTTAAGGTACTTGATACACTTTGTGTCGGAAGCATCGCCTTCCTGAGCTGCGATATACTCATCACTGTAGCAGAAAGCCTTTGTGATCTCTCTTGCACGGTCAGGACGGAAGTTGAAGAAGATGATGGAGTCGTTGGGCTTAACGACGGAAACAGGCTTGCCCTCTGCGTCTACGATAACTGTAGGAAGAACGAACTCGTCCGTTACGCCGTTGTCGTAAGACTTCTGCATTGCTGCAACGGGGTCAGTATCCTTAACGCCTTCACCAAGTACGAGTGAATCGTAAGCTGTCTGGATACGGTCCCAGTTGTTGTCTCTGTCCATTGCATAGTAACGGCCGGACATTGAAGCAACCTTGCCTACGCCGATCTCAGCCATCTTATCGACAAGAGCCTGGAGATAATCCTTGCCTGATGCCGGAGGAGTATCACGGCCGTCGAAGAAAGGATGAACATATACTCTATCGAAGTTCTCCTTCTTGCAGAGCTCCAGGATCGCATAGAGGTGAGTATTGTGAGAGTGAACGCCGCCGTCTGAAAGAAGTCCCCAGACATGAAGGTCGGAGTTATTCTCTTTGCAGTTGTTGATGGCGCGGAGGAGGTCTTCGTTCTTAAAGAAAACACCGTCCTCGATATATTTTGTGATGAGAGTCAGATCCTGATAGATGACTCTGCCGGAACCGATATTCATGTGTCCTACTTCGGAGTTGCCCATCTGTCCGTCCGGAAGTCCTACTGCGAGGCCGGAAGCATAACCCTTAACAAAAGGGCACTCTGCCATGAGCTTGTCGATAACAGGTGTGTTTGCCATGGCGATGGCGTTGTACTCCTTGCTGTCGGAAAGACCGAATCCGTCAAGAACCATAAGAACTACAGGTCTGCGTTTCATATAAAAATCTCCTTTAGAATAAATCATTGTGCGGCGATAAACCGGTTGAGGCCTTCATCGTAGACAAATCCCGCATTCCGGAGCACGTCCTTTACCGCTTCCTCATCCTCGCCGAGCGATAAGCAAAGCTCTTTAAGGCTCGAAAAGTTGTCTCTGAGCCGGGTATTCACATAGCTCAAAAGCATGAACGGATCTTTGGGCAGGGACATGTTTATCACCTCTCATCATTTTGACCGGCGATAGTATAACAGATTATCAGCCGTCTTGCTCGAAAACAATTGCCCATTTATAGCGGATTTCCGGGGTTCTGATTGTGCGGTTTATTTAGTGTGTTTTTTCTTAACGTTTTCCCTCAGCGGGACATATCTAAAGCAGATGCAGACGGCAACCGTAATCAGATTATCTGTTATCCACTTTCTCGGGATACATATCGTGGTTAAAGAGCCTGTCTTCTGCGACCTTCTCCCATTTCGTTCCGGGCTTGCCGTAATTGCAGTAAGGATCGATGGAGATCCCGCCGCGCGGTGTGAACTTGCCCCAGACTTCGATATACTTGGGATCCATGAGCTTTATCAGATCCTTCATGATTATGTTCACACAGTCCTCGTGGAAGTCACCGTGGTTTCTGAAAGAGAACAGGTAGAGCTTTAATGACTTGCTCTCGACCATGCGCTCAGAAGGAACATAGGATATCGTGATCGTTGCAAAGTCAGGCTGGCCGGTGATCGGGCAAAGGCTCGTGAATTCCGGGCAGTTGAACTTAACGAAATAATCGTTGTCAGGGTGCTTGTTAATAAATGTCTCGAGTACGGAAGGATCGTAGTCCTGACTGTACTTCGTGCCTGCGGAACCGAGTTTTGTAAGTCCTTCTCTTTCTCTCATGTGTTTTACCCCTTTAAGATGTTGTACCTGACGCCTTCGTCATAGACGTCGATGCCTTCTGCTTTCTTGATCGCTTTTACGACCAGATATGTCAGCGGAGTGAAGATGACTTCATAAGATACCTTGAACAGATACTGGAACAGGATCATCTGAAGGACTACGAAATTATCCATCGTTCCCCAGAAGGAGATCATGATGAATATAACGGAATCGAGACCCTCGCCGACGACTGTCGAAAGGATCGTTCTCATCCAGAGATTCTTTCCTTTTGTTGCTACCTTGAGCCTGGACAGGATTATCGAGTTGGAGAACTCACCGAAAAGGTATCCCGCAAATGATGCGATCGCCACACGGGGCGTCGTTCCCATTACAGCCGCATACGCATCCTGGTTCTCCCAGTATCCCGGATGGGGAAGCGCGATCGTTATAAGGTAGATGAGTACTGCAAAAAAGCTGCAGGCAAAGCCGAGCCAGATAACTGTCCTCGCCTTTCTAAAACCATAGACTTCCGTGAACACGTCACCGATGATGTATGTCAGAGGGAAGAGTATTACTGCGGAAGGCAGCGTGATATTCTCTGTCACTGCCCACATCTTGCCGGCGATAAGATTCGACAGCAAAAGGCAGGTAACGAATATGATACCTATGCACATGAATAATCTTGATACGTTCTTTGTCTCGTTCATAAACTATATATCTCCAATAAAAAATGACCCCAAAAACAGGAGCCACATCTGAACTAAAACGCACGCAAAAAGCGTCAAATACATTGATCCAAATGATTGTCCTGGTTTTGTTTAGCGACAGGATGGCACAAACGAACTGTCGGCGCTTTATTTCTCGCGCACGGGAAATATAACATCAATGATAAGTAAAATCAAGGAAAATAACGAACTTATCTCGTAAGTTCCCAGAAAGCGACTGCACTTGCGGCTGCGGCATTAAGAGAATCCACTTCGTGGGACATCGGGATTATCACCTTATAATCGGCATTTCCGATAGTCTCTTGAGTCAGTCCGTTTCCCTCGTTGCCGATTAGGACAGCAAGCCTCGGCTCTCCTTTAAGCACCGGAGAATCCAAAGGGATCGAATCCTCCACCAGTGCCAGAGCGGCAGTCTTATAACCCAGAGACCTTAATGTCCCGCACACATCCTCACTGCTTATGAAAGTCCAGGGGATCTGGAACATGGTGCCCATCGCAACCCTCATGGCTCTTCTTTCCAACGGGTCACAGGATCCCTGGACAAGAAGGACAGCATCGATATTAAATGCCGCGGCGCTCCTGAAGACAGCACCGGCATTTGTGGGATTTACGATATTCTCGAGCACAGCGATCCGTGAGCGTGATCCGGCATAAGATGCAAGGACAGAATCTGCAGACGGCAGCACGGGTCTTGTCATGCAGCACAATATTCCGCCCGTAAGATGGTAACCGGTTATATCTTCCATGACTTCAGAAGGGGCACGGTATACGGGTATATCGCCCATCCTTGAAAGCAATGAGGTGTATTCCTCCCTGGCAAACACTTCGCTGCTTACGAGGACTGATTCGGGCTTCATTCCGCCGTCCAATGCACGTCCTATCACCTTGCAGCTCTCGGCGATGAACACACCGCCCTCAGGATCCCTGTAATGCTTAAGCTGGGGTTCGGATAAGTTTATATAGACACTTATCGATGTGTCATCCGCACGGCTGATATCGATTATGCTCATTGATCTTTTAGGGCTTTCGAAGGTTCCTTGTCATCATCTTCTGCGGCCTTTGCTTCCTTCCCGGAAGATCCCGTCAGCATCTCATATGTGACACCATATTTCCTTGCGATGTCTGCAGCATAAGAAGATCCTTCCGGAGGAGCTACCGCAAGCTTGAAGGAGCGGTTGCCGCCTTCACTCTTAACGATAAGTGAAGAAGCCTTTTTCTTGTTGTCCTTTGAGAATGCCTCGGCATCAGAACCGAGTTTATGCATGTGGGTGTTATATATGGTCCTCACACCCTTTGTAAGCAGAGCCTTTATAGAATCGCACGCGATGTAATAGCCTTCCTCAAATGAAGTGGTCGAGAAAGTCTCGTTCATTAGTATCAGGCTGTCTTCCGTGGCGCTGTTGAAGATCTCTTTGAAACGTATGCATTCTTCACCTAAGCGTCCCAGATCCATCGTCTTGTCCTCATCTGCCGGGAAGTGGGTATAGATGCAGTCAGCGGGAGCAAATTCAAATGAATCCGCAGGAACATAAACACCGCCCTGGGCGAGAGCGAACAGAAGTCCGATACCCTGTGTGGATGTGGTCTTGCCGCCCCTGTTGGCACCCGTGAGGATATAGATCGTGTGGTCGTTATCAAAGACCAGATCGTTTACTACGATCTCCTTGGGATCTGAAAGAGTCATGGCAAGCTTGAAGTTATAGAAGCCTTTTGCATTCATGGCCATATCCCCGTTTGATACGGCCCTGGCTCTGCAGAGCTTGAAGCCCTTTTTCTCAATGGAATTCATGAACTCGGTAAACCTGATGTAGTAAACGAATTCAGGGATTACTTCCGCAATATTTCCGATCGCCAGATCGGCATACTTATCAAGAGTCCTTCTTAAGCTCTTGGCGGTCGTATCGAGCATCCTGTTGAGGACGGAATCGAACTGAGCCGGAGTATTGGATAGGCCGTCTCCCTGAGTGATCGAAGTGACCGTCATATTTCTTAAAAGCGGATTGGCATTTGCTGCCGTGTATTTCGAATAGTTATATACCGTATTCATGAAGCTTCCGTCCTTGGATGCTTCGACCTGACGGTAATGCATATCCCCGTTCCACTCAGTCCCGTTGTTGATCTTTTCTCCGGAGATGCTGTCGGCAAAAGCTCCGACGATGCCCGCCCTCTTGAACGGCTTGTTGTTGACGGAGACGATGCCCATGCTGATGGCTTCAAGCCTGCTGTTAAGATTAAGTCCCAAAGTGACGCTCTGGATATCAGATGTTTCTGCCTTAAGCTTTTCGAGATCTGACTTGAGCTCGCGGAAATGTGCATCGGCATATATCTCATCGACATATGCCTTAAATCCCTTAAGGCCCTCGGACTTGATCCTGTCGTCGCTTAAGCATTCCTTGAGGTCGTCGACACAGGTGATGTAGTCGCGGTACTGGTTGAAGCGGTGCATAAGGAACCACATGCCTTCGACTTCGTCTTTGGATTTCCTCAATACGCCGTATGTCTTGCTGAACTCGATCTTGTCGAAGAGTTCGACGAGTCTTTTCCTCACATCGGGAAGGTTCTTCAGATCCTCAAAGATCTCCTGCCTGTAATTTGTTACAGCGGGATCAGCAGTAAGATTTGCCAGGATCTCGGCAATTATCACCTGCTCCTTGGGTTCTGCAGTTACTTCCCTGCAAATCGTATCAAGTCCCAGATCGTGGAAAGATGATTCCTCAAGTCTCTTATACTTAACTTCCGTTCCTCTGGGGGACAGAAGACTGAACTTCTTATCTGCAGTCATATAAACACCTCCGGTATTATCCCGATGACTAAAAGCTGCTGTGAAAGATCAGCTTTAGTCTTCCATCCTTTTATAATACTCCTCGAGACGCGGTTTTGCAGACAGATAATACCTCTCAAGGCGCTTATCGAAGTGTTTTCCCATGCTTTCCATCATGATCTTGTCGGCATTTTCAAAGGAAAACTTATCCTTATATACGCGCTTGCTCACGAGAGCATCATAAACATCGGCGACCGCCATTATGCGGGCTTCGACAGGTATCTGCTCACCCTTAAGACCTTCCGGATAACCCGATCCGTCCCATCTCTCGTGATGGTAATGAGCAACGTTAACGGCAACTCTGTGGAACGCTTCATTCCCGGTTCCTTCGAGGATCTGGTCAACTATGCGCGCACCTTCAGCAGCATGCTTTTTCATCTCGGCAAACTCTTCGGGTGTAAACTTTCCGGGCTTTCTTAATACTGCGTCATCGACTGCGATCTTTCCGAGATCGTGCATCGGCGCCGCCTGTATCATGTTCCTGCAGAATTCCTCAGTAAGGCCGTCCTTGCCGAAGAGGAATCTTATATTCTTTCTTCCGTCGGCTGTCGACTCATCCTTTCTTATCTCTTCTACGAGCATCTTTACGATGTCGCTCGTTCTTCTGATATGGCCGCCGGTCGAATTGTCGCGGCTTTCAACCATTGCTGCCATTCCGAGAATGAGCTTGTTATGCATCTGCACTATGTTCTCTGTCTTCATCGCAACTTCATCCGACAGCTGCCCGTTATAGTTGGACAGAAGTTTCATGTATTTTCTGGAATCCGTATCATCAGTCACAAGGAACTGATAACCCCTTCTGTGCTTGCCGTCGTAAAGATAACGGATCGTCACGAGATAAATCCTGTCATCAGATTCATAGTAGAAGTGGTCTTTTGATTCGTCTTTTTTAAATTCATCAAGCCATTGAAAAATGGTATCCTTCACGAGCTGATACTTGCCGGGATATGTATCGACCTGGATATCCTTTAAGACCGGGAATATCTTCTGCGCGCTTTCGTTGCTTCCCAGATATCTGTCATCAAAATCGAAAGATATAAAACCTGTGTCGCCTTTTTTTACGAGTGAATCGACACCGAGATCCGTAACGTCGTATAGACAGAGTCTGTGAACGATGATGAGATATATCACCTGCGCGAAAACATAACTGAAAGGCATCGCATCAAGTCCTTCAGGAAGTGCCTTTCCCGCAAAATAGCTCATGAACGATACGGTGACCGGAAGTATCAGAAGAAGGATAGTCTTGTTCGACACATCCTTTTTCCTGATGAGGCTGTAGACCATCGCAGAGACACTGATCACGACGAAGACCGTGATAACGACATAAGTTAATGTGTGCGCAAAACCGTATGTCTTGATGAGTCTGCCCATGCCGCGGTCGATCTCAAAATCCACCGTCTTGTAAAAGTACGGAGCATTTCCGACCGACAGTACGGATGCAAAGATCCCGAGGCAGACTACGGTCATGAGAGCGCTCTGCCATCTTCTGATATTGATGTGGCAAAGGCTTAAGATACTCTGCGTAATAAACAGGGTCAGAAAGCACCCGCCAAGATAGGTGATCTTGGTCGCAACGAGTGCAGCCTCCAGAGTCCTTGAATGAGCCATAATGGCATAACCGAGATTTACGATCGGAATGATCGTAAAGATGAGCGATATGTGCACATCAAAATGCTTGTGCCAGATCGCCAGATATATGAGTGTCAGCAGGACCGACAAGCCGAATAAAATCTCGTAATAAGCAGTCACTTTAACCCGTTCCCTCTTGTTCTATATATTTCAGATTCTATCACCATTAAAATCCTGTGGCGCCGTTGTTTTCAGCATGTTTACACAGTTTGCGGAGTATTAACAAAACCCTGGTTCCTTAGGGCTTTTTCTTTATCGAAAAAATCTTTTAGCGTCTTGCGGAACACGATCGCAAATAATGTTCCGATGACAAGTCCCAGCAGATGTATCACCATCGAAGGAATGCCTGTAACTCCCGCAACGTTAGGTGTCACGGATATGATGACCGTCGGGATCGCGATGCTCATCAGCACATAGAAAGATACCTGCTTGAAGAGCTTTCCATAGCCGAATCTGCTTCCCAGTAAATACAACGCATACATTCCGACCGGCATAAACGCAAATGCCATTCCCGAAGCGCCGGCACAGCCGTAGTCACCACCGCCCCTTGTATAGACCGCACCCATTATAAGATTGGCTATAAGATCAGCTGTGCATGTCGCTGCGAACAAAGCCAGCATCTTTTTCGTGCCCACGATCTTCTCGACCAGAATGCCGAAAGGCAGTATGAGCAAAAGGTTATATCCAAGGTGACCGATCGTAAGCTGCATTGCCGAATACTGAAAGTCTTCAGGCAACAGTTCCTGAGGAGCGCCCTGCAGGAAGATATAAGATACCGCCTGCCAAGGATACTTCACAGGATACATGAACCTGAATGCCTCATATGTGGAAGGTATCAGCTGGGAGATCAGTGTGATAACAATGCAGAGCATAGTCACCGCGATGCAAAAGAACGGTAAGCCTTTTCCAAGATAGATATTCCTGATCTTCATGCTGTTCTCCTCCCTGAAAACCTTGTTTTCTTCTTAAACTGCAAGTTGCCGGGACAGCGATCCCGCCCGGCAACTTAAGCAATTTTCTCTACCCTCTTAAACTTATTCCATATTCTTTAAGGGTTATTCCATTCCCTTAAAAGATCATCTGATCTTCGGAGGTTTTTTGCGGGCACCTCCGAATACCGCTCCAATAACTATCTGCGGCATGTTTTTTCTCCCTTTTACAAACTCAAAAACTTATTCCAGATTCTCCGGTCCGAAGCTCTCGGGCAGGAGCTCAGCTAATGTATATTCTTTATAATCAGTTGCGCTCTTTGCCAGGTATATCTTGAAAGAAGGTTTGCAGAATTCTCTCATCACCTGCCGACAGACACCGCAAGGTGCGCAGTACTGCAGATCTCCGTCTCTTTTGCCTCCCGCGATCGCAATGGCAGAAAAATCCTTTGAACCCTCACTGACTGCTTTAACTATCGCAGTTCTCTCAGCGCATATGGAGGGGCCGAATGCACTGTTCTCAATGTTGCAGCCGGTAAAGATCTTTCCTTCTTCCGTAAGGATCGCGCTGCCAACAAGAAAGTCTGAATATGGAGCATAACTTTCAGATCTCATGTCGATCGCCTTTTGGCAGAGATCAGAAATTGCATTTGCATCGATCATCTGTAAAGCCTCCTTTTCAAGATATACCTTAAGCTTAAGGCAATTGTCCTGATATACCGGGCTCACAAGCCCTTAGAACCTGTTATGTTATCTCGATATTTCCGGCATCAACATCGATCTTGATCGAACCTGCGCCGCTGCCCTTCTGGGTGTAGCTTCTTCCGATACCGGATGACTTGCCTACCTGAACGAGACCTGCGTCAACATGGATATCGATATCATAAGCGTTAATGTCACCTATATCATCGATCTCGACATTTCCGAAATCCGTATTGATATCAACATCTTTTAAAGAAGTGCCGTTGATCTCGATATTTCCGGCATCAGTGCCGATCTTTAATATCTCAAAACCGGAGTCGTCGATCTCGATATTGCCTGCATCGGCATCGATGTCAGCTTTGGTGATATAAGAATCATTGATAATGATATTGCCTGCGTCGAAATCCCCGTAGAAGTAATCTGCTTTCACACCCTTCATGTGGATGTCGCCAGCATTTATCTTCATCTCGACATTGCTGAGTTTTACGTCTCTTCCGAGTGTTATGACAACCTTCGGGAATTCAGTGGAATGTATGCCGAATGTGTAGTTTGTATAATTGCCCTTCTGTGTAAGTACAAGCTTGCCGTTCTCTAATGTCATGTCAGGCTTGAGCTTCTTGTCGCCGCTGTATTCAACGCCCATAAGTCCGTTTCCGTCTTTGATCTCAAATTCGATGGAGCAGGCCTTAAGATCGAACTTCATCGAGTCGATGCTTTCAGCCTTATTACTGTCACCTGAATTATCATATGTTGTTTCCATCATATCGACATTGCCGCTCGAGATACCGAATTTTGTTATTTCAGAGAAGCTGTAGATGATGCTCTTTGTAACGCTGATCCCTCCGACAATCACTGCAATGGCAACTGCTGCTATCGCGCAGATGATGATGGGTGTCTTGTTTACTTTGCGGTCGGACTTGGGTACGAATTCCTCGCTCATCTTTCCGGATTCATTGAGCTCAAGTATCTTGTCATATCCGTCCATCTTTGTGTTTGAAGATGTGATAAGGAATACGCCTAATGCGATGAACAGGAAGAACATTACCGCACCGAAATCACCGTCAATATAAGGGATGCTTCCGATGATGATCGGATTTAATATGCTCAGGATGCAAAGGCAGATACCGATAGAGGACATAAGTCCGTAGCTCGATTTGAAGCTCTTGCGCTCAGTTCTTACATACTCGGCACCTTCGATGCTGAGCGAGCACTCTTTATTGAAGATCTCATTAAAATCTTTCTTCTGTATCGATGAGAAGATGAACAGACCGACAGCTCCTGCGATCGCAAGGAACATAGCGCTTACGCCAAGTGCCTCGAGATTCAGATAAGGGATCATATCAGCGATGATATTAAATGCGACGCTGAAGATGCAGAGTGCGATGCCGAGCGGCATAAGGATCGAACGGCGGTTCATCATACCGAGATATTCCTTAACTCTGTCTAATGAAAGCATCGGCTTTGATTCGTCGGGATTCTCCGTAACTGCTTCAGAGATTCCCAAAGACTCTGCGAGTTCATCGAGATTGCCGAACTCCGAGATTACGATGCCGACTGCCTCATTCTCTGTTTTTCCTTCTGCGATAAGCTCTTCGTATTTATCTTCCATCATTTGGAGAAGTTCTGATTTTGCTCTCCTCACTTCTTCCGTATTCGGAAGATTACGGAACATGTTGTCCAGATAATTTTTTATAGCGTTCATGTTTTTACTCCCCTCAACCGGCAATAAACTTTTCTATAACTTCTTTAGTGAGTTTCCACTCATCACACTTAGCGCGGTAATACTCCCTGCCGGCCTGTGTGATACGGTAATAAGTCCTCTTCTTTCCACCTGCGAGATCCTCATCAACGAACGATTCGATGAATCCGTTCTTCTCCATTCTTGTGAATGCCGAATAGAGCGTGGTCTCTTTGATAATGTACTTATCCTCGGATAACAGGCGGATCTGCTTTGAGATCTCATATCCGTAGGACGGGTCATTGAGAAGCAGGAACAAAATGATGATGTCGTTATATCCTCTAATGACATCGCTGCTTATCTCTGCCATGAATCTATCTCCTTCCGTATTTTGTTACGACTGTCGTTGCTACGAGTGTCGTTGCTATGACTGTCGTACTACGTCTGTCGTGGTAACTATAACACCCTGCGAAAACGATGTCAACGGTTTTTCGAAAATCTTCAAAAACTTCTTTAGGAGAGATACCGGGAGAGTTAATCACATCACCGATGAGGCATCCCGGCTATTCATCACAAACGCCTCAAATAGCTCGTTTTGTGATGACTTTTTCGAAAAATTTCATCACAAATGCCCCGAAAACAACATGGTGCTCTGTCAAGATAGCGGACAGTGATTTCACAAAATTAAGCACTTAGTGTTCTCTTGAACCGGATGTCATAGTTCTTCTCGTATTGGAATGGCGACAGGTAATCGCAGTAACTGTGTATCCTTCGGGTATTGTAAA
>JAIKWL010000074.1 GCA_024684815.1 Saccharofermentans sp. | reverse complement strand
TTTACAATACCCGAAGGATACACAGTTACTGCGATTACCTGTCGCCATTCCAATACGAGAAGAACTATGACATCCGGTTCAAGAGAACACTAAGTGCTTAATTTTGTGAAATCACTGTCCGCTATCTTGACAGAGCACCATTGGACTCTTCCCGACAATGAAACCTTTGGACGACTAAGCCCTTGATTTTATTGGGTTTGCAGGTTTTTAAGCCCGAAACTTACACCATTTTTTACATCTTTTTGTGGTAAGGAAGGTGTAAGTGCGATGTAAATACACATTTTTAAGCCCTGAGATGCCGCTCAGGGCTTATTTTTGCGGAGTTTTGCCTGTTTAGGTACTTCATTGTTTTACTATAAATAACGTCCCTTAATAAAGATTTGCACATTGGAAACCTTTGTCCCCAAAACATATTCTTGTGATAAGGATACGTGAAAGGGGCGATAACTTTGAGAAATAAACCGAAGCTTGATCTGGGTCCTGAAACATTTGAAGCTCTCTTCAAGGACGATAGCGAGCTTCGGGAACCATGCCTTCCTAAAATATATGATATTCCTATTAAACTTATAGACGACTTCCCTGCCCACCCGTTCAAAGTGATTATGGATGAAGACATGGAATATCTCATAGAAAGTATAAAGGAACAGGGACTCATCTCACCTGTTATCTTAAGACCCAAAGAAAAAGGCAGATACGAACTCGTTTCCGGGCACCGCCGCAAAGAAGCCTGCCTACGTGCCGGCTTATCCATGATCAGAGCGGAAGTCCGTGAGATGACTCAGGATGAGGCAATAATCCTTATGGTCGACTCTAATCTGCAGCGTACAGAGCTCCTCCCCAGCGAAAAGGCATTCTCCTACAAAATGCGTCTGGAAGCCATAAAGAGGCAAGGAAAACGGACCGATTTAACTTCGTACCCACTGGGGACGAAGTTGTGGTTCCGCTCAAATATGGAGGTTTCAGAGCAGGTTGGTGACAGTAGGACCCAGGTTGCAAGGTATATACGCCTCACTGAACTGATTCCCGAACTTCTGGAACTCGTTGATGAGCGTAAAATGGCTCTGAGACCTGCTGTAGAGCTCTCTTATCTCTCCAAGGATGAGCAAGCTATTGTTTATGATCAGATTATGTACCGCGAATGTACGCCGTCTCACGCGCAAGCTATAAGGATGCGGAGATTATCTGAACATGGGATGCTGAACTCTTCAGCTATCAATACCATAATGAGGGAAGAAAAGCCCAATCAGAAAGAAAAGGTCCATATCCCCTATAGCGAAATCCGTCAGTATATCCCAAGAGGAGTATCTTTTGAAAAGACGGCAGACTATATCAAGAAGGCACTGGAATTCTATCAACAGAATCGACCTAGAGGATCAAAACCAAAATCGACCTGAATGATATTTGCTACGAATGACCGCATCATATAAATAATAAAGATTAAGCACTATACATCCGGCTTTTCTCCAAATTCAAATCTCGCCTTACCTGCTGCTATGGCTGCAACAGCAACTTCCTCTTCGGTTTTGTCAGGAACAACCCACAATCCCTTCACAAACCGAGAATAGTATTCTTCTTTAATAAGTTCTTGTGGAGCTTGAAAACGACAATTCTCTGGGTATTTGTCAGAAACCCATTCCCATACATACTCAAGTATTCCAAAATAATCGCCAATACGAACTGCGCACAAATTCGGTGAACCAACAAGGATAGAATATTTAATGTTCTCTTTATCTAGTCTCCAACAGAATTCTTCACACTTCTTAATTTCTTCCAAATCTAATGACTGTCCCTTGATTTCAAACCATCTATTTAAGCTGGGAATATAAAAGTCAGGAAGATATCTGGTTCCATTCATTTCAAAGCCTTCAATTTCATATTCATAAGTCAGACCAACAGCGTTGAAAAAGACCGCCCAACGCGCCTCAAGCCGACTTCGGAATCAGTGTCCATCATACTCTGTATCAATTGCTTTAATATCATTGCTCACAGACTATCATACCTCCCTGATCAGATATGCTTGCGATCTACATTCAATCGTGTCTTATAAGAACCCTTTTCGTTTCCTTATATTTTTCACGCAAAGACAGAATATCTGTATCTGTATTTAGAACTTCTCGAACAACACCCCACAGGCCATCTTTTTCATCAGGAAAGTTATCCATATACTGCACAAACGGTATTTCCATGACAAACCTTGCTTGATCTTCGATGCCTCTACCAGGAACACCATAATCCAGTATAGGCGGCAGTCCTGTTTTGATTTCTTTTCCAAGAACAATAACTTCAGATGCTGGTGCCCCACCAAGTAATGTCATACTTATAGCAAGATCTATTATTTTATCATCGACATTAATCCATGAGTGATCAAAATATAGTCCCTTTCCAAGCACTTCACCTATACATAACTCAGGTGCATATCCAATTTCGGACAAGCAAACGTAAAGCGCAGAAGCTGTAGCATGACAGGCACCCCACCATTGCTTTTTCTCCATGTAAAGATACATGTTTGCAAGTATATTCCCAATATCTTCTTTATACCCACTCTCATTTACTGCTTTTTTTATGCGGTCAGGAATAGTCATCATTTCCATTCTGAGACAACAGTTCTTATATTTCTTTCCGCTTCCACAAGGACAAGGATCATTTCTACCTATTTGCATATCATACTTTCTTTCTACAAGTTTATATGGCACAATCCAAACTTTTTCTGTTTAAGTAATTTATTAGTCTCCTGCAATATCCGTTCCTTAAGTGCCGGATCATCAATTTGCTGGATCAAGTCTTGTAAAAGTGCCATAATGCCACCTCATTCTTCCGTTATCGTTTTATCTTTAATATGATAAGCAATCCCGTTCTTTTGACAGAACGCAATAACTTCAGCAGCACACTCATTGTAAAAATATCTATGCCCTTCATATGAGTTCGCTATCTTACTGTAGTTTGTTCTCCCGAAAATAATCCGATCTACAAAAGAAACAGCTTCCAGTATTTTGTGTAAGTCCTGTTCGATCATATTAGGCGTGGGGTATGGTTCTATACTCACCCATGTTTTGCAGCCTGCATCATGTAACGCTCTCAATGCTGAAAGCCGCTCTATACAAGAAACAGCACCCGGCTCAATTTGCTTTCGATAGATTTCATCTAGAGTAATCAGTGTAATCCCGTATTCGTTCTCTTTAGAAAGCTCGGCAAGCTCTAAAGGCAACAAACCTTTGGTAAGCGTAGTGCATTTTATGCCTGCCTCATTTAACTTTCGAATGGACGCTATGCTCATAGCAACAACTTCCGGATATCCATTCATGAATGGATCAGTTGTAAAGCAGAGATGTACCGATTTGATTTTACCTTTCAACTTTGGTATTTCTTTGTCGAGCAATTCAAGTGTATTTGATACCAGCACCGGCTCAAGCCAAGTTTCGTAATCTTTTGTTTGTCCGAACCGTTTTTTCATTAAAAATGCATAACATGGATACTGACATCCGTGTGCGCATCCCTGTACATGATTCATTGTGTAGTCACCGTACTCAACACCCGTTTGGTAAAGCATGGTTTTTCGTGTCATTGTTTTCAAGATAGCCTTTGCCTCCGTCTATTTGCTCTTCAAAATACTGTTAGCTATACGCAAAGCAAGCTTCTGCGCCGCTTCGCTCTCGTTTGAGATAGCAAAGCAGAAAAGGAACATCGGTGACCTCCGACTGTTCCTAAAAATCCGCGCATCCTTTGACACACACGGAAAGATTGTTCCAAGACGAGAGAGAATATAATTCTTTATATGTTCCGGATTAGCAACCTTTACCATTCGATCTTCATTACTTTGTTCTAGGTCTGGGGACAAATCAAATAGTGTCAGCTGGGGAT
Source organism: Saccharofermentans sp. (assembly GCA_024684815.1). Lineage (GTDB taxonomy): Bacteria > Bacillota > Clostridia > Saccharofermentanales > Saccharofermentanaceae > Saccharofermentans. The sequence goes on along the minus strand of JAIKWL010000074.1, from coordinate 3,976 downwards.
CTTTTTTATAGAATTCCTCACGCCATCCAGTATCACCAAGCAATCGATCTATGCATTCTTCCGATTTATCGTACTTTCCGTTTTTCGGTAACATGCGTTCAAGTGCAGAGAACGGGAATAGGTACCAAACATCTATAGATTTCGTCTGCGCGACATTTTCAAGAGTCGTCCAATTTACTTGAGTAGCATATGGATCTAAGAACAGTAATCCCCTGTTATATCTCCAGTCCACGTTTCTAATAATATCCGCAAGCTTTTCGTTTGCATCACCACAGTAAATCGTTACAATTCGTCTCATCTGCGAGAACTCGGTGTTTATCATATTCTGGAGTTCTTCTGCTTTCTGTAAATCAGCTTCAATAAAATAGTAGTGATCGAATTTCTTATCAGATGAAAGTGCTCGCTTGGCAGAACCTACAAGACACTGCTCACCATCGCGAGTTTCAATTTCACCTGTTCCAGCAAAGGCATCTATATATATCTTCTTAAACTTCTGCCTTTGCAATGCAATTAAGTATGAATCAAGATAACTAGTAAAGATATTCAACTTCTCTTCCGTCCAATTGCCACCGAATTTCTGTGATGTCACCATAGATGTCTGCACCTCATCAACCAAAACTCTATCTCACTGAGAGAATGAGATTACTGTTTCCTTCTTCCCAGTATCAGGATTTACAATCTGCTCGATCTTCGCACCAAATAAACTAGTAAGATCGTTTTTTATCTCATTTCGAAATCCCTCTGACGGAAAAATAGGGTGGTTATCCAGTAGTTCCCACATTTCATCTAGAGGAACCTGCTTTCTGCCTCTAAAGCTGCGTTGAAGGTATTTCGCTATATCAATAACGTGCAAACAACTTTCATCTTTCTCTTCAGCAATTTCTACGTAAAAATCAAATGACAGTTGCCTGTTCTCAACCGAATGCTTGGTAGAGGACTGCGCACCGAAAACCTTCCAAGCACTCTTCTTGTAGAGCTTAAACCCCTCCTTGTTGCTCGTACAATGAATCAAATTGTATACAAGCGAATTCTGCGTGTTATAGAAAGGAAATGCCGATACATAATACCTACGAGCACCTTTTAGTGAGTATATTATTTTTTCTACTCTGGCCTCATAGGCCTTTTTGTCACTTCCATAAGGCACTAACTTTTCGAAATCTTCCAGATATGTATTCTCATATTTTTCTTTTGTCGTTTTCTTTTTTGCACTTGTGATCGCCCTCACAGGATCTGAAACCATATGATTGATCATAACTTCACCCCAATTACGGAAAAACGGCAAGAGTGCCTCCCAATTGATGGTTGCATCGTACGGATCGTAGAGCAGAAAATAATGCAGGTGTCCAGTTTCATATAATTGTGTTCCTATAGTCTTTAGAAGATCATGTGCATCAAGTCTAGATGTCACAATCTGGTAGTTTCTCTCGTTCTGCGGTAAGTGCTTCTCAAGCTCATCAACTCTCTTGGCATCCTTGTCATTCAGATAAATGTAAACCATTTTATCTGTATATGTCCTCGCAACCTCTAGTAGCACCTCCGATACCCGCACTGCTGTTCCATTCACAGTTTTACCATTGTCATCTGTATAAACCCCACAATTACACATACAATCAATAAAAACCAGGCCATTGCACGAATCGTTCAGCATCAGTTTCTGCGCCCAGGATTTTATATATTCTTCTATTATTTCGAATTTTTTTATTGTATGGGGACTTGCCCTGCTTATTACACTCTTTTTTCTGGTAGACATCATCTAGCTCCTCAATTGGTAACACTTTCTTCTGTAAGGATTAATTCCATGATATCCCCTATCTGTGCCATTTACATGCTTTTGAAATCATTGATAGATCTTACAACATATGCATAAGCCAACGGATCTAACCTTCGTAGAGAAGCAAGTTTTATGAATTCCTTGTCTGTTATCGACATATCCGTATATTCAGAGGGATCATCAATCCTTTTGAATTCTGTCCCCGACATTACGGAAACTGCTATGGAAAACACTTTACTTGCAGCTAGCACTATCTTTTCTCCAGTTAGTCTTTCTCTATATGTATGGGTGGCAATCTTATGAACGCCACTTAGATATTTAGGATAATCCTCCGGATACAATTTGCCTCTTCCTGCAACGCATATTGCAGATTCAGCAGTATCTCTTAAAGCATCCTCTGCAGAGATAGTTAAGCCACGATAGCCTATCTCAGTCATAACAGTATCAAAATACGACTTGCATATGTCTTCATATGAAGAACAGACATCGACCAAACAGGACACATCGTAGAGCTGCTTCATTATTTCCAATTCTTTGTCTATACCAAAAGGGATACCCGTGGTATGCGGAGCAAAAGCTGTCAGTTTATCGCCCAGAATACAGTCAACAGGCGGCATAGTTACTTTTATGCTATCACCATCAGTTAATAGGAACTCGTTTTCTATCGGTCTTTCTATCAGTTTACTGTAATGATTCTCTTCATAAAGGATATCTAATAAAATATAGAATGGTGCCTGTCTTGTAGGTGATTGATAAGTAAACTTGAAATGTCTCTTAACAATTCCGTTTCTGCCTTTACGAACTTGTTCTTCTTTGCTGACAAAAGGGAATATCTTTGCAGCCTTCTCTATATAGCCATCAACATCAGTTCCAGGAGCAACTATAACATCTACATCAGTTGATAATCTGCGAGGTGGATCAAGGAGCAGCATAAGGCAACTGCCTCCTTTAAATATAATCGGCATCCCTACCGAGACCAATGCTTCAAGAAGTCCGAGTGCATATACTGCTCTCTCCAGGATGATCGGATCAAACTTGCGACCTTCTCTCAATCTTTGTAGATATTCACCGCTGAATGTTTCTTTTAATATCATGACTTTTGCGCCTCTTGAATCAGGTATTCTTCGACTTCAGACATTCGATTACGCCGCTTGGCATATCTGCTTAGCGTTGATCTATCTATGCAATACACATTAAACATTGATCTTATTGCTTCAGGATAATCTGCTTTTGACAACATCTCCACAAGATACTTATCCGAAAACAAATCAACTATTATCTGCTCTAGTCTGACATTGTAACGATATGGTACTCCTGTTGGTGCCTCTTTAACCAAACGGGTTATGATTATGCTGTCATTATCTCCATACCTAAACAGATCTTCAAAACTTGGTTTATATAAAACCATACTGTCGATCAATTCAGAAACAGCGCTATAAACATATTCACAAGCATCATTCTCAACCTCAACAAAGATCTTATTCTGACCTATCTGATGATTGAAAAACTCGTTAAGCCATCTAAGCTCCCACACTCGGAAATCAACTAAGGGGTATGCTTTATCTATCTCTTCAGCAATTCTTCCGGCTGTTTCTGAATACGAATTCTCGTAAACTGCTTTCCTATTTTGGGTGTTAAGCTCATATTCATTTCTACCGACACGAATTAGAGTGTTGCTCTCAAGCATTCTACCCAGAACATATCGCAGTTGTGTTTCTTTAAACCCGGAATCCTGCAATCGGATACACTCCAAGATATCCTCCCGAGAGAAAGGTGTCTTTGCTATTGTAGTTAGATCGATCGGTTTTGTCATAACACCCCCCCGCAATAAGCCATTTCGTCATTCTATTTGCTTTTTGACGTTTTGGCTGTTGAGATTTTAACATGTCGAATTGCAAATTTCAAATTAGGATCGTTTTTTGCTGTATACGAATTTGAGATGTTCTGACATTCCCACTTTGGGAACAACAGCAAGGTAATTAAGGACTGAATCCTTTACACCTTTGACATCATTTTTTGCACCATCCCGCCTTTTTAAAGCTGAACACTTAATGGAAAAATAACCATTGAAGGTAGACTAAGAAACGGACAGCGATTTTCCAAAATCCAATCTATAATAAATACATGGAGGAAGAAGCCTATGTCTCGATCTTATACGCCTGAATTCAAGAAAGATGCCCTGAGATATGTTAAAGAGCATAAGGG
>JAIKWL010000063.1 GCA_024684815.1 Saccharofermentans sp. | reverse complement strand
CATGCTTGAAAATCAAGTTATCTACAAAAATGACACGTGAACACAGCTTTTGGGCTATTCCTGAAAGTGTTCGCAACGTGTTTTGAACAAAATGAAAGGAGTTGCCTCTCTGTGAACTAGTCACTTTTGAGACAACCCCTTCTTTATTTGAGAGAGGCTTAATGATCCGAGCCGTTGCGGATAAGACTTGTTGAGAGTTATAATCAAACAATGTTCAGGAAAGTTATCACAGTTGTAATCGTAGCATTCTTTTCTTTGATCCTTTTCGCCGGATGTTCTTCGTCAGGTAAAGGTAAGGATAAGCCTTATGATGCAAGATCTTTTGTGGATGAATGCAGGATCCTTATGCCGGCTTCAAAGTATAAGGACGCTGATCCTGTAGAGTGTGCCACTTATTTCACCAAGGCTGTTTTCGAGCAGTTCGGAAAAAGTGATTACTACAAGAATATGTCTGACCTTCAGAGAGAAACTGCTGTGACGGATATCTGTAAGGTTTTGCAGAAATACGAGTATTGCAACATAGAAGGCTTTATTACCGGATATGATGTGGATATGAGCAGGCATGAAGTCACATGGTACATAAACGGCTTGCCTGATGCGGTGAATGTTTGGATAATGCCGGGGTATTGATATGGAACTGTTACGATCGACACTGACTCAATTAGCGCTTGGTTTCAGATTTACTTTCGGGATCTTCTTTTTCACGCTTATATTCTCGATACCGTTAGGATTGCTTGTATCCAAAGGCAGGATGTCCAAGATAAAGATCGTATCCCTTATATTCAGGTTTTATATTTCTATCTTAAGAGGAACTCCTCTTATGCTCCAGCTGCTCCTTGTATACTTTGGTCCTTATTATCTTTTCAGGGTCAATCTCGGCAGTGTCCGGCTGGGACCTTTCAATTACAGGTTCATAGCAACGATAATCGCATTCTCTCTGAACTATGCCGCCTATTTTGCGGAGATATTCAGAGGCGGTATCCAGTCTATGTCAAAAGGCCAGTATGAGGCTGCTACTGTTTTGGGCTTCTCGAAAATGCAGACATACTTCAAGATCATTCTGCCTCAGGTGATCAAGAGGGTGCTTCCTTCAGTCTCCAACGAGATAATAACTCTTGTTAAGGATACTTCGCTGGCACAGGTCCTTTCAGTTACTGAAATGTTTACTGCCGCTTCGGCTGCCGCATCAGCACAGGTATCTGTTATTCCGTTCATAGTTGCCGGCGCGTTCTATTATGCAATGAACCTGTTGATCGAAGCGATATTAAACCGGGTAGAGAAATCCATGTCTTATTATTCATAAGAGGTCAATCAAATGGCAGATATCAATAACAACATCGTGCTTGAGATGAAAGATATATGTAAGACCTTCGGTGATCTGGAGGTGCTCAAAGGCATTTCCATGCAGGTTACCCGTGGTGAAGTCGTTGCCGTCATAGGACCTTCCGGCGGCGGCAAGTCAACACTTTTGAGGTGTGCCACTACTTTGGAGAAAGTGGATTCCGGAAAGATCGTTATAGGCGGAGACGTGCTCTGTGATACTAAAGACGGTCATCTGTCATATTGTGATAAAAAGCTCGAAAAAGAGATCCGTTCAAAGTTCGGTCTTGTTTTTCAGAACTTTAATCTCTTTCCGCATTTCTCTGTAAGAAGGAACATCACGGAAGCTCTGATACATGTTCATAAAAAGAGCAGGGAAGAAGCGGACAGGATATGTGACGGGCTTCTTGAAAAAATGGATCTTAAGGCAAAAGCCGATGAGTATCCATGCAATCTTTCAGGCGGTCAGCAGCAGAGAGTATCGATCGCAAGGGCTCTTGCGACTAATCCCGAGATCATCTTCTTTGATGAGCCGACATCTGCTTTGGATCCGGAGCTTACAAAGGGCGTCCTGACAGTAATCAGAGAACTTGCAAAAGAGAAGATGACGATGGTCATCGTAACTCACGAGATGAGTTTTGCAAGAGACGTTGCAGACCGCATCGTATTCATGGATGGCGGTATAATAGTTGAGGAAGGACCTGCTTACGAACTCGTTACGAATCCGAAGCAGGAGAGAACAAAAGCATTTCTGGCAGGCTACTGAAGCTTTTGTCCGGGAACAGTATCTTTTTGAGGTGAAACTATGAAAAACAACTTTGGACAAAAAATAGTTAAAACCATAATCGGTGCTCTTGTTATTGCTTTTGTTTTGTGTGATGTTGTTGTTCTGTTTCCCAGAATAACCAAAAAGGACGATGGCGGAACAGTTATTTACAGAAGTATCGGATCCGGATTTATATATGAGGTCGAACGCCGTCACAGTTATTATCCACAGCTTGGCAAGGTCTATTATGAAGTGGGAACGATAATCAAGTTGTTCGGAAAAGAGATCCACAACGATGTTCATGTCGATTACACGCATTTTGCAGTCGGAGCCGATTATTCCGAAGTAATGGAAACTTATGTTGAAAGCACTCAGGAAAGTGAATGACGATTGTCCCTGTATGAGTGTTTTTGATGAAATCGTTGACAGGAATGATCCTGAAGATATTAAGCATGCAAAGATAGACGGTATCGACGACCTTATTCCCATGTGGGTTGCCGATATGGATTTCAAAAGTCCTGATGAAGTAATAGACAGTCTTGTTGAACAGGCGAAAAAAGGAGTCTTCGGTTATCCGGAAGCAGATGGATCATACGATAAAGCGCTGATAGGCTGGTATAAGAGAAGATACGGCTGGGAAGTGGATCCTAAGACAGTATTAAGGCTTCCCGGAGTGGTTCTCGGGATGACTTATGCGATCAGAGCTCTTACCAAAGAGCATGACAGCGTTCTTATCTTTGAACCGCTTTACGGACCTATTGCCAAATCTGTAAAAGGCAACGGAAGAAATCTCGTGATATCAGATCTGGTCTTAAAAGGATCACGCTATGAGATCGACTTTGATGATCTTGAGACTAAGGTCCGTGAGAATAATGTAAAGATGCTTATTCTCTGTAATCCGCATAATCCTGTCGGCCGGGTCTGGACAAGAGAAGAACTGCTGAAGATCGGGGATATATGCATAAAGAACCATATGGTCATAGTCAGCGATGAGATCCATGCGGATTTTGTATACAGCGGTCACGTTCATATTCCGATCGCTTCTTTGTCTGAAGAATTAAAGAAGATCACAGTCACATGCACATCGGCAACAAAGTCTTTTAACATCGCGGGTATACAGGCGGCCAACATCGTTATTGCCGATGACAGTATGAGAAGGGCAGTAGATAAGGTCTCACTTTCCACCGGTGCATACGGACTGAACATCATGGGCCTGGTTGCGACCAGAGCCGCATATACTTACGGCGACAAGTGGATGGATGAACTTGTCTCTTATCTTGAAGGCAATATTGAGCTTGTAAAGTCACGTCTTTCCGGCACTAAACTCAAGGTAACTGATATTGAAGGCACATACCTCATGTGGATAGATGCATCAGCGTTGGGAATGGACGATACTGCGAAGTTTTTCCTTGATAATACACATATTAGGTTCTCAGAGGGCACGTTCTTCTCTAAAAAGGCAACGCAGTTTATCCGTATGAATATCGCTTGCCCCAGAAGCGTTGTAAATGAGGCATTAGACAGGATGCTTTCGCTTCCTGAGATCAATTGACCTGCGAGGAGAACGCTAAATGAAAGATAAACCCCTGTCAACAGGCAGGGGTTGTTTTCTTGCATAATTGTAAGAGTAAATCACTCAGGTTTGTAGCTGTCTTTCAAAGATACGGCTCTGTTGAACACCAGATGATCGGGTGTTGAATCCTTGGAATCAGCACAGAAGTAACCCGTTCTTAAGAACTGGAATCTGTCAGCAGGTTTTGTATCTTTAAGGAAAGCTTCGAGCTTGGCGCCTTTGATGATCTCCAATGAATCAGGGTTGATGAAATCAAGATAGTTACAGTCGGCAAGGTCAGGCTGCTCAGTGGTGAAGAGCCTGTCATAAAGTCTGATCTCGCCGTCTACGCAGTTGTTTGCGTCAACCCAGTGTATCGTGGACTTGATCTTTCTGCCGTCTAAAGTGTTTCCGCCTCTGGAATCAGGATCATATGTGCAGTGAACTGCCGTAACGTTTCCCTCTGAATCGTGATCACATGATACGCATTTAACAACATATGCGGACTTAAGGCGCACCTCGTTGCCGGGGAAGAGCCTGAAGTATTTGGGTGCAGGTACTTCCATGAAATCCTCTGATTCGATCCAGAGTTCTCTTGAGAAGGAAACCTTGCGTGTGCCTGCGTTCTCATCCTTGGGGTTGTTCTCGACATCGAAATCTTCGGACTGTCCCTCAGGATAGTTGTCGATGATGAGCTTTATGGGCTTTAAAACAGCCATTGCTCTCTGTGCGTGATCGTTGAGATCTTCTCTTAAGCAGTATTCAAGGAATGCAAAGTCAACAACAGAATTGACTTTGGCAACGCCGTTCCTCGCGCTGAAGTTATGGATGGAAGCAGGTGTATAACCTCTTCTCCTCAAACCGCAGAGAGTGGGCATTCTGGGGTCATCCCAGCCTGTAACGATGCCTGCTTCGATCATGGCGCGGAGCTTTCTCTTGGAAAGCACCGTATGTGTGATGCCGAGTCTTGCAAACTCGATCTGGCGGGGCTTGCATTCTACGGAGATGTTGTTTACGACCCAGTCATACAAAGGTCTGTGAGCTTCAAATTCAAGTGAGCAGAGTGAATGTGTGATGCCTTCCAAAGCGTCCTCGATCGGATGAGCGAAGTCGTACATGGGGTAGATGCACCACTCTGTGCCGGTTCTGTGGTGAGGGAGATGATTGATCCTGTAGATAACCGGATCTCTCATGTTGAAGTTGCCTGATGCAAGATCGATCTTCGCACGGAGCGTCATCTTGCCGTCTTCGAATTCGCCGGCTCTCATTCTCTTGAAGAGATCGAGGCTCTCCTCGATAGGTCTGTCGCGGTAAGGGGAGACGGCAGGTGTCTTTGTGTCGCCTCTCATATCACGCATCTGTTCGGGTGTGAGCTCGCAAACATATGCTAAGCCTTTGTTGATTAGTTCGATGGCAAACTCATACATCTTCTCGAAATATTCGGAAGCATAGAAGAATCTGTCGTCCCAGTCGTGACCTAACCAGTGGATATCCTCCTTGATGGCCTCAACGTATTCCTCATCTTCCTTGGTGGGATTCGTATCATCCATCCTGAGGTTGCAAAGTCCGTTATAAGCTTCAGCTGTGCCGAAGTCTATCTCCAATGCTTTTGCGTGTCCGATGTGAAGATAACCGTTGGGTTCGGGCGGAAATCTGGTATGGATCTTTTTGCCGTAGACTCTGCCGCCTTCTTTAAGTTCTTCGTCAATGATCTGCTCTATAAAATTCTTACTGTCAGCCATTTCTCATATTCTCCCGATCAAAGTCTTGAATAAGCATATTTAATTCTTCTGAGAGATTCGTCTTTTCCAAGGAGTATCATGACCTCGGAACATCCGCCGGGCGTTACCGCAACTCCGGCAGCAGCTATTCTTACAGGCCACATAACGACCGAGTTCTTGACTTCAAGACTCTCAGCTAAGGTCTTCATTGCTTCGGTAATAGCATCTCTGTCCCACTCCAGCTTCTCGAGTACGGGGATAGCTTTTTCGAGCATTTCCCTGGAAGATTCGACGGTGGACTTGCTCTTCTTATGTTCGAAAAGAGCGAGATCAAAATCACCATACTCCTTGATGAAAGAGAGCTTCTCTGTGATCTCGGTAAATTTCGCGATCCTGGGCTTTAAGAGCTCGGCAAGCAATGAATAGCAGGAAGGATCAACGCCTGCCTCATCGTAGTAAGGCTTGGCGTGCTCCAGGAACTCCTCATCGGACATGAGCTTTATGTGCTCCTGGTTTACCCAGGAGAGCTTGTCGTAGTCGAAGACTGCAGGGGACTTGGAGATTCCGTTGATATCAAAAGCTTCAATGAGTTCTTTCAATGAGAAGATCTCTCTTGTATCTTTCGGAGCCCAACCGAGAAGGGCAATGTAATTGATGATAGCCTCAGGGAGGTAACCTTCGTTAATGAGATCCATAAAGCCTGTGGAGCCGTGACGCTTGGAAAGCTTGGAGATTACTTCGTTGCCTTCCTCGTCAACAGACTTGCCCATGATGAGAGGCAAATGGATATATGTGGGGATCTCCCAGCCGAATGCCTCGTAGAGAAGATTGTATTTGGGTGTTGAAGAGAGATACTCACTTCCTCTGACTACATGGGTGATGCCCATTGTGTGATCATCGATAACGTTAGCGAAGTTATAGGTAGGGAAGCCGTCTGTCTTTATCAATACCTGATCGTCCAGATCCTCATTGGGGAAAGTGATATCTCCGTAAACAAGGTCATGGTAAGAGGTCGAGCCTGTAAGAGGCATCTTCTGACGGATAACGTAGGGCATGCCTGCGTCCAGGTTCTTCTGAATCTCTTCAGGTGATAAGTCTCTGCAGTGACGGTCGTAGCCGGTGCCTTCAGGAGCATTCTCTTTCAATGCTTCAAGACGTTCTTTGGTGCAGAAACATCTGTATGCTTTGCCTTCTTCAACGAGTTTCTCGGCATAGGGCTTATACATTGAAAGCCTCTCGCTCTGAACATAAGGACCGAAATCGCCGCCGATGTCAGGACCTTCGTCATGGTCAAGACCTGCCAGCTTCATTGTGTCGTATATAACCTGAGTTGCTCCCTCTACATATCGTTCACGGTCGGTATCTTCGATCCTCAGAACAAAAGTGCCGCCTTCGTGCCTTGCTGTAAGGTATTCGTACAGGGCGGTGCGCAGATTTCCGACATGCATAAAGCCCGTGGGACTGGGTGCGAATCTCGTTCTTATTTTCATACATAACCTCTATTAAATATTTATCTGAGCGTTTATTTTATCACTTTTGTGTTAATATACAAATTGACTTTTAGCGCGAAAGGAGCCTTAAAACCTTTGGACAGACTTGATTGTAACCGGAGCTTTGATTGCTTTACCGGAAGCGGCATCGCAGAAGAGTTCGTCGCCGGGTTCATACTCGAGCAGTATGATAACAAAGATCTGAGCGGTAAAGGCATTAAGGCCGCCATTATATCTGACAGACAGGTCAGCGGGTATTACTATAATGCCTTTGAGAAACAGTTCGTTATCAGAGATATCAAGACCTGTCTTATCACTGTCGAAGAGGGTGAACAGGCTAAGAACCTTTCACAGATCAACAATATAATCAAGGAACTTACGGATTTCGGGCTTAACGGCGATGACTGGATAATTGCGTTCGGAGGCGGACAGGTCATAGACCTGGCAGCGTTTGCAGCGTCGGTCTATACGGGAAAGTCCCGTCTTATTACGGTTCCGACCACACTGTCTTCCATGTCCGAGACCTGCTGTGCAGATAAGTCTTTCCTCAATTCGGGAAGCAGGAAGAACACGGCTTCGATAGAAGTATCTCCAAGTGCTGCGTTTATCGATCCTGCTTTTCTTTCAACAGTTCCCAAAAAGTACATTCCGAACGGATATGCACAGATAATAAGATATGCTTTGCTGGCTGATTTCGGTCTTTTGACAGAATTGCTGAAGATAACCGAATCGAGCCTTTCTGATATCAGGGTTTTCCTCAACCGGGTATACGCGGCAAGAGCAGCGATAGACAGAAAGAATCCTTTGCTCCTGACTCTGGGAAGCGAATTGTCGGAAGCAATAGAAGGATATTTCAGGTTTATGAACTATTCGGAGGGCGAGGCTTTGGCTTTGAGTCTTTATGCAACTTTGCCTGACAAGGCAAGGCCGTCCATGTCCGCCATCTATACAAAACTGGATCTCCCGACCTGCCTTAAGGGCGTGAGCTTCAATGCCATAATGAATTCGCTTAAGGATTCTTATCTGAAAGGCTCTAAAGCCGGTGATGCTCTTGTCTGTTATGAAGAAGTCGGAGGAAAAGGCAACTGGGCCATAAAATATCCTTCGGCAGAAGAAGCACTTGCTGTTCTTGAAGACAGACTTAAGAAGATCACAGCTGCATCTTCTTCAATTGCCGCAAATGAAAATGATACTTAGGGTATAATACACGGGTTATGAAGAGCGTTTTGATTAAGAAAATAATAACTTCGGCAACCTTGTTAACGGTTATTGCACAACCGCTTCTTTTATCGTCCTGCAAGGAAAAGAATAAGACTACCGTAAAACCTGCGGATTACGGTTCATACGGATCAGATATCGCCAGGGAGATAGCCTTAAGATTTCCCGACAGAGAAGCCTATACTGACGGCGAGAAGAGGACCGGAGAATATATCGAAGAAAAGATCAAAGAACTGGGTTATACACCTGAAGTCCTTAGTTTTCAGGGTTCTGAGACCGGAATTTCAAATGACTACATAGTCAGGGTCGAGGGAACGGGCTTTTATTGCGAGCAAAAAGACGGATCATTCGAACTTGAGCACAGAGTCGCTATAATCGGCACACATTACGATGCTTCGCTTCTGCCCGAATATACCGGTGCAGATGATGAGGAAGACGGTGAAGAAGAGGACGAAGATGAGGACGGTGATGATGATACCGGGACAGAGGTAACTGAAGCTAAATACCGTTTTGACGGTATTTCCGACAATGCGTCAGGAACAGCATGTATCCTTACTGCTCTTAAAGCCTTTAAGGATTACAAAAATGTCGGATATGATGTTTGGTTCGTTTTTTTCGGAGCCGGTACAGACCATTTCAGCGGTGCCGAAGCATTCTATCAGTCTCTTTCATACGATGAAAGAGGCATGATCGATGTCATGTATGACGTTGACAGTCTTTATGCGGGTGATAAGGTCTATGCTTCTTCAGGTTTCAAATCCCTGATCTCGAGCAGAAGATATGAGATGAGAAGAAAACTCTATCAGTCATATGATGTTTGCTTTGCCAACCCTCTGTGGACAAACTACGGCTTTGATCTTTACTACAATGAGTCCGGTATCAAAGAAGATGTCGACGGTGACGGATACAAGGATATCTTTAAGGAACTCCCGAAAACGATCTCGGATTACAAAGTCTTTGATGACAGGATGATCCCGGTTGTTTATTTCGAAAGCTATGAATATAACTTTACGTCAATGGATCAGATGAGGGAGACTAAAAACCTCAGCCTCCAGGATTATGGCGGTATTATCAGGGGCACTCCTGCCGACTGTTCGTACTATCTTGATTCGATACTTCTCGAAGAGGATTACGACCGCAACGATGATGGCGAGATTGACTGCTCCGGTGACCGGCTGCAGATCAGGATAAACTGTGTTGCGTTCATTGTCATAGAGTCTCTTCTGAAAGGCTCCGACAAGGGCATGACACCGGCAGCTTACGAAGCATATAAGATCGAACAGGCAAAAGCGGGTGAATAATATGCACGTGGCGGTGTCGAAGAGCTGAAGTCTTATCCGCCTTTCCCGGATCTGCGTTAAACCGTTACAGATTTGCCGAGCTTGATTTTTCTTAATTATGCTATAATTATTTAGATAAGCATTAAGAGAAGGATCTGTCAGATGGCTTCAAACTCATCATTCATCAGGCAAATATACGATTTTATGCAGGAGTTGTTCAACAGCCTTGATGAGGGAACGCTTTTTTTCGGCAGCCCGTGGGATTTCATCAGATATGCTCTTGATATCATTCTCGTAACGTTCCTTTTCTATTCTCTCTTTATCTTTATCAGACAGACGAGAGCATGGCAGCTTATCAAAGGTATAGTGCTTATTCTGGCTTTTGTTGCTTTCTGCGGCATTATCGGACTCGACATGGTCGGATTTCTGTTCAACCGCTTGCTTTATATCATTGCCATCCTTTTTGTCGTATTGTTCCAGCCTGAATTGAGACGTGCTCTCGAGACAGTCGGTCTGAGAACATCCAGTGCTACGAGTCCGTTCAGGCACAGCGAATCTGTAATGACAAAGGATGAGCTCAATTCTTTTATAAAAGAGATAAGTGCAGCATGTAAAGAAATGTCGAGAACCTATACGGGAGCCCTTATCCTTATTGAAAGACATACAAGATTAGACGAACTGTTATCACAGGAAAATGTTGTCTCATTTGATTCTGAGGTCACAAGTTCTGTATTGCAGAGCATTTTCTATAAGGGCTCACCAATGCATGACGGCGGACTTCTTATAAGGGACGGAAGGATCATCGCTGCAAGATGTCACGTTCCGCTCTCGGTTACCATGCATTCTCTTGAACGTGCCGGAACAAGACACAGGGCAGCTGTCGGAGCCAGTGAAATGGGCGATACGGTTGCAGTTGTTGTATCTGAAGAAAGAGGCAAAACCTCCATAGCTGTTAACGGCAGACTTTTCGAGATGAGATCAACAAAAGAACTTGAAGCGAATCTTTCCTATCTGTTGGGTCTGAAGGAATATGGCGGAGAGAAGAAGACCGTATTCGGTTCATTCTTAGGTTTATTCCGCAAGAAGAAAAATGAGGATCAGGAAGTCTTAGGTCCTGATGAAGTAGGTCAGGCTTCGAAGAATAAGGATAATACCGCTTCTGAAGCTGTTGTTGCAACAACTCAGGTCGAAAAAGCGGGAGAGGCATCAGTTCCTATTTCGATACGAACACAGGCAGCTGACAGAACATCCAATTCGCAGAGAGTCGGCGTTGCGACAAGAGTATTGTTCCTTTTGGTCTCGCTCTTCTTATCTCTCGGCCTGTGGATCTATATCCAGGTAATCACAAACCCTGTTGTCACAATGAAGATCAGTGTGCCGATACAGTATGAAAATACCGATGTCCTCTCAGACGGATCCAAAGTGGATTATCCGCTCCAGCAGGTTGAGCTTGAGATCGTCGGCCGTGCCGAGACTCTGAATTCCATAACCGCTAGTGACATAACGGCTAAGATAGACTACAAAGATGTTGATGCAGCCGACATCGGTGTTGTAAAACTCCCTGTAACCGTAACTCACGATGACGATACATATTTCCGTGTTAAGTCTATTAACCCGCAGGAGACATACATAGTAAAAGTTAAGTGATTTTATAGCCCTTCATCGGTAAGATGTCCGGCTGGAAAGGAAACAATTTATGTTTAATACAAAAGACCTTATTGATCTGACCCACACACTCGCCGCACCTATCCTTGAAGACAAGACTTATCCCTGGGAAGCTCTCCCTTTGATCAAGGATTTTATTCTTGAATTAGGTCCGACTCTTGATCCCGAGATATATGAGGATAAAGGCAACGGTGTCTGGATCGCAAAGAGTGCAAAGGTGTTTGATTCCGCATATATCAACGGTCCCTGTATTATCGGCCCCGAGACAGAAGTACGTCAGTGTGCCTTCATCAGAGGCAGTGCTCTTATCGGAAGCAAGTGTGTTATCGGTAATTCCACAGAGCTTAAGAATGTTATTATCAGTGATAATGTCCAGGTTCCTCACTATAACTATGTAGGCGATTCCGTCCTCGGATTCAAATCTCATCTTGGTGCAGGCGCTATCACATCCAATGTCAAATCCGACAAGACACTTGTTTGCGTTAAGAACGGCGATGAGGTGATCGAGACAGGCCTTAAGAAGTTTGCAGCGATAGTCGGTGACAATGTCGAAGTCGGATGCGGCAGCGTTCTTAATCCCGGTACTGTTATCGGCAGAGGTTCAAGAGTATATCCTCTTTCCATGGTAAGAGGCGTCATTCCGGAAAATTCGATCTATAAAAAGGCCGGTGAAGTTGCTGCTATCGAGTAAAGATATTATCTGCAGATACTTAAAGGTAAACGTTATTTAGGATGCATCTTAAGACTGAATGAGATGCATCCTTTTTTGTGGATGAGCAACAGAATGACTTAAGACAAACCGGGATTTGTCGGTGTGTTTTCAAACAGCTGATAATCGTCTCAAACATTTAGACCACTTCACTCCCGTGCGTTTTTCGTGATGAGTATTGTTATAGTGCGTAAAAGAGAACCCTCTGAGCTTGATTTAGGTTCTGATTTACG
>JAIKWL010000046.1 GCA_024684815.1 Saccharofermentans sp. | reverse complement strand
CAGATCTCAATAGTCCAACTTACAAGGCTTTACATCAAAAAGACAGGCCCAAGCTCCTTATTATGTCATGTAGGTCCAATTTAGAGGCCGCCATGCTCGAGTTGATTATATTTTAATATAAAAAGCGGGATATGCCAAACTTAACGTTAAGTATATCCCGCAATAATCCTGAAGATCTTTTAGTGTCCTAATATCAGACTTTTAGCTCCACTTCACTTACTTCGAGATCACTCTTATGTGCTTCGATCAAAGGTCTTACACACTCGTTAAGGAATGTGTCGACCTGCTCGGGACATCGGCCGATATAGAGCTTGGGATCTCTGAGTTTTACAAGTTCGTCCATCGTCATGCCGAACTTCGGGTCAGCTGCGATCCTCTCGAGAAGATCATTGGGCTTGCCTTCGTTCTTAACAACAGAACCAGCCTGCATGGAAAGCTGACGGATCTCCTCATGGAGTTCCTGACGGTTTCCGCCCTTCTTGGTTGCTTCCATCATGATATTTTCTGTCATCATGAAAGGAAGTTCATCAAGGATATGCTTTTCGATCATCTTCGGATAAACAACAAGTCCTGAAACAACGTTCGTGTAGATACCGAGGATGGCATCAACAGCAAGGAATGCCTCCGGCACTGAGATCCTCTTGTTGGCAGAATCATCCAATGTCCTCTCAAACCACTGCTCGGAAGATGTCATAGCAGGATTTAAGACGTCAGCGATCACATATCTGGAAAGAGATGCGATCCTCTCGGATCTCATCGGGTTTCTCTTATAAGCCATAGCCGAAGACCCGATCTGGTTCTTCTCAAAAGGCTCCTCGATCTCCTTTAAGTGCTGGAGAAGTCTGATATCGTTAGAGAACTTGTGAGCGCTCTGTGCGATGGCTGCAAGAGCTGAAAGCACCGTGAAATCTATCTTTCTGGAATAAGTCTGACCGGATACATAGTAAGATGACTCGAAGCCCATCTTCCGGCAGATCTTCCTGTCGAGCTCGACGCACTTTGCGTGGTCGCCGTCGAAAAGATCATAGAATGAAGCCTGTGTGCCTGTTGTTCCTTTGCATCCGAGGAGCTTTAAAGAAGCAATCGCATTTTCTACCGTCTCAAGATCGAAAACCAGATCCTGGAGCCAGAGTGTCGCCCTCTTACCTACCGTTACGAGCTGTGCGGGCTGGAAATGAGTGAATCCCAAAGTCGGCATAGCCTTGTATTCATCGGCAAAATCAGCGAGCTTTGCGATGACGACAACAAGTCTCTTCTTAATGAGCTCTAAAGCTTCCCTCATAATGATGATGTCAGTATTATCGCCGACATAGCAGGATGTGGCACCAAGGTGGATGATTCTGTCTGCGCCGGAACCTGATACCTGCTTACCGTACGAATGAACATGAGCCATTACGTCGTGTCTGCGGATCTTCTCCTCAGCTGCGGCATCCTCATAATCGATGTCATCCTTGTGAGCCTTAAGATCAGCTATCTGCTCATCGGTAATATCAAGACCTAATTCCTTTTCTGCCTCAGCTAATGCGATCCAAAGAAGTCTCCAGGTGCGGAACTTCTTATCAGGAGAGAAAATGTACTGCATCTCGCGACTGGCATAGCGGGAGTTCAAAGGGCTCTCGTATGTATCTTTATTCATTATCAAAGATCCTCCAATAATTTATCCACTGCTGTGATTTTAGCACAGATCGAGAGGATTCTGACTGCCTTCTCGATATCTTCAACAACAGGGAATGAAGGAGCAAGTCTTATGTTTGAATCAGAAGGATCCTTGCCGTAAGGATAGCTTGCACCTGCAGGAGTAAGAGCAACACCTGCTTCCTTACACATGGAAACGATCTTCGTTGCAGTGCCGGGCATGGCATAAAAGCTTACAAAATAACCGCCCTTGGGATCTGTCCAGTGGAAAAGCTCATCGGAACCGAGCTCTTCATTAAGGACTTTCTGACATGCTTCAAACTTCGGACGGAGAATGGATGCATGCTTCATCATGTGTGAATAAACAGCTTCAGCATCAGGAAGGAATCTTGCATGGGCAAGCTGATTGACTTTGTTGGTGCAGATAGCCTGAGCGTTGAGGTATTTCTTTGCCCAGGTCATATTGTCCTTATTGGCTGCAATGCATGAGATACCGCCGCCGGCAAATGTGATCTTTGAAGAGGATGCGAACTCATATACCCTGTTTGCATGGCCATAACTCTCGCAAAGAGAGAGCATATCAGGAAGCTTTCCCCACTCGTTCCTGTCTTCTGAAAGATGATGAACTACATAAGCGTTGTCCCAGAAGATACGGAAATCCGGTGCGGCAGTCTCCATCCTGGCAAGGCGCTCGCAAACCTCTGCGGAATAAACGACTCCGTCAGGATTGCTGTAGCATGGAACGCACCATATACCTTTAACGTTCTCATCCTTAACGAGTTCTTCCACCATATCCATGTCAGGGCCGTTCTCCGTCATGGGAACTGCTATGAGCTCAAAGCCCATTGTCTCTGTAACTCTGAAGTGTCTGTCGTATCCGGGTGCCGGGCAGAGCCACTTTCTTCCCTCAACCTGTGACCAGGGCTTAGGAGAATCAACTTCACCGAATACCATGGAACGCATGATCGCATCATACATCTGGTTCAAAGATGATGAATTGCCCATGAAGATATTGTCTTTGTCGGTTCCCATAATATCAGCAAAGATCTTTCTGATCTCTTCGATACCGGGAGCTATACCGTAGTTTCTTGTATCCTCATTTTTGGCAGTCTTAAAACCGTCTTTAAGTGTGTCATATATATCGTTGGAAAGATCCAGCTGTTCAGGCGAAGGCTTTCCGCGTGTCATGTCGAGAGAAAGTCCCATTGCCTTGCACTTCTCATAGCGTTCAACCAACGCGCTTCTCTCTGAAACGAGTTCTTCTTTTGTCATCTCACGGTAACCCTTCATGATCAGCCAACCTTCCTTAAAATGAAATTTTGCAAATCTAATCTTGCATTTTGAATGAGGGGGCTCCCCTCAAAACCTCAACAATTATATTCTATTGCGTTATTAAAGCAATAAATAAAACTTGTTAAAATGGCATTTCTTCTTAACGAAAATGCATTTTCTTATAAATTCGGCACGTTGCACAAGCAACAAGCAGGATAGCGCAAATAAATCGGGCAGATCAAAAAGGTTAACAAAAGGTTAAATCGTATTGTTTTCGGGCTTTCAGGTACGATTTATATTGAAAACATCATGGATAATTGATAAAATTTTAACCGGAATAAGAATTGGAATAAGGGAGGTACAATTTTATGCCACATGTATCAGGCGGCGGCGGTTTTAGCGGCGGCACACACGGTTTTTATGGTTTTTTACACAACTCACGCAATGGGGCGATACGTTATTTCCCAGGCTCGAAAATACATAAAAGGAATGTAAACGACGGAAGTGACTGGTATCTTAACGGCAGGACAACAAAGAAATCATCGATCTTATCGATAGTCGCTGTTTCCATACTGGCGGTTTTTGTAACCTTTGTCGTAAGTCTTACAGTCGATATTCAGACCCCGGTAAGACTCGCTTCATCTTACACGGATTCTCCTAAGGTTGATGACGATGCATTGATCATTTATGACGATGAGTCTCTGATGCATACATTAAAAGAGTATCAGGAGCTTACCGGTATCTGCCCTGTCATCTATACGGTTTATGAAGAGACATGGAAAGCTACGAATTCAAAGCTTTCCGATTATGCCTATTATCTTTATGTCAGTAATTACAAAGACGAAGAGCATTTCGTTGTAGTCTGCTCAGTACCAAAAGCAGATGCAGGATCTGAGAAACCAAGCGTAACGATCGAAGCAGTTCAGGGCGACCTGACAGATCCATTCATTACGGGCACATCGTTCATGAAGTTTAAGAACATTGTCCGTAAAGACATCAAAAGCGGTGAAGATCCGGGAGTTGCTCTGGAAAATGCTTTCAGATACGGGATCGAAGATACAGCAAAGAGGATGAATCCGACAACTTCTCAGAGAGCATCTTATCTGTTAACATCCCTCCTGCCTGTGATCATATCTTCAGCAATCTTCATTACTGTCATCACATTCATGATCGTAAGGTTCGTCAAAGCAAAGAAGAACCGTGAATTCGAGGTCTTGCGCGAAAACGATCCAAAGATGGCATAATCACTGCAGGTATCTTTAAAAGCAGACATGGTCTCAAACGCTGTTCATAACAATCAACCAAACGCCCTATTATCGGACTTGGTTTAGATTCTGAGTTTTTATCAACCAAACGGTTCCTTTTCAAGTCCGTTTGGTTGATTTTTATTTATGATTTAATCAGTCAAATCATCCGTTACACATCAAAAAGGGACAAAGTCTATACTCAGGATGTTCCCATGCCTGTCATGCGTAACCTTTATCACTTCGAAAACAACATTCCTGTCATAAAGCCTGTTTTCCTGAATATAATGCTCTGAAGTCTTTATCACCTTCATTCTTTTCGAATACATCACTGACTCGGCAGAATCCGGATATGTTCCGGCATTTAATCTGGTCCTTACTTCGAAAATGTGAATATCGTCATCTTTTCCAGCGATTATGTCTATCTCTCCCGTATTATGAACGGTGTAATTTCGCTCGAGGATCACATATCCTTTGGACTTTAGTGCCTCGGCTGCAGCATCTTCTCCTTTTAGTCCGATATACTGCCTGAATGTTTTTTCGTTATATTTTCTCAGGTCATATTTCATAATTGCCTCATTATCTATTTTATTTGATATTTTGTTTAATTATTGTTTTATATATGTTCCTGTCTTAAAATTTAGGATATCAAAGCAAAGGATGAATCTATGAATTCTGCTGCTCCTAACATTAAGAGCTTTTTTGAGACTCTCGATGAATGTGTCGAGTGCAGGTTCAACGAAAACTTTTCGAGATACGCCAACTATCTTTCGATCGCGAAGATCGACGATACCCAATTCATCAGCGGCAAAACCGTAGCAAAGAATGTTGACTACCTTACCGATAATGTCGGTCAGGAATATTTTGAGATCTCTTTAGGCACACCTGACAGTGTAACTACCGTCATCAGGTTCACATATACGCAATTCCCTCCCCAGCTCACAGAGGAGCAGAAGGAATTCATGAACATATTCAGGAACAGTGTCGCAAACAAGATCTCCGTATACCGTCTAAGTGCTCAGTACGCATATCTTTACAACAACGACATTGAATTCGGAATGCATAACGTCAACTATCTGTTCAATAAATTTGAAGAGATGTTCGCTTCCGGCATTGCCACCCAGTATTCAGTTGCTTTTATCAACATAAAACATGTTAACCAGTTAAACAGATACTTCGGTTCTGATATTGCAGGTTCAGCCATCAAAACGTTCGGTGCCAAGCTCAATACTTTCCCGGACGATACAAAGGGTGAGTTCGCCGTTCATCTCGGCGGCGATAACTTCGTTGTGGTACTGACCACATCAAGACTTCCCGAGCTTGAACAATTCATATCTGCCGTACCGGTGGTCCTCACTTATGGCGGTGACAGATTCGAGCACGTCTTCAACTGCAGAGCCGGAATAACAACGATCCGCCACAATCACCGCTTCGGAAACCATGTTATGGGCGAGTGTTCACAGGCATTCAGCTATTCAAAGAAGAATAATGTCGACATCGTATACTATTCCGAGGAGATCAATGAATCCAACCACAACAATACTGAGACTTTGACTCGCGCTCTCAACGAGAACAAATTCCTTATCTACTATCAGCCTGTCATAAATCTCGAGGACAAACCGGTTTTACATGCTGCTGAAGCTCTTGCAAGATGGCCCTTGGACGGCAAGATCATATCGCCTAAAGAATTCATCACCCTCGCAACCGACTCCGGCATTGTTACCAAGATAGACTTTTATGTTCTCGAGAACGTATGCCGCAACATAATGTCGTGGAAAGCCCAGGGCATCTCGCTTGTTCCGATCACTGTCAATTTCTCCGGACGCAACCTTTTTAATTCCGCTATTGCTGACGATATCCTCAAGGTCATCGATAAATACGGTGTCGACCACCATCTCATAGGGAT
Organism: Saccharofermentans sp.; assembly: GCA_024684815.1. GTDB lineage: Bacteria > Bacillota > Clostridia > Saccharofermentanales > Saccharofermentanaceae > Saccharofermentans. The sequence continues at coordinate 69,390 of JAIKWL010000046.1, read as the reverse complement.
CGAGTTTTCAGAGCCTGACTTCACTCAGAGAATGCCTGTCTTAAAAGATGTAAGCCATGCACTCTGTGAAGCCGGTGTGCTTGTTACTTTAGATAAATTCAGTACAGGTCAGTCAACGCTTACGATGCTTCACGACATTGACGCAAGCTACGTTAAGATAAACGCTGACAGATTTGACCCTGATGATCCGAAGGGCCGTATTATTGCTAACAATATGATCAACCTTGCAGGAATGCTGGGATACAAAGTCATCTGCGAGGGCATCGGATCTCAAAAGCAGGCCGACGATCTGATTATGTGCGGCTGTAATCTTTTCCAGTCATTCCTCTACGACAAGCCTTTATCAGAAAGGTTCTTCGTACAAAGACTTCAGAATCCCTGTTACGATATCGAGATCACGGCAAAAGAAACCGCAGCGCAGGTATGATTCTTCCGTCATCATTAACTGATATTTATTATTTGTGCTATATTATTCCTAATTTTTATATCAAAGAGGTATTACTATGATTTCCAGGAAAATGCAGGAAGCACTGAAAGGCGGTTCCGAGATCCGCAAGATGTTCGAAGAAGGCGGAAGGCTTAAGGCTATCTACGGAGCAGACAATGTTTATGATTTCTCTATCGGCAACCCCGACTTGGAGCCTCCGAAGGAAGTTTTCGACGCGCTTAAGGAACTGGCTGATAATCCCACACCCGGTATGCACGGCTATATGCCTAACAGCGGTTATCCGAGCACCCGCAAGATCGTAGCTGATAAGCGCGGAGCTGAAGCCGGAATGGAAATCGGTGAGGATGCGGTATGCATGACTGTCGGCGCTGCTTCTGCTATGAATGACGTTCTTCACTCGATCCTCGATGCGGACGACGAGGTCATTCTTCTTGCTCCCTACTTCATGGAATATAACGGCTATGTGGCTAACCACAACGGCAAGGTAGTCATAGTCCAGACAGACGACAGCTTCATGCCCGTGATCGCAGATATCGAAAAGGCTATCAATTCAAAGACCAAGGCGATCATCGTCAACTCCCCAAATAACCCTTCCGGCGTTGTATATCCGGCAGAACTTCTTACTGAACTTAACAACATGCTTAAAAAGCAGGATCACACGATCTATGTCATCAGCGATGAGCCTTATATCGACCTTGCATATGACGGCGCATCTGTTCCCTGTGCATTAAAATATATCGACAACCTCATCGTATGCTTCTCATGGAGCAAATCACTTTCACTTCCGGGCGAAAGGATCGGTTACACACTGGTCTCCCCCAGATGTGCTGATTACAACGAACTTACTGCAGCGATCGTGCTTTCCAACAGAACACTCGGCAGTGTAAATGCGCCTGCTATCTGGCAGAAAGTCATCGAGAAAGCTATAAATGCCAAGGTCGATGTTGCAAACTACGAGAACCGCCGCAATCTTTTATATTCCAATATCATTGATGCCGGTTTTGATGCTGTTAAACCCAACGGCGCTCTCTATATCTTCATGAATACACCTAAAGGTCTTGAAGATGACGAGTTTGCGGGAATCTGCGCAAAACATAATCTCCTTTTGGTCAAGGGTTCGAGTTTTGCCCGCCCGGGTTATTGCCGCCTCGCTTTCTGCGTATCAGAGACATCGATCAGGAATTCAAGAAAAGCATTCTTTGCGATTGCAGAGGAATTAGGCTTAAGCCACAGAAAAGAACTTTAACCGGTCAACAGTAATAACACCACACAAATGCACGACAGAGTACGGTTTTTACTCGAAAACCGTACTCTGAAGTGCAAATATATACCAAAGTGACATTTTCAGTACGTTTTTTCGCGTTTTTCCGTACTCCTGAGTGCACATCTCTGAAAACATTTCATTCTATCCTATGAGTTAACGGTTCTAATCTTTTAAAGCAGTTTATCGCTTTCCTGTCCTTCTCCTGTGATCGGCTATGACCGCACCTCCTGATATACACATAGCAATAATAACCAGTGCCATGCCCAAATACATTGCTATGCTTTCCTGCTCTCCCGTTTTAGGAATGTTGGTAACGGTAAGGCTCTGATCCATATTATTCAGATCCTCATGGGATAAGACATGGACATCCTCAGTCTGAATACCAAGTGACATCTCCTCTTCGGTCAGCATATCGTAGATATTCTCTATTACAACTACACGGTCACCGCGCTTAAGAGATGACGAATCGAATCTCAAGGTAACCTCGACCGTACCTGAACTCTCAACCGGTTCAAATACTTCTATAGACATAACCTCCTGACCTTTACTCACTACATTGGTACCGTCACTGTTCAGGAGCGCTGCTTTGGCATAATACTTATGCCCGGCAGCAAGGTCCTGATAACAGATCCTGTCGATGACCGTCACTTCAGTATTCTCAAGAAACATCTTTGCGCCTTTTTCCGTCGTAGCAATTGTCGAACACGACGGTCTTCTCACAGTCTGGAAGTCATCATTTATATCCTCATGAACGGCTATTATTTTTTGAGATGAATCAACACTTAACCTTTCGAAAACGACTAACTCTACATTGTCCAACGGTACATACACATCTTCAAAAAAGACATTCACATATCCGTAGGACGAGTTCGGAACAAAGCGGACTTCTCTCGTATAAGTATTTCCGTCAGGGTCAAAATAGACTTTTCCGGTCGATCTGTCCATGAGTGTTCCGGTAACTTTATAAATCTCACCCGGTACAAGGCCTGTAAAACTTACTTTGTCACAGACAACCAGGCTGTCAGAGAGTGTCATTATATTTGTGCAGGTTCCGGTATCATATGCCGATGTTGATATTTCCGGAGACACTCTTACTGTCTGGAAACCGTCATTAAGATCGTTATGAACGACAAGATCGATCCCCTTATAAGACAACGTCTCAAAACAGACTATATACAAGGTATCCTCACCCTGCTCAAATACCTGAGCGAAAAGATCTCCGGTATCAACCTTAAACATTACGTCTATATAACCTTTAACAACCTGCCTTCCCTGTTCATCTTCAGATATCTCGCCTGATGAACCGTCTGCTGTAAAAACGATACTTGAAGCATATTCTTTTCCGTCTTTCCTTTTTAATGTTTCACCTGTCCTGCTGTCCACAAGACTTCCGCTAATTACGTATTCATAACCCAATAGAAGGTTTTCGTACGATACTCTGTCTTTCAGAAAGACTTCCGTCCCGCATAGAACATCATGTGAAAGATCTTTACCGGTCAGCTCCGTAGAAATAGCAGGGGTCATGTCTATTTTGTTATCTGCTTTTACGGTCAGTGTCCTGTTATCGTCTTTTTCGGTGATCCTTATAACCCTGGACCGTCCCTTTGTGCCGTCATCCCAGGTAACCTTATATTCGGGAGATACCTGTTCGTCTATCCGATACCAGCCTGTAGGAAGATGTTCGAAAACAAGTACTCCTTCACTGTCAGTCGAACCCATGGCAAGGCTTGCGCTCTCCCAAACAGGCTGATCCCCTTTGCCTCCGAAAAACACTGCAAAGCCAATATCTTCTATCTTTCCGTCTTCAGATGACTTCATTACCTTTAAGCATGCTTCACTCCTGTCATTCGTGACTTCTACGGTACGGTCTTCAGAAGTTATCGTTATCTCCTTATACCATTTGCCGTCACCTTCATCTTTGAAACCGTCGGGGGAAACATAGGTGTATTCTCCCGAGGCACCGTCATAAAACTTCGAAGGAGATACCTCGGCAAGATAATAAGTTCCAGATGGCAATTCAAAAGAGGCAAGATTCTTACCTGAACCGGTTTCCCAATAGACATTACCGTCATCAGCCGAACTTCCGACGGCTGCGAGTTTTGTCCTATCCTGATTCCAAAGTTCGAAAACAAATCCTCCGGGCGTATCGTCTCCGTCAGTAACCTTCTTTGTAACCCTTATCTTTCCGGAATCCATATTATTCTCACAGGTCAGAGCATAAACATTGCCGGGACCTTTTGGCGAAGTGGCAAATCCCGTTTTATATGTTGTATCACTCACTTTGGTCCATCCGGAATCATTTCTGATCTCATAGTCGATAGTGCTTCCGTCATAACATTTGAAAGGCTCACCTTGGGAAAACTCTTCTCTGATAATGTATTCATGACCGATCTTAACCGGGAAGGCGGCAATTCTGTCCCACTTATTACCGTTGGCATCAAACCAGTTCCATACCATTCCGGTAAATTTATAGACAGCAACAACGGTTCCGTCCTCTTCTTCAACAGTAAAAACAGTTGAGGAGGTATCAACTGCCGAAGATGTTGTCTTTTCAAGTCTGATACCGGCAGCATCGGCAAATATACCGGTTTCTGCGGAAGATCCGGTCGTGTGCACATTAGTGATCAATATCTCATCTTTACCTTCTATATATGGATAAGCATTATTTACATCGCTGTTAAACTCTTCCCCGTCGGTACTTTTGATCGAATATTCAAGTCTTGCTTTTACACCGTCACAATCAGATATGCTTATAAGAGCTGCATAAACCGTATCATCAACATAGTTATATTTATCAGGCACTTTGCCGTCTGAATCTTTAAGACTGACCTTTGTTCCGTCAGGAAGGATAACACCAGACGGACCGGTGGTCTCTTTGAAATAAAGAGAATCCTGAAAACTTAAAGGAGAATCGCTTTTCCTGCTCATCTCATATCTCTGCTTAACATAACTTCCGTTCTTTAAGATATAAAGGTCGTTGTAGATACCGTCTCCGTCGTCATCTCTTAACTCTCCAGTCTTGTTATTAAGCGACGGATCGCCGTATATAGAAAATATACATCCGGTATAATTGATCCCTTCCCGGTCTCTTTTGTCGATAACAAAACCCGCATAAGCGGAATCCGGAACAGTCGTACCCTTAACCCCCATGAATCCGGAGAAATAGCCTTTGCCGGCTTCCTGCGTACTGTCAGCCAGCGGCTTTTTGCAGAAATATCCTGCTGTGGAACTTGCAGTCCAATGCATCGGGACTCCGCCCTCTGTTCCTGCATATATTGTAATATGCTGGGCATTGACACTATCATTACTGTCATTCCACCACATGATCGCATCTCCGGGCTGGAAACCGTATGTCTTAATGATGGTTATCCACTCATCATTTTGGATCCCTGATTCTCCGTTGGTCTCAAAATCAGAGAAATGGTTTTCTGAAGGAGTGATATTCCTGATCTTGAAAAGGCCGTTGGTAAAGCTTGATCTGATGCCTGCAAACCCGGGTTTGTCAAAGCCGTATTTGTCAGGTGTCCCGCCCCCCGAAAAAGACAGAGTCTTATTTCCGTAAGTTCCCGGAGTCGCGGTTATAGTTACCGTACCCATGGCAACACCGTATGCTATACTTACTGATCCCGCGCAGTCGATACCGTTATATCCTCCGCCGCCCCATTGATACTTTACTCCGTCCATCCTGCGGCAGGCATCGATGACAGCATCTCTGAAAGCTTTAGAAGACATATATCCGGCCTCTTTAACATCTTCATCCGAGACCATCGCATTGGAACTTATAACTGCTGCCTCGAGATGCTTGGGAGAAATAAAAAACGGCAACGTGCATATCGCTATCGTTGCCGCTATAAAACCTGAGATCAGTCTCAGCTTGTTTTTCACAGGTATCCTCATACTACGACACCTCCTCTGCCGGCTCTGATACCAGGTTGATGGACTTGTTATCAACGCTGTACAGATAGATGCTGTCCGACAATCTGTCAGACACCCTCACGTGCTCGCTGTTAGTCTCCTTGACCAGATTGATCAGTTTCGCGCTTTCGTTGAACACATCAGTAGACAGCACGACAAGATCGTGGACAGAAGACGGAAGTACATAACAGTCTGTTCCGATATTTTTCGCGACCTTTCCGATCACTTCGCGGTAAAGGAGAGCATTGGCGCCGAAGAACTCATATTTGTTGCTGATCACATATACTCTTTCTTTATCCGGAGTGTCGTCCATCCCGCAGAAAGCGGATTCAATATCATCATCCTCTGCCCCGTATCTTCTCATCATACGCATCATAGTCTGTTCGATCCTCTCTATCCTGAACGGAAAAAGCTTTCTGGTGTTCTTCCTGGCAAGGCTGTACAAAAGAGGCTCGGTCAGATCTTCAGCTCTTGCAATATCATTTGTTATCAGAAAACCGGATACACCCTCACTGTCAACGTTTACTATGACCCTGTAGACAACGGAAAGATCCATTATATTTCTGTGCGGGCAGAGATTTATCATCTCACTGTTATCCCTGGTGTTGACCACCTGGAACACGATCTTGTCCTTCATGCCTGCAATATCAAGGTTCATGATATCTTTCGGCAGATACTTCAGTGATTCTTCAAGATAGATCGCCTGATTTGCCATGACTTTCTCGAAAGATCCGCATTGTCTGTACTGATCGTACATCCGCTCAAGATAGAACGTGGGACCACAAAAAGAACCTTTCTTCTTAGGCTTGATCACAATACCTGTAAGACAGCTGTTAACTTTGGGAACTCTTCTGATCTCAAGCTCGCAATCAGCGTAACGTTCAGGCATGTAGTCGAGAAACTCACTCAGCACCCTCGTCTTGAAACTCTCATAACTTAACATAGGCTCTTCCTCCGTAAAAAAATATTTGCATAAAAAAACGCACCCTCAAAAAAGGATGCGTTCATTTATTTGCAGTATAAGTTTATACGGTTTTTCAGTCTCATTCAATAGAAAACCAGTCTCAACTTTTTAACGCTATTTTGCCTCCGTAACCACTACGAGCATAAGTCCTGACTTTATTGATACAGTAAATCTTTTCGCTCCGGACAAAGGACAGTTCGAAAAAGAAAAAGTCGATCCTGCAGCAAGGTCATGATCTTCCAGAGGATAATATAGTCCTTTTGTCGAGACACCTTTAACAGGAGACGAAAAATCCCACGGGATGAGCGATACTGCCACAGGTCCCTTAACGGGATCAAGTTCCACCGTTACATCATCTTCACCGTACAAGGGATAACAGGAGGTTATACCGTCAGTTATCTTTATCTTTCTTCCCGAAACCCTGAAATTAAGAACTAACTGAAGATTTGCAATAACATGATCGATCCTTCCTGTCACGGGAGCTACGAGAATGATATCGTCATCATCTTCAGCCTTCCCCAATGCGATCTCGGTATCAGTCCAGTCCTTCTCGGCAGGATATCTTTCAGTAAAGACGTTGTTTAACTCAAGGAATCCCAATCCGTCCTGAGAGATCGAATCCATATCCCCCACTGCCATGTCAGGAACTATACCGTGCGATGCTAAGAAATCACAGCCGCCGTCACAGCCTATGATCACAGTTCCGGAAACAAGTTCAGATGCTTCTGTTATTACATGTGAAGCTTCATCAGGCAAAGGGCCGCCTGTTACGATCAGGTACAGCATTTTTTAAGATCTTCAACGGCTTTAGCCGGATCATCTGAATGGAAAACAGCGCTGCCGGCAACAAAAAGTCTCGCACCGGCATCATATATCTTTCCGATAGTTGATCCGGAAACGCCTCCGTCAACCGAAATAACTGTATCAGCTCCGGCATCATCAATAGCTTTCTTAAGCTTTCTGATCCTTTCATCAGACGACTCAAGATAACCCTGTCCGCCGAATCCGGGATAGACAGTCATAATAAGAATGATTGCCACCTTACCGATATAAGGGAAAACTTTCTCGACCGGAGTGTCGGGATGAACGGCAATTCCTGCAGTAAGCCCGTAGGACTCGATCTCCTTTATGAGACGGTCGGGATCATCAGTACACTCAATATGGAATGTGATATTGTCAGAACCCGCATCAGCAAATGCTTTAATATACTTCTCAGGTTCGGTGATCATCAGATGTGTGTAGAACTTGATATCAGTGTATTTCCTTATAGATTCAATAACCGGTATGCCGAATGAGATATTATTGACGTAATGTCCGTCCATCACATCTATGTGAAGATACTCACAACAGCCCTCGACAGCCTTTATATCTCTCATAAGGTATCCGAAATCAGCTGCGAGTATGGAAGGCGCTATCTCAATATCGTTCATTGTTTTCTCCTGTGTTTATAATTGTTCCTATTATCATAGAGTTCAGTATAAAAACTGCTGTATCTCTCGTATCGTCCCGGATCGATCGTTCCGTCAGACAGAGCATTCCTGACCACGCATCCGTCTTCTTTACGGTGAGAGCAGTCATCGAACCTGCAGCCTGTAGCGATCTTCGTTATCTCGGGAAATCCGTATAAGACATCCCTGTAATCAACACCCTGATCTTCCAAAGAAAGTGATGTAAAACCAGGTGTATCGCAGATAAAGCCGTCGAAAAACTCGTGAAGTTCGACATGCCTCGTCGTATGCCTGCCGCGTCTGATCTTCGCGCTCACCTCTCCGGTCCGCATAACGTCAAATCCGAGAAGGGAATTGCACAGCGTACTCTTTCCGACTCCGGAAGGACCCGCAAAAGCCGCAATTCCATCACCTATTATATCCTTAAGATCATTTTTGGTAAGACTCTTTTGGGGGGAAGATACGAGAACTTCGTAGCCGGCCTTAGTGTAAACTGAACAAAGCCTTTCAGAGTCATCCGTATTCAGATCGCTCTTGGTAAAAATGATCACTGGTCTTATGTTGCTTAATGAACAGATAAGCAGCATCTTATCGAGCAAAGTAAGATCCGGAGCAGGATCTGAAACGGAAAACGTGAGAAGCATTACCGAAAGATTTGCGACAGGCGGTCTTGCGATAAAGCTTTTCCTGTCATCGATATCCGTTATGACATATTCAACATCCGGATCACCCGAAGGAACGATCGTCACGGCATCGCCGATCGCAGGCTTGATACCTTTAAGCCTGAATGTTCCCCTTGCGGCACACAGCGCATAATCCATCCTGCCGGATGATTCAAAGCGGACGGTATAGACACCGCCAACGCCTTTTGTAATTACTCCCCGAAAAGAACTGTCTCCTGACATCTGATATTATCCGTTAACCGGGATTCTGGGGCGTATCACCGCCGGGATTCTCCCCTCCTCCGGGATTCTCATTGCCGCCCGGATTATCCGGCGGAGGCGGTACCGGCGTAGGTGTCGGTGTATCCGTCGGCGGAGGCGGAACAGGTGTAGGCGTCGGCGTCGGAGTAGGTGTTGAAGAAGGGAGCGGCGCAAATACCGCAGTAAACTTCGTGCTTTCCTTGACTACAAATGTATATGTGTTCGACAGGCAGATAGCATTGCCGTAAGCATCAAGCCAGCAATCGAACATGAAGCCCGTAGCAGGTGTGGCTGTAAGCGTAACCTGGGTATTGAGTTCATACTGACCGCCGCCGGTTACGGTTCCGCTTCCGCTGAAATCAACCTCAATAACAGCCTGCGGAGGTGTGGGCGTAGGAGTACCGCCGTTCTGATAATCCTCATATGTGCCGACATAAAGCTTTACTGTGGATTTCCTTGCAACAGTGGATCCCGACACGGGATTTGTAAGGATTACATACTGCTGGCTCGCAGGAAGAGCGAGGACTTCGGGAGAACCCTCGACCACATAATTAAGATTGCTCTCGCCGAGCTTGGCTGCAGCATCAGAAACGCTGTTGCCTACAACGTTAGGCACAACGCTCGAAGTAGGCTCGATAGCGTAGATAATTACGACATTATCGCCTCTTAACAGCTGTGTATTGGCTTCCGGTTCTGTTCTGATGACCATTCCCGGTTCCAAAGAATCGGAAGGTTCAGGACGGAGTACAGGTACAAGTCCGAGGTTTTGCAATGACTTATAGCAATCCTCATAATCGACATTCGCATAATTCTGCAGAACGATCGATTGGTCAGCGGAAGAAACCGTAATAACAAGATTGCTCAGTTTGCTTGTTGTGGAGATAACTATGCCTTCGGCAATACTCTGCTCGATAACGATTCCGGGCTCATAGGCATCAGTCTGCTGATATACGACAGAGAAATTAACACCTGCGAGATCAAGCTTTTTAATTACTTCATCCGCAGTCAGACCCACATAGTTCTCGACTGTATAATCCGTGTTTTCCTCTATCTTGGTGGCATTATCGACAGCCTTGATCACAAGGATACCTATACCGATAAGAACACCTACGATAACTACAATGATCAGAGCAAGCAATACATTATCCCTGAATCGAGAAATACGTCTGGACTCGGCACTTTTTTCGATCTCGGAGATCTTCTCATATTCAGGATCCTGTCTGAATGAGATATTCGTATCCGTATTCGTGTTCTTGTCGGGAACATTATTGATAACACCGTAAACACCGTTAGGGTCGACAAGGAGGGAATCAAGCTCTGTAACGAGCTGACGCATCGTCTGATAACGTCTCTCGGGTGATTTCTGCATACATTTAATAATGATCGAATCAAGGCCCTTCGGAATGCCCTGCATAAGAGATGACGGTACCGGAGGTGTCTCCTGCAGATGCTTAACTGCGATGGCAACATTTGAATCGCCGTCGAACGGAAGTCTTCCGGTTACCATCTCGAAAAGAGAAACACCGAGTGAATAGATATCCGACTGGGGGCCGACATTGCCGCCTCTGGCCTGCTCAGGTGAAAAATAGTGAACAGAACCCATCTGCACACCTGTCATGGTAATAGTTGTGGATGATGCGGCACGCGCAATACCGAAGTCGGTTATTTTCGCGACACGGTCACGGGAAATAAGGATATTCTGGGGCTTGATGTCTCTGTGAACTATGCCGTTCTGATGAGCATAATCGAGAGCAAGACCGATCTGGATAACGATCGGGACAGCATTGCGCCAGTCCAGGTGTCCGTTCTGATTGATGAGATCCTTTACGGTAATACCTTCAATATATTCCTGAACGATATATCTGAAATTACCTTCGTGCCCAACGCCGAATACTTTAACGATATTAGCATGATTCAGTGAAGCAACTGATTTTGCTTCTGTATCAAATCTTCTGATGAACTCCTCATCAGATGAAAACTCGGGCTTTAATATCTTGATCGCAACGTTCACACCGGTATTCATGTCGATACCGAGATAAACATTAGCCATACCGCCTGAGCCTATAAGCTTGACGATCCTGTACTTATTCGCAAAGATCATGCCCTCCGGGCCGTGTACCTGATTTGCCATGTTTCCCCCTATGCTTCACAGACGGGCTTTTCAGCCCTGCCTGCTATTACCGTTATATTGTCATTGCTCCCGCCTTCAACCGCTTTGGTTATAAGTCTTGAGCATACATCTTCAAGGTTGCCTCTGTTACGTGCGCAGTCCTTAAACTGTTCATCAGACATGAAAGAATATAACCCGTCCGAGCACAGAAAGACAATATCGCCGTAACTTATATTATAACTGTAAATATCAGGATTGAGATACTGATTCTCTCCGACTACCATATGGAGCCTGCATCTTCCGGGATGGTATTTTGCCTCCTCTTCGGTAATCCTGCCCTGTTTTACAAGTCTTGCAGCTTCATTGTGATCCTCTGTCAGTTTGATCAGTTCACTTCCATGGAGCAGATAACCCCTTGTATCGCCTATATGCGCGATAGTCAGTTCCGTACCGTTCAAAAGAGCAGCGGTCAGGGTCGTGCACATACCCATGCGTTCCCGGTGCTCAAGACAATCGAGCAGTATCTTGATATTTGCTTTGTTGAAAATATTCTTAAGATATGCCGGAAGAGAATCTTTGTCTTTTACAAAAGGAAGGGTCTCTTTAAAAGCCTCAAGGATGTAGTCGACTGCGATCCGGCTCGCGATCTCGCCGAACGACTCGCCGCCGACACCGTCAGCCACAGCCATGCAAAGGATATTTCCCACGGTCACACTGCCGTAGGAATCCTCATTCATGTCCCTTACAGGGCCTTTTTCAGACATCCCGAATGTTCTCATGATCTTCCCTCTATCGTTCCTCTCCGAAGCTGTCCGCAGGCAGCCATTATATCCGATCCCATCTCACGTCTTACAGTGGCATTGATCCCGCCGGACTCAAGGATATCCCTGAACTGCTTTACTTTTGCAGGTGATGCAGAGGTAAATACTGTGCCTGGCACTTTATTGGCCGCAATTAGATTTACATGGTAAAGACCGCCCTTCAGGAGTTTTACCAGCTCTGAAGCACATGCGGGAGTATCGTTTACACCCGCAAAGAGGCTGTATTCGAATGTTATTCTCCTGCCTGTAGCCTTTGTGTATTCCCTGCATGCATTCATGAGCTGCTCTATGGAATAAGCCTTTGCAACCGGCATGAGCTTCTTTCTCAATTCATCATTCGGAGCGTGAAGAGATACGGCAAGATTGACCTGCAGACCCTCTTTAGTGAACTCTTCGATCTTCGGAACAAGACCGCATGTTGAAAGCGTTATATGTCTGGCTCCGAGGTTAAGACCTTCAGGATCGTTTGCAAGCTTTATAAATCCCAACACGTTATTATAGTTGTCAAAAGGCTCACCTATGCCCATTATCACAACACTGCGGACTCTCTCCCCGAGCATTTTCTGGGTTACGCTGACCTGGGCAAGAAGCTCTCCTGCGGAAAGATCCCTTCCGAAACCGATCTTTGCTGAAGCACAGAAAGCACATCCCATTTTGCAGCCTGCCTGTGATGAGATACAGACAGATATCCCCGTCTTATATCTCATTGCAACTGTCTCTATAATGTTGCCGTCATGAAGCGCAAATACAAACTTCTCGGTGCCGTCGAGCTCGGACACAAGGTGCTGGAGCAGAGTAAACCCTCCGAAAATGAAGTCCTCTTCAAGCATTGCCCTGACTTTTTTCGGGACATTGGTCATTTCATCTGTCGTCACACAGCCTGATGAAAGCCAATTATATATCTGCGAAGCGCGGTACTTCGGAATTCCGCGTTCTTCACACCAACAGGTAAGATCATTAAGGTTTAAATCAAGACAGAACTTCTCTTTCAAGATCAATCTTCCTTTCTGTCTCTTTCCATACGGCAAATGAAGAAACCCTCACACTTATCGATATGAGGAAGAAGCGTGATCATACCGTTCGCGGCCTTTTCCTGTCTTTCCTCATCCATATTAAGTCCTTCCGGAAGATATTTATCTATCGGAACAGTATGGAATCTCTTATGTTCGGACAGGAATGCTTCTACCTGATTCTCATTCTCATCAGTATTAAGGGTGCATGTGCAGTAGATCAGAGCACCGCCGGGACGGACCATCTTCGAAGCATGCTCAAGTATCAAATACTGCAAAGGAAGAAGCTCATCCAATTCATCGAAAGTAAACTTATCCCTGATATCGGGCTTTCTTCCGAGGAGGCCTAATCCGCTGCACGGGACGTCACACAATACAATATCGTAAGATCTCCTGGAATCTTTATCATCCTTGTTGATCTTTGAAGCATCGGCACAGAAAGTCTCGATCGAAGTTAGACCCAGCCTCTTGCAGTTATCCCTAACGAGCTTAAGCCTTGCCTCATTGATATCAACGGCAATTATGCTCAGGTCGTCACGGCACATCTGTGCCATATGGGTAGATTTGCCGCCCGGAGCAGCACAGCAGTCAAGGATCTTGTCAGCGACTCTCGGATGGGCAATGTGTGATGCGAGCATTGCTCCCTGTCCCTGAACGAACATTCCGTACTTATTAAAGCATTCGGAATTCTCAAGGCCGTTAAGTCCGCCCGTTATCTCAACACAATCAGGAATAAAGCTGCCCTTTACGGCCGTTATCCCTTCTTTGTTGAGTTCTGCTATGATGCCTTTCTGATCTATCTTATGAAGGTCGAACCTTACTGTCAGCTTTGCAGGTTCAAGGAATGCCTTTCCTATCTCAAGAGCTTCCTGTTTCCCGTAGTCCTTTTTTAATATGCCGTATATCTCGGGCTTTAACGATACTCTGATACCGGGTTTAAACTGTTCGAGATATCTCTTGGCCTCAGGACAATCCGTAAACTTTCTAAGCACAGCGTTTACGTAGCCTGCTGCTTTCTGATTGTACTTTTTAGTGATCTCCACAGAAGAATCAACGACAGCATAATCAGGGATATTATTGCCGAACTGGATCTGCCAGACGGCCATCCTAATTACTGTCCTGGCAACGGGATCCATTGACTCAGTCTCTTCTTTGGTAAGATGCCTTACGAGAAAATCGATCGTGAATGTATATGTTAAGGTTCCGTAGAGCATTGCTCTGGCAAAATCGATCTTCTTTCCGGCAGATGATGCTATCTTATCAGCCTTTTTGATGACAAGATTGGAATATGCATCTTTCTCATAAACCCAATAGAGCATGAGAAAACATAATTCTCTCTCATTATCATCTGAAATGATCTTGATCAGTTCTTTCTTCTTATACCGGATATCATCAAACATAGTTATGCTCCTATATTACAGGGCTTCCCACCGTGAAATTATGGGCACAGTCACGGCTTGAGAGTTTCTTGCCGCCCGGAACCTGAAGTTCTTTGATATTAAGATAGCCCACACCGCACTTGATTATCAGATTCTCACCTTTTGCTTTTACGACAGTCCCCGGTTCAGAGTTCTTCCACTCCTCAGGGATAAGCGGATCACCATCAGATAAAACTACCGAATCCAGCACTTTCAGCTTGTTTTCGCCCGACATGACAAAAGCTCCGGGCCAGGAACTTAATGCTCTAACCCTGTTATGTATATCACAGGCATCCTGTGTCCAGAAAAACTCTCCTTCTTCAGGTCTTATCGGAGGACAGGATGTAGCAATTGACTCATCCTGCTTTGTGGCAGTGAGCTTTCCCTCAGTCCAGTCATCGATGATGCCGGGAAGTGCTTTTGCACTGACTTCGGCAATGGCATTCATCAGAGTATCAGTGTGCCAGTCAGGATCGATATCGACCTTGATCTCTTCAATGATATCGCCTGTATCCATACCGACATCCATCTTCATAAAAGTAATCCCGGTAACTTTATCGCCCTCAAGGATCGCACGCTGCACAGGTGCTGCGCCTCTTCTTGCGGGCAAAAGGCTTCCGTGACAGTTGATGCAGCCGAATACCGGAAGATCGAGCACAGCCTTTGGAAGGATCTTTCCGTAAGCAGCAGTCACTATAAGATCAGCTTCATAAGATCTGATCTTTTCGACAGCTTCATCATTCTTAAGTGAGTCCGGCTGATAAACCTCGATACCGTTTTCCAGCGCAATAACCTTGACCGGAGGCGCCGTAAGTATATGTTTGCGTCCTACGGGTTTATCAGGCTGGCAGAGACAGAGGACCACATTAAAACCGCCGTCGATAAGCGCCTTGAGATTCGTTCCTGCGAATTCAGGCGTTCCCATGAATATTATCTTAAGATCACGCCTGTCCAATCCTCAGTCCTCTTCTTCCTCGTCGATACGGTATACCTTACCGTCAACGGATTTGTCGATAAAAAGGATCCCGTCAAGATGATCATTCTCATGACAAATACATCTTGCGAGAAGATCGTCTGCCTCAAGAACGAATTCATTCCCTTCGCGGTCTAAAGCTTTTACCTTGACATGGGAAGGTCTTTCAACCCCGCAAGTCTTCCCGGGAACAGAAAGGCAGCCTTCATTATCTGTCTGGGACCCGGACATCTCCAATATCTCGGGATTGATGAATTCGATCTTGCCGTGATCGTCACCTACGTCGATCACGAATACTCTTCTTAATACTCCCACCTGGGGAGCAGCGATACCGATACCTCTGCCTTCGAAATACATGGTGTCAGCCATGTCATCCAACAGTTTTATTATCCTCGGAGTGATCTCATCCACGGGACGTGATGTCTTGCGCAGAAGCGGATCACCTTCCAAAACCAGATTTCTTAAAGCCATATCAGGCCTCCATTCATAAATTTACCCAAATATTATAATTTGCTAAATAATAACAAACAAGTGCCGGAGTATTTCTCCGACACCTGCTTGGTTTATTGGTCAATTATTATTCAGATCAAAGATCCCAGGAACTGAGGTATTTCTTCTGTTCTTCCGTGAGTTCGTCGATAGTAATGCCCTTTGTCTTAAGAAGGATCTCGGCGACACGGTCATCTATTACTTCGGGAGTCTGATATACATCTACAGGGAGCCTTTCGGGTTTATTGGCAATAAACATTGCAGACTGCGCCTGAAGAGCAAAGCTCATATCCATGATCTCCACCGGATGTCCGTCACCGGATGCAAGATTTACCAGTCTTCCTTCGGCGATAACACAGACAGTATTACCGTTTTTCAGCTTATATCCAATGATGTTGTTACGGAGCTCGTCTTTACTAACGCAAATGTCATTAAGATCCTTAACGCTCACTTCACAGTCGAAATGGCCGGCATTGCAGCACACGGCTCCATCCTTCATAGCTTCAAAATGTCTTGCGGTAATAACATCCTTGCAGCCCGTAACGGTAACAAAGAAATCACCCAAAGGAGCAGCATCGTCCATTGTCATTACCTGATAGCCTTCCATTATGGCCTCACATGCCTTAACAGGATCGATCTCGGTAACAATGACCTTTGCACCAAGCCCCTTAGCCCTCATGGCGACACCTCTGCCGCACATTCCGTATCCTGCGACTACAACAGTCTTTCCGGCAACAACAAGGTTTGTAGTGGCCATTATGGCTGTCCAAACGGATTGTCCCGTTCCGAACCTGTTATCGAAAAGGTGCTTGCATCTTGCATCGTTAACGGCAATTACAGGATAAAGGAGCTTATCCTCGTTCTTTAATATCTCAAGTCTGTGAACGCCCGTAGTCGTCTCTTCGCAGCCGCCTCTTACATTGGCAGCCATGTCCTTTAATTCGGAATGAAGGAGCAGCGCAAAATCTCCGCCGTCATCTATAACGATGTCAGGCTTAAAGCTCAGAGCCTTCTTAATTCTTCCCCAGTATTCCTCTTCGGAATCGCCGTGGACTGCGTATACATTCATTATGTCCATTGAAGCAAGTGCTGCTGCCACGTCATCTTGTGTGGACAACGGATTGCATCCTGTAAGAGCGACTTTCGCACCGCCTCTGGCAAGCGCTCTTGCAAGGCAGGCGGTCTTCGCTTCGACGTGAACGGATACCGATATCTTAAGGCCCTTGAAAGGCTGCTTTTCTATGAGCTCGCTCTCAATGGCACGGAGCACGGGCATATTGCGGTATGCCCATTCTATCTTCTCAATGCCTGATGGTGCCAAAGCGATATCCTTTACTTCGTAATTAAATGTTCCCATCTAAAATACCTCTTCCTAAACTACTCAAACTTCAAGTCTTTTTACAAATTCTTTTACAAGTGCACAGCTGTTATCTGATGCGAGTCTCGCATTATCAAGAACTTCCTGTTCCGAGAGCGGATTTCCGGTCATTCCGGCAGCCATATTGGTTATGCAAGACATAGCGGCTACCCTTATACCCATATGCGAAGCAGCTATTGCTTCAGGAACGGTAGACATGCCGACACAGTCAGCACCCATGATCCTTAATGCCCTGATCTCAGCAGGTGTCTCATACTGCGGACCCTTGGAATAAGCATATAAGCCTCTGCTGATCCTTATCTTAAGATCTCTTGCGCAGTTAACGAGAAGGTCAGTAAGTCCGGGATCGTATACATGGCACTGATCGGGAAATCTCGTACCGAATTCCGTGATATTCGGACCTCTTAAAACAGGTTCGGCATTAAATGAAAGATGATCAGTGATGGCGACAAGCTCAGGAACTTTATAATCAGGGTTGATACCGCCTGATGCATTGGTAAGGAAGAGAGCCTTTACTCCGAGCCTTCCCATTACTCTCACATAGAAAGTAACGGTCTCCATCGGATATCCTTCATAGTAGTGAAATCTTCCGTTCATCATGAAAACGGGGCGGCCTGACAGAGTCCCTGCCAAAAGGCAGCCCTTGTGTCCGGGAGCCGTTGATACCGGAAAACCGGGGATATCCTTATAAGGTATCTCCATGGCATCTTCAGCCATAGATGACAAAGGGCCTAATCCCGAACCCAGGACTATGCATACGGAAGGCAGTTCCCTTCCTGACAGCGCTTCTCTGATATAAGAAGCCGCGCCGTCGACACGTTTAACAAATTCAGCTGTATCGGTGATCATAAGCAATTCCTTCTAATCGTTGTATTATTCCCGTTTTCGAACACAGACATTATTCTATCATAGATAAAAGAACTAAGGCTGCCTATGAAGCAGCCTTAATTCAATTAATCATCATGTCAAGTCAGCGTTCAGTTCATTCATAAACGGTATCATCGACAATTACAACACAAGGATCATCAGGATTCAAACACTTGCCGTTCTCATCAAAATTATATCCTCTGCCGTTGATTACATAGTTATAAGCAGTTGACATACTAGCAAATCCATCTGCGAAATAATACCAGGAACCCCTGTACTTCAGCCACTCACCCTCTGCAACGCGGCCGTCCGGTTTTGCATAGAACCATTGATCCCAGTACTGGAACCAGCCGGTTACCATCTTGCAATCCTCGTCAAAAAAGTACTGTATGTTCGGATCATCATACATTGACCAGAAATTGTTTGGATACGTACTACCGTCCCATTCACTAAAATAGTACCAGTTTCCGTTGATCTTCTTCCAGCCTGTATAGTATTTTCCGTCGGAACCTATATAGGCCCATCCAGAATCTAATTCTACCCAGCCGGCCTTATCCTTGCCATATTGAGTAACTCTTCCGGAAGCATCGGCCTTATAGAGCTTACCCTCAAGAGGGAAGCCATCATAATCAGAGACCATATGCCCCTGTTCATCGAAATAGTAGGTGGAGCTGCCCTGGGTAAGCCATTTGTCGCGGTAGAGTTCACCCTTACTATCTGCATATGCCCAACGGGTAACGGGACCATCCATGTATAAGACCGATATCTGCTGCCAGCCTTTTACCGTCCTTCCGGAATCCGGATTAGAACATACGCCGTTAGTATCAAAGTCGTAGAGCTTATCATTGATTAGAACATTCTTGCAGCCGGATACCATCTGTCCGAAATGGTCGAAATAATACCATTTTTCACCGACTTTAAGCCACTCTGACTGATATCCCTTACCGCCGGATTTAAGATAGCAATAAAAACCAGTAGAAGGATCCTTATGCCAGCCCGGTGTTGTGTTCAATGCACCTGACGGATCAAGGAACCATACAGATCCATCATTCTCCCAATCGAAAAGGATACCTGTCTTCATCGCATAAAAATAATCAAAGAAATACCATTTATTGCTGATCTTATGCCAGCCTTTATATGCACGGCCGTCGGAACCGTAAAAACCCCAACTGCCATACTGATTCTGAACCCAACTATTAGTGACCATCTTGCCATTGTCAGCAAAATAGTACTCAAAACGTTCTTGCTTGCCGTTATCTACGAAATACGGCTGTCCGGTAGCCATGATGCCGTAATCGTTATAAACGGAACCGGTCTTTTCATCTCCGAAAAAATACCAGCTGCCATTGATCTTTTTCCAGCCGGAATATACCTTTCCGTTGGCTCCGACATAACGCCACTGCGAACGTGATTTATCGTAGATCGGGTGACCTTCGTCATTGTAACCTGTTATGAAATACCGGCACGGGATCCACTTATTCTTGTCCATATGCCCTTTTGCATCGAAATGATACATATCACCGTCAATCCAGGCAAAGGTATCAACAAGAACGTAACCGTCTTCATAGAAATAGTACCAGTTGCCGTCTATTTCCTTCCAGGTGTCGATGTAATATTCACTGTCTGAAGTGTAATATTTCCATCCCCATTCATCCTCTTTCCAGCCGGACGAATCCGCCATAGATGCAGAAGGAATAAATGACAGCATCATTCCCGCAGTCAATGCAGCCGCCATTAGTTTCTTAAATCTCATCTAACTTTCCCCCTTTTTTAAAAAGATAATTAATTTTATCAAAAACGTAAAACAAATTTGAACAACGGTAGATTGTTCAGTTGCAAAAGAAAAACTGCCCCGTTTGAGGCAGTTTTACTAATAAAGCTTGTTAATTAACCTTTAATTGCGCTTTCCGCAGCAGTTCTTGTACTTCTTGCCGGAACCGCAAGGGCACGGGTCATTAGGTCCGACCTTCTTGGGATCGCGCTTTGCAGGTGTCCTGGGAGAATTATCACCTGAAGAACCTTCGATCGGCTTAGAGGCCGATTTGGGTGTAACCTGCGGAGCCTGAGCGTGATTCTCGGACATCTCTCTTACCTGAGGTTTTGCTTCGATATGAGTCTCAGGAGTGAAATTTGCTCTCATTATGAACTTAACGGCATCGTTCTGGATGCTCTCATTCATCTCTTCGAACATTGCAGAACCTTCGAGCTTATACTCGACAACAGGATCGTGCTGACCGATACTTCTCATTCTGATCGAACTTGAGAGCTGGTCTAAAGCATCGATATGATCCATCCACTTAAGGTCTACTGTTCGAAGCAGGATCTGACGCTCAACGTCACGGAATATCTCGGTAGAGATCTCCTCTTCTTTCTTTGCGATAAGCTCTTTAGCTTCATCTGTGATCATTGCCGCAAGCTCGTCACATTCGGGAATATTCTTTTCGATATTCTGGACAAGGAGCACTGAAGGAAGCTGACCGAAGATATCTTCGAGCATTCTGCCCAATGAATATCTTTCAGTTGTAGTGATAACACCGTCTAATGCAAACTGATTGCAGACTCTGGAAGCTACACGCTCGATCATCTGCAGATAGATGCCGTGTACGTCTTCACCCATGATGACCTGTCTTCTCTGGTCGTATGTGATAGTTCTCTGAACGTTGTTGACGTCGTCGTATTCGAGGACGCTCTTACGTGCCGAGAAGTGCATTGCTTCGAGCTTCTTCTGCGAACTGTCGATAACCTTGGTAAGAGATCTGACCTGAAGTTCCATATCATCTTCGATACCAAGACCTTCATAAATAGCGGATACTCTGTCACCTCCGAAGATCCTCAAAAGGTCATCTTCCAAAGACAGGAAGAACTTGGATCTTCCGGGGTCACCCTGACGTCCGCTTCTACCCTTAAGCTGGTTATCGATTCGTCTTGATTCATGACGCTCGGTACCGATAACGAAAAGTCCGCCGAGTTCTCTGACCTCATTAGCTTCGACTTCGAACTCCTGCTTATACTTATCGACTAAAGCCCTGAATCTTTCCCTTGCTTCGATAATAAGCTCGTCTTCAGTCTCGTAATAGCTGTTTGCCGCATCAACAAGATCATCGGTATAGCCTAATCTTCTCATTTCCTGGAGAGCCATATATTCGGCATTACCGCCTAACAGGATATCGGTACCACGGCCCGCCATGTTTGTAGCGATCGTAACTGAACCCTTACGTCCTGCCTGGGCAATGATCTCGGCTTCTCTCATATGGTTCTTGGCGTTCAAAACGTTATGCTTGATGCCGTATTTGGTGAAGATCCTTGAAAGGAGCTCGGATTTATCAACGCTTACCGTACCTACAAGAACAGGCTGGCCTTTGTCGTTGGCTTCCTTAACAGTCTTAAGGATTGCCGCATACTTACCGTTCTCTGTCTTAAATACGCCGTCATTCTCATCGATCCTGATAACAGGGTTGTTTGTAGGAATCTGGATAACATCAAGATTATAGATCTGTCTGAATTCAGCTTCTTCCGTATAAGCCGTACCGGTCATGCCCGAAAGCTTTGTGTACATACGGAAGAAATTCTGGAATGTAATGGTTGCAAGAGTCTTATTCTCGTTTGCGACCTTAACGTTCTCTTTTGCCTCGATAGCCTGATGGAGACCGTCACTGTAACGTCTTCCCGGCATAAGTCTTCCCGTAAAGTCATCTACGATAACGACTTCGCCGTCCTGAACGATGTACTGCTGGTCCTTTTTGAAATTACCGTTAGCTTTCAGAGCATTGTTAATATAGTGCTGAAGGTCAAAGTTGTCAGGATCTGAAAGGTTCTCGATATTAAAGAACTTCTCTGCTTTTGCAATACCGTTTGCGGTAAGGACTGAAGTCTTTGCCTTCTCGTCCGTAACATAATCGGCATCTCCTACAAGCTCATCCATATCGACTTTGTCATCCGTCTCGATAACCGTATACTGCTTCAGTGTCTTAACGAAAGTATCGGCTTTCTTGTAAAGATCGGAAGACTCCGTGCCTCTGCCTGAAATGATGAGAGGTGTTCTTGCCTCATCGATAAGGATCGAGTCGACCTCGTCGACGATGGCATAGTTAAGATCTCTCTGGGCAATCTGCTCTTTCTGGACCACCATGTTGTCACGGAGATAATCGAAACCGAACTCGTTATTGGTTCCGTAAACGATATCTCTCGAATACATGTCCTTACGGTCCTTCATAGGGATATCGTGAATAATAAGGCCGACGCTCATATTGAGATATTTATAGATCTTGCCCATCCACTCGGAGTCACGCTTTGCGAGGTAATCGTTTACCGTAACGACATGAACACCTTTACCGGTGAGAGCATTGAGGTATACAGGCATCGTAGCCACAAGGGTCTTACCTTCACCCGTCTTCATCTCCGCGATTCGGCCCTGGTGAAGAATGATTCCGCCTATGACCTGTACTCTGTAAGGCTTCATCTTGAGGACTCTCCAGGAAGCCTCTCTTACGGTAGCAAACGCTTCAGGGAGCAGTGAATCCAGGGATTCACCATCCTGATATCTCTTTCTGAACGCATCAGTCTTAGCTGCCAGATCATGGTCAGATAACTTGGAATACTCTTCCTCATAAGAGAATACCTTGTCTACCAGAGGCTTGATCCTCTTAAGTTCGTGATCGCTGTGTGTGCCGAAAATACTTTCAATTAATCCCATGTTGTTCCTTTACCTTTATTTGTTCTCTTCTTTATTTTCTCCGGAAGCTTCCTTAAGCCTGTTAAGCGCTGTTCTGTATCCTCCATCAGGATTAACGTAACAGTTCTTGACTCTTGAAATCGTCGTGGAACTTACCTTCGTAGAAGATCTGGCCTTGCCACGCACTCTGCCGGTTGATTTCTTTCCTGTCTCTGACTTGTTATCGCCCGGATCATCTGCCGGTGAGATCTCTTTGATGATCTCTTCGTAACTCTTGCCCTGCTCGATCCTTCTTACTATCTGCCAACGGTGAAGAAATGAGTGCAGTTCGTTTATCGAACAGAGATCCACAAAGAACTTATGCATCTCACTGCTGTCTCTCATGGTCAGCATAGCATTATAAAGATCGGTCAATTCCTCCAGTTCACTTTCAGTAAAGTGTGTATCTTTAATACCGTCCATCCTGTCACCTTTTACCCGATATCAAGTTACTGCTTCCGTAAGATAATCCCAGATCGGTTTAGCGTATCCCAGATAAACCGCTACAAAAGCAACAGTAACAGCAAGTACAATAAGAATGGCTATGAGCATTCTTGAGAATATCAAGTTGGTCTTAGCCTTTCTCAAAGAATCACCAATGGAAAGCGATGCCGTTTTATCTGTATTAATCTTAGAATTTGCCAGACTCGGGCGTCTTACGCTGTTAGAATGTCTCAATTCTCATACCTCCAAACATACCCATACATAATAACGCATCTTTAATTTTAATACAATAAAGGGATTTTTCAGATATCACCCGTCCTCCGAATACCTGGCGGAAGTCCCGTATTCACTGATCTCAAGTATAACACCCTGTATAAAGGCATACCCCTTGAGCCCCTCCACATATTCTTTGGCAAGCGGTCCGGAATTTTCGGGTATTACGACAGTAAGATGTCTGGATTCTATGTGATCAACGCTGTAAGTCTGACCGTTTATTACTTTTGTCTGTGGCTCGAATTTGCTTAGTGACAGAATATCCTCTTTTAGTTTCTTTTCGATATTTGACATATCCTGATAGTATGGCGATGTAAGATCAATACTCCTTATGGCCGTTATCTCGCCGCCTTTGACCGAATCGATAACCGGAAAGGTCTTCGGCATATTGGCCCCGTATAACTCTCTGAAAGCATCTCCCCTGTCGAAATTGCTTAATGACCAGATGCTTTCCTCTTTTTTCTCTGTTCCTTCTTCTGTCTTGCCCTGAAGCATCAATACCGGATCACCATATAACGGAATGACCGAATAAATGCTCCTTGACACATTTCCTGCAATTGTCACCACAGTATATTCAGTCGTCACTTCGATTATGTGATGTGAATCATTTATAGCGAAAAACACCTCTATATCCTTAGGCATAAAGAAATCTGATCCGCCGTTTCTGTCTATATATCCGTTCCTTATCTGCTCTTCCATGGTATGAGAGAACACTCCCTGAAGAATGAGCTCTTTTATGGTATGTCCTGTGGCATCATCTATACCCGTGGCGACAGAGACAACCTTTGAGATCACCGCTGCACCTTTTGTATCGCCTATCCCGATATCAGGGAACGCATTTACTGCAGCTGACAGAAGATCTGCCGAAGGAACCGAGACAGGATACAGCAGAGACATCTTCTCAGCCGTCTCCTCACATGACCTCCGCATTAGGATATCAGTGCGGTAGAGATCTATGGCGCTTATTATCGATGCCAAAAAGACAAGTGTGATCGTAAAGGCTATAGCCGATTCCAAAGCAACCTGACCGCGCTTGTTATTTCCGATCTTTTTCATACGTTTCTCCTGAAGATCACTCGTAAAGCTGATAGGATTTCGTAACTGAATATGTCTGGCTCTTATATACGGCTTCAAGGCTTATTCCCTTGTAAAGATCTCCGAAGTCCCGTTCAATGACTTCATAACACCTTTCAATAAGCTTGTCTTCTTTTGTGCAAAGACAGAAAAGATAAAGGAAATCCCTGTAACTGTATGTAACTATCCTGGTGTTATCGTATTCGAAGATGACCGCGCGTTCACCTCTGGCGATACACAGGTAATCATTTATCGACTGTACCATCGCAACATAAAGTGTTATTCCTGCCGCGATCAGCCTCGGGTCTATATCAACAGTGCCTTCGCTTACTGCAAGGATTATGGCCGATATCACTTCCGCGATAACACTGATCGTATTTCTTATCTCTTCATTCGCGTAGTCTTTAAGGATATTTGCAACGATAAGGACATGAACGATCAGGACACTTACTTCAAGCGATGCGGGATAATCGCCAAGCCCGGTGATCATATACTCTGAATCGGCTCTTTTCGATCCGTGAATACTCTTAAAATCCGTTCCGTTTATTGAAGCATCTCCTTTCGGGGAGATACAGCAGTCAAAGTTATATGCGCAATAATGAGATATGAAACACTTCTCAGCAAGAGCATCCGGAGAATCAGACACAACATCAAAAGCATTCTCAAGCCTTGTCAGTGTAGATAGCAGTCCGTTCCACTCTGCTATATCGATATCTATATCGAACTCAAGATCTTTGACCGAATCCTTGTAATCGTCCATAAGTGAATCGATATCGGCAGCCTCTTTTATAAGGTCACCGGCGTTTAACAGATCTCCGGCCTTTTCTATCCAGTCGGAAGCAGAATCCGAACCCTTGATCAGCTTTGACACATATTCAGCGGCAGGGCTTTGCATGAATTGTCCGATCTTGTTTAAGTAGCCTTTCTCATCGATCTCACGTATCAGATCTGCATATCCTTCAACCAGTTTTTTGAAGGCTATGCCGCTGCCTCTGTACCAGTAGTATGAATTGATCGCTTTCCTGAGATCTTCTGTCGTAAACTTTGAGGAATCTGTAATATACACTTCAGCCTTTGATTCGAGCCCGTTGATCTCCAATGCTTTCCTGAAGCAATAGTCATCCACGCCGTCAAGAGTAAACGCATATATGCCGTAAACATCAAAGAGCAGCCTGTTATAGTCACAAAGGATCGTATCGACCTGTGACTTGAGCGCCGTATTTACGCTCAAAGCATAATCAAGGTTCCATACAAAGATCACAAACGTACACTCAATAAATATTACAGCCGACATTATGATCGCAAGAAAGACAGAGGCAGCTCCGTGCTTAGTCTTATTGTGTTTATAGAACTTATCCATCGGTTTCCTCCTTTGCAAGTTCAAAGACCGAACCGTATATGAGCCTGAAATTGTCGGATATTCCCGTCAGGAAGGTGCACAGTCTTTCAGGTGAAGTGTCATAGCAGGACACCCCGTGAACATAGTTCGTATCAGCAACGCCTTTATCCTGTTCCATGTAAAACAATTCGTTGCCTCCGTCCTTTGCACATTCGAAACTGTCCAGGGCAATAGATTCCGGCGCTGTAATCATGAATGCCAGGACTATCAGGATAAGTGAAAAAGCTATCGCAGATTCTAATGTGGACATAATAAACACCTCCTAAGATTACAGATATATCCGGCATAAAATGTCCGGTATTTCAGGTAATCATACATTCGGAGAAGCTTTGTTCTACCATACAAAGTTCGACAAAACACGACAAAAACGACAAAAAAGACCGCCCCGATAAACGAGCGGTAAAAATGCCCGAAAGCATTGAACTTATTGTGTTTTCAAGAAAAACGGCAAGTCTGATCTCTTAATATACCTATTAAGGCATTTTATGAGATCACATCGAAAAGAACGGGTTGAACCTTATCTCATCACCTATGGTGGAATCAGGACCGTGTCCGGGATAGATAGCCAGTTCCGGATCAAGTTTGCTGATCCTTCTTACAGAGTCGATGATATCCTTTGCTGAGCCTCCCGGCATATCAGTGCGTCCCACAGAACCTCTGAATACCGTATCACCCGTAAAGAGCATCTCGTTACCTTTAAGATATGCAAGAAAGCATACACTGCCTCTTGTATGTCCGGGTGTCTCATATACTTTGATCTCAACATCCTGATCTTTATAGATAGTACGACCGTATTTACCGGCCAGATTGGAAAACTCAAAGTCATAAGTGATCTCCGAACCTTCCATATAAGAACAGTTCATGAACCCGCTGCTTAAAAGTTCCTTGTCGTTGCTGCTGAAGAATATCTGAGCACGGGGATAAGCATCCTGCCACTCGCTGATATATTTTATGTGATCATGATGACCGTGAGTAAGCAGGATCGCATTAACATGGGCTTCGCCCTTTGAAAGTCCGGCGATACCGCAGAAAGATTCGGTTTTCTCAGGAGATACACTCGGATCGACGATAACAATACCGTCTGATCCGGTAATCAGATACATATTGGAATCTAAAGGTCCTAAAGGGACGGTGATCAGCCCGCATTCCATTCGCGGTAATCAAGAGCACCGCTGTCGATCGCGGTGATAAGGATCTCGGCTGATGCTATATTGGTCGCGTAAGGGATAGTATTCTGATCACAAACATCAAGGAGTTCAAAAGGATTGGATTCACCAACCTGATGTCCGTCTCTCAGATAGATAACGCAGTCAATACCGTTATATTCGGCTCTGGATGCAAGCTGCTCAAACCCGCTCGAATAATCCACAGAAAGACCCGATACATCAAGATCAGCTGCAGACTTAAGTAATTTGGCAGTATTGTATACCGAGATAAGCTGATGTTTCTCAAGCAAAGGCTTGTAGGCAATGCAGAAGTTGACCAACAGTTCAGTCTTCCTGTTATCCGCCATCAAAACTATCTTCATCCAAACTCTCCCATTAAAAGCGATAAACAGATTGTACAGTAAAATCAACTTTCGGGCAACTAATCTTTATAAAAAATCAACAAACCGGTTATTTTTTTTTGACGACCACTTCATAAACATCAGGGATTAGTGCAATAACCGGCACCGTCAAACTTATAATCCTTACCGTCGATCTTCAAAGTACAGCTCTTTGCATACCATCCCGTGGAATCTATATAGAACCACCCTTTGGAATCCCTCAGCCATTTTGCCTTAGCTTTATATGTCCATGTGCCGTATGAGTTGATCCAGCAGCCTTCAATGTATTCACTTACAGCCATTGTTCCGTTACTTTTGAAGAAATACCACTGACCGCCAATATATTGCCAGCCTGTCTTCATGACCCCGCTGTCGCCAAGGTAATACCATTTTCCGCCGATCTCCTGCCAGCCTTTACGCATGACACCGTTATTTCCGAAGTAATACCATCCGCCGTCAATAAGCTGCCAGCCGGTCCTCATTATTCCGTTGCTTCCGAAATAATACCAGGAGGATTCTACTTCCTGCCAGCCTTTGCGCATTACTCCGCTGTCTCCGAAGAAATACCAGGTTCCGTCAATGTCCTGCCAACCGGTCCTCATGATCCCGTTTCCGCCAAGATAGTGCCAGTTCTCCCCGTCTTGCTGCCAGCCTTTCAGCATTTCGCCCTGGCTTCCGAAGAAATACCAGTCCTTATCTATCAGGTTCCAGCCGGTGACCTTTTCGCCGTCGTTACCATAGTAATACCAGTAATCGCCTTCCCGGCTCCAGACATTCTTTGCTTTGGAAGGTGCGCTGAGCTTAACAGGTACACTGGCATGATCCGTCTCTTTTTCGCCATTAACATCCTCAACCATGATGTATACAAAATACTTTGTACCCCAGTCGCTCACGCTGAGTGCCGAAGGAAGATTAAAAGTTCCTGTAGAGGTCTTTCCGTAAGTACCGGTCAATTCGCCATAATAGATGGTCTTTGCGTTATTCGTGTTTCCGGCTTTGTATTCTTTATCGAGGATAAGCACCGATGCACGGTTTGCAGATCCTGCATTGGAACCGGATACGGTATAAGGAACAATGATGGAAGAGCCGATCGAAGTCACGGATTTGCCGCTCTGGACCGCAATATCAAGATTACTGTCCTTAACTGTAAGTTTATATTCAGCGCCCGAAGCACCTGATATGCCTGATATCAATGTCGACAAAAGTATCGAATACTGATCTAAGTTCATGGCAGGAGCAACACCCTGAGAGACACTTACACTCCGGTCCATCATATATCCTTCGGGATAAACGCTTCCGGCATAACGCGGAAGTGTTTTATTGGGGGAACGCAGCCACCAGGATACCGCTGTATCTCCTGAACGCTTGATGCGGTTGCTGATAAGATTCGTCTGCCACAGACCGGTCCATCCTGAAGTCTTTGACATTACGCCTTCATCGGCGGAATAACCATATTCGGGCTTTAATGCCTCCTCCGCATCCAACAGAAAGACCTTGTCATCAAGAGCAGTTGTCGTACCATACATATACTCCGAAAAAGACCCTTTGTCATACACCTTTCCGCCGGGGACTTTGCTTACAGAAACTGCGAGACGCTCCCACGGCGTAAATGAACTGTTAAAGAAAGTGACATTGAGCTTTCTTTTCAGCTGCGAATTGCTCCAGACATTGGAACTGTTGGTCTCAGTATCGAAAACATCGTTAAAAAGTATTTTGTCACTGTCCAGCAGCATGGTCCTTCCGCCATATACAGTCGTTAAAGGCGAGAGCACACGGAACCTGACAGGCTCATAATTATAGCTTCCGAAATAAACATAACTGCCCGACCATGCTTTGTTAGCGTCGGGAGCATCAGGTTTTGAGATCTGTGTCGTTCCGAACTGTGTGTTGGGATAAGCTTTAATGCTTGCCGCTCTGACATTGTCATCCCCTGATATCTTCGGGAAGAGCGAAAATGTTATAACTGCAGCCAAAAAACCTGATATCAGTTTGTCTTTTTTATTTTTCATAGCGTTCCCTCCCGAAAATATATGTCTGATCAGCCTGCACTTCCGTTTATATTCGGTAAATAATCTCCTCTTATAGGATTCTTATCGACTAATTTCGTTTTAGGATCAACCTGATCGTTAAAATATGCTGCCATGACCTTTTTCGCGATCTCTACACAGGAAGAACCCCATTCACCCTTCTCGACCACGAGAGCAAGAGCTACTTCCGGATTATCCACCGGAGCGTAACAGATAAACAGACCATTGGAATACTCGCCTCTTAATTCCTCAAATCCCGTCTCGGCAGTTCCTGTCTTGCAGACCATCTTTATCGAGAAATTCTCATCGTTAAGCTGGGTACCGGCACTTGATCTCCAACCGTAAGATCCTGTTGCAACACATCTCATTGCCTGTCTTACTGCATTAATGTTCTCTTCCGCAATATTAAGATCCACCGATTCGGTCTGACCTTTATAGAGTATCGAACCGTCACTTGCGACAACTTTATCGATAACATAAGGTGTGCACAATTTATTCGTTGCTATGCCTGCAGTATATCTGCAGAGCTGAAGGATAGTAAAGCAGTCATCAAACTGACCGATGGCAGCCTGAGCGGTATTTGACGGGAACCACGTCTTATCATATACGGATTGTCTTGTAAGTCTTTTGTACTCGCGGCTTGACATAACGCCCGAGATCTCACCCGGCAGATCGATACCGGTCTTTACACCCAGCCCGAATCTGTTTGCCATAGCCGATATATTGTCGATTCCTGTCCATACGCCAAGGATATTAAAATAGATGTTGCAGGACTGAGCCATGGCATCATCCAGTGAAAGATCACCGTGTCCTGTCTCGGGATACTCAAGGCATTTGAAGATCCATCCGTCAATATCGTAAGGGCTTATACACGCGATGTGATTATTGGTCGGAGTGATCTTCCCTGCTTCAAGTGCAGCCAAGGCGGTACAAGGCTTGAAAGTGGAACCCGGTGCATACATCGACATGATCGCACGGTTCCATAAAGGAAGATCGACTGCGGTAATATCCTGATATTCATCGACTCCGAGATAATAATTAACCTGTATCTTTGCCTGTTCGTCTCCGTAATTGGCAATAATAAAGTCATTCGGGTCATAGTTTGGATAAGATGCCATTGCAACTATGGCACCGGTATTGACATTCATTAACACAAAAGCTCCGGCAGAAGCCGTCTTCATTCCGGTCTGCCTTATTTCCTCGGCCTCTCTGGCCTTTAAGATATATTCCTTTAAAGCCTGGGTGCCGACTTCCTGGATTCGTGAATCTATCGTCAGATATACTGTCGCGCCTTCTTCGGGAGAAACACCGTAATTATACGGGACGAACATTCCGTTCTCGCCTTCCTGTGTCCAGATGCTGTAAGGCGTGATCCCGCTCTTTCCGTGAAGATATCTTTCCATCTGTGATTCAACACCGGATTTGCCGACGACACTGTCACTTGTGTAACCGAAAGGTGCAAGATCCTGATATGTAACACTTGATATCTTACCTACATAGCCGAGGACATGACTCGCATAAAGTGCCTCTGTGGAATATGTACGTGCATATTCCTTTCCGGCAACAAGCCCCATGTAGTGATAATTCTGTTCCTCAAATTTTCTGATGAGTTCATCAGGAACATCAGTTGCGATCTTTACGGGGGTTCCCTTTATGAATGCCCAGTTATCAGTAAATATCTGGTATCTGATCCTGATTATCCTGTACGCTTCTTCGATCGTATAATTGTTGTCTATATTAAACTTCCGGCGCAGATAAAGGAAAAAGACATTGGGATCAGTCTTCACGTAATCGTCAGAAAAAGTAACGATAACACCCGAAGAATAATCTTTAAGTCCGAACAGGTTAGTATCTGTCTGCCAGAGCCTTATCTTTTCCTCGTCTTTGACAAATCTCGCCTTCGGATCAAGGACAAAATACTGGTCAAGATCCGCAACATCAATGCAGTGATACTCATCGAAAAGATAACTTAATTCAAGACAAAGCGAATTAAGCGAATCATCATCCAGATAAGCATTTGCGATCATGACACTGTTGTATTCGGTCGTAGAGGCCAAAAGGATACCTTTTGAATCATAGATATCACCTCTCGGTGCCTGTGACACATACTGTCTTATGACACCCGATGAACTCTCTGACAATGTTTTCTGATAGTCGGTAAACTGAAGACTCGTCGTCATGACAAGTATTGCAATACCGAATGCAACGAAGCCAACACCTAAAACAAGATATCTGTTTGTAAGAAAAACAAAGATGCGCTTTAAGCGCGACCTTGTCTCATTATTGCCGCCCTTTTCCGCGTTATGGTCAAATGCACCGTAATCGTCTGTCAGATTCCGAGCCATGAACCTTCTCCCTGCTTCTCGATCACTTCATCTTTTTTCGACCTGCCTCTGAAAGATACCGGTCCCAGGAATCTCAAAAGCAGGATCAAAGGTATCGAAGCGATAGTATTCAGTAATATCTGCGGCAGGAACGAATAGATCAACGCAGTGGAAAGAGTATAGATACCGGACCTTGTATCCGCCAATGTGCTCCATCCGAGGATCAAAAGGTATCCTGCAACTTTATAACAGGCTGTAACAAAAATGACTGCAACTATCGAAAACGGAACATTCCTGTGCATTCTTCGGGTAAAGAAGGACGCTCCGATGATGCCTGCGGCAAAAAGCGTAAAGACTCCGATAAATGCTGTAACCCTGACATCACCGTCCAGGCCTACTACAGCAGGCGGCGAGAAAACATCTCTGACCATTCCGCAGATAAATCCTACAACAGCTCCGTCCCAGAATCCGTTGAAATATCCGGACAGAACAACAAATACAAACATCAGATCGGCTGTCTGCCCCAAAAAGCTGAAAGTATCAGGAAATGATACCTGTAAGGAAGACAAAAGCAGAATATAGATCGTATAGACAACGATCTTTCTGATCCTGGCTTTTGTTTCCACATGAATGAGCTTCATAGATCATGTCCCTGCGCTTTGTGATTCTTCCGTTGTTTCTTCAACATAAGGCATCATGATAAACACATCCTCAAGTCTGCCGATCTGTGAGTTTGGTTTAAGCGTTGCAGTGATCTCGGAAGGATTAGAATAATCGACTGATACTATTACTCCGATAGGGATTCCTTCAGGGAATAATCCGCCGTCACCCGAAGTAACAATATTCATCCCGGGTTCGAGCTTTACATCCTCGTCGACATCTTTTACAAGGCAGAGACCCTGACGCTTGAGTTCGGCATCTCCAATTACCATAAAAGTTGCACCGTTAACGGCATTGACCTTTCCTGCAACGGCAAAGCCCTCATGAAGAAGAGGCAATACTCTGGATTCGGTATCAGAAGTCTCGATAACACGTCCGACAAGGTTCATCTCAACATCAAGAACAGGATAAGAATTACCCTCTTCCAAAACGATACCGTCTGCTTTTCCGGCATTCAGCCTTATCGTCGAGAACCACTCGTCGGATTCTCTGGATAAGATAGCAGCACCGTAGATAACGTAATTGCTGAACATGTCCTTGATATGAAGCGCTTCCTTAAGCTCTTCATATCTCAATGCAGCTTCCTCGTTCTGGGTTAAACGGTATCTCAGATCAGCTATCTGCTCTTTTAATGCTTTGTTCTCTTCTCTTATGGCGATACCGTCAGTAATGGCTGACCAGAAATCCGACAATGTATCTCCTGCCCGCTTAACGGCCGACTGAGTCGGACTTCCGACAAGCTGGACAGGTTTGAGAAGACTCTTGACAGGGCTTCCGGGAAGCAGGCTCAAGATGGAACCTGCCGCCAAAAGAAGCAGAACGATAACTGCTATGAACCATTTTGATCTAAACAGTTTTTTCAAGAATAATCTCCTGAAGAGTTAAAGGATCAGCCCTTCTTACCGCAGCAATTCTTATATTTCTTGCCGGATCCGCAGGGGCAGGGATCGTTACGTCCGATCTTGTTTGAATGAGCTATATTGGCATCACGGTATTCCTTCGTGATCTCCTGTCTCTTCTCATCCGTAAGGATATTCTTCCATGAAGGGATGTTGTAGAGCCAGTCAGCTTTAGCATCACGCATGTTGTAATAGAGCTTCTCGTAATCGATGGAAAGACTGAAACTGTAGTCATCGTCGATCGCTTCCATATCGATCTCGTCACCGTTTGTAAGGCTTGACTTGATGCCGTCGATAAAACCGACGAATACATCCATTGAGTCCTTAGGGAAATCAAGCTTTTTAGCGAGCTCTGCAGCGGTACCGTTCAGGAATTCGGCATTGTCGGGATAGCTTCCGAGGATCTTCTCGTAAGCAACCTTTTCGAGAGCATAATAACGGTTGATATATTCAACATATTCCTGTCTGTTGGAAGCATCTTCTGATTTGTCCATCCAGGTCTTGTAATAACTCATTTTTTGTAATCCTCCGAAATATAACTGATTAGAGTTTTGCAGCTACGGCTCTGAGGAATTCCTCGGTCGTAACGACTTTTTTATTCTCATTTTCAAGGAGATTATTGAGGTCTCCGGTAATTGTACCCTCTTCGATAGTCTCGACAGATGCCTTCTCTATCTTGTCGGCAAAAGCCTCAAGATCGGCAAGACCGTCTAACTGAGCTCTCTTTCTTAAAGCTCCGGACCATGCAAACAATGTAGCCATAGGGTTTGTCGATGTCTGCTCTCCGTTAAGGTGTCTGTAGTAATGTCTTGTAACGGTTCCGTGAGCAGCTTCGTACTCGTAAACGCCCTTTGGCGAGACAAGGACTGATGTCATCATTGCCAATGAACCGCAGGCAGATGCAAGCATATCACTCATGACATCACCGTCATAATTCTTAAGCGCCCATACAAAACCACCCGAAGAACGCATAACTCTTGCTACGGCGTCATCGATAAGCGTGTAGAAATATGTAATTCCGTCAGCCTCGAACTTATCCTTGTATTCTGTGTCATAGATATTCTGGAATATTTCCTTAAAACGGCCGTCGTACTTCTTGGAGATCGTATCCTTTGTGGCAAACCAGAGATCCTGCTTTGTATCCAAAGCATACTGGAAGCATGAGCTTGCAAAAGCAGCAATGGATTTGTCCGTGTTATATAAACCCTGAACAACTCCCGAATCCTTATATTCAAAGATCGTCTGGCTCTCACTTCTTCCGTCGGGATATGTGATAACAAGATCTGCTCTTGCAGGACCGTCCACCAGGAACTCTGTATCCCTGTAAACATCTCCATATGCATGTCTTGCGATAGTGATCGGCTTCTCCCAGCATGAAACAAAAGGCCTGATTCCCTTTACCAGGATAGGCGCTCTGAAAACAGTACCGTCGAGAATAGCTCTGATTGTTCCGTTCGGGCTCTTCCACATCGTGTGAAGATTGTACTCGGTCATTCTCTGCGCGTTTGGTGTAATCGTTGCACACTTAACCGCAACTCCGAGTTCATTTGTCCTGTTAGCAGCATCGATTGTAACCTGGTCTGCTGTCTCGTCTCTGTGCTTTAACCCTAAGTCGAAATATTCTGTCTTCAAATCAACATAAGGCAATATGACAATATCCTTTATCTGCTTCCAGATAATCCTTGTCATCTCATCCCCGTCCATCTCGACAAGGGGAGTCTTCATCTGAATCTTAGCCATAAGAACTCCATTCTTTAAATAATACTAAAAGATTTTAAGACATTAACCCTCTATCGTCAAATCGAAAACCGTGACAAAAAGTTGGTATTTTTGCTCATGTCATCAAATTGACTGAGCTTTCATTCACTCTCAGACTTTTACAGATCATCAAACTGCTCTGTTGCCGCCAAATGCTGAAGCCTTGACCAGGACTATCTCCAAAGAATACCGCTCATCTATAAGTCCGTGCTTAAAATCGCTGTCCGAGTCGGCAGCAGCCAGATAAAGCTTTATCAGTTCTTTCATTTCAAAGCTCCTTGCCTGTGAGCAGAGCTTCTTTGCCCTGAAATCGTTCATTCCCGTCCGATCGACAAGAACTCCGGGATTTCCGGCTTCTTTTGCCATTATCAGTGCTTTTATGTGACCTGCTATTGATGCCCTGATCTTTACCAGGGGTTCTTTGTTTGCGATGAGTTTATCGAGCGTTCCGAGTGCAATGTTTGCATTGCCGCTCCCGCAGGCATCCATGATATCGAAGATCTTTCCGCTCAGATCAGCAGGACAGCAGAGTTCAACTATCTCAGGTGTTATCTCCGTATAGCCTTTGCTCTGGCAGTAAAGAGTAAGCTTGTTTATCTCGTTTACGAGTTCCATCATATTGCCGGAACATCTTGAAGCCATTGAATTGGCGGCATCAAAGCCGATCCTGAGGTTTTCTTTTCCAAATCTGTTCGATATCCATCCTATGAGCTCGTTATCCTCAAATCCGTTCATCGAAGCAACTGTTCCATACTGAAGGAATGCCTTAAATGCCTTCTTCCTGCTGTCTGCCGAATCCTCGAAAAAGGCAACGACCGCTGAAGAAGGAATATTCTTCAATATTTCAAGATCCTTTTCGGTCAGTTCCCTGTTGGGAAGTCCTGACTGCTTAACTACGATAAGCCTTTTAGGTGACATCCAGGGCGGCATGGAGATAAGTTCTTCGAGCTTGCCCATATCGAACTTGTCACCTGTTCTCGTATCCAGCAAAGCAAAATCCATGTCTTCTGCCCCGGGGCCGAGACATGCCTTCTTTAACATGGATACCGCACCGTCGGTCATATAGTCTTCGGTGCCATACAAAAGCAAAAGCCCCAGAGAATCAGGTTCTTTACTGATCTTGTTTAACATCTGCCTGGAGTTCAGTACTCCCTTGGGAAGAGCTTTTGCCTTTGCCATCAGTTAATGTCCTCCAAAAACCTCCGGATATCTGCTCTTAAACAGGATATCCGTATCACAATCTTCAGACACGCCGTCGATCTTGCCGATCGAACCGGTCTGCCACATAGTGTAATCACCTTCGTAACTCGTCTCCTTCACATAATGAGCAAGCCAGACATCGTAGCCTGCAGGCTCCCATATGATCTCAAGATAATATTTGCTTGAATATAAGATCGAACTAAGACCGTTAGACTCCATGATTCCGGCAAACTCATAGAAGAGATTGTTGATATCAACAATGCTCATCTTATATTTCTGGAAATGATTCCAGCTCTCCCAGTCAAAAGCCACCGGAAGATCAAGTTCCTTGTCCTCAAGCACTTTCAGCAATTCCTTACAATGCTCATGAAGTTCTTCAATGGTGCAGTCAGTAGAATAGTAATATACGCCGATATAAAGCCCGGCTTCCTTTGCATCCCTGTAATACTCTTCGAACTTACGGTCCTCACCTAATTCGCCGTTGTTGTATATCATGGCTCTGAGCATTACGAATTCACAGCCTGCCGCCTTGACTTTTTTAAAATCTATATCACCCTGATATCTTGAGACATCGATACCGTACGCAATATCGCTGCCGGGATATCTGGCCATAAAATCACTGTAAGCAAGAGTCTTGTGTTCATCTGCTCCGCCACCGCCGGAACCGCCTCCGCCGGAGGAACTCGGAACATAAACCTTTACCGTCATATTTCCGGACTTGGTGTTGCCCGCATTATCAGTCAGCTTAAGCGTTACGGGATAGCTTCCGGCAACAGATGTATCCACCTCTCCTTCAACACTGAGCGAAACGTCGCTGTCACAGTCATCGATATATCCGACATATCTGTCAGCATCAAATTCACTTCCGATTTCTACGCTGACACTCTCCGGCAGATTAAGGAACATCGGTGCCTTCGTATCAATGTCGGGCATATTCATATGAGGGATAGCCGGTGCGGGAGTAGGTGTCGGTGTCGGTGAACCGGTAGGCAAAGGAGTTGCTGTCGGTTCGTTATCATCAGCAGTTGCGGCCGTATTGATATCATTACCGTCTCTCATTCCTTCCGTATATCCTGTGGGATCTGATCTGCATCCCGTAAATGACGTCAAAACAACCGACGTCACCATTATGGCAACGAGCGAAGTCCGCAATAGCTTTGTTCTGTTTCCACTTATTCTTTTCATAAATATCTTTGATTTTTCCTTCCTGCAATTCCCATATGCAATCTCGATTATAACAAACATCCCCTGTTTTCCAGCGAAGTTTATGGGACAAAATAAGGCAAAGGTGTTTTGTACAGGACTGTCACCCAAACAAATTCCGTTTTTCTGATAAGAATTGATTTTCCTGATCTTTTCAAGTCGGCTCAATTCACTTTCAACAAGTTTTAAAGTCTTTTCCAGTTATTCATATGTCGCAACCTGCGATGCTAAGTTCTGTAGGTATTTCGCACCTTGATAAGCTGCCGTCATACCTGCATTTTTTCGAAAAACAGATTTCTGTAGGTATATTGCTCAATGAAAAAAAGATATTTATCATTCAATATTCCATCATCACCGCCCCCTCCTCATCAGTCCTGAAAACTATGCAGCCGTATGAATCGAGTCTGTCCAGTGTGGAAGGCGCCGGGTGGCCGTAAAAGTTATAGGCACCAACAGAGATCACGGCGATTTCAGGAGAACAGGCTTCGATAAATTCCTCCGATGAGGAATACTTAGAACCGTGGTGTGCTACCTTCAAGATGTCGCAGTCAAGATCTGTTCCTGATCCTGTCAGCTGAGATTCAGTCACGGTTCCGATATCACCCGTAAACAATATGGATGTATCGTCTTCTCCGATAATATGGAGCATAAGGACCAGGCTGCTTTCATTTCCTCCATTTGAAGCAGAAGACGGATAGAGCACATCAAGATACACCTGTTCTGAAAGATCAATCCGTTCTCCTGCCGTGAGGAGCTGAAGCTGACTGAGAAAATCATTTTTCAGATCACCGTTCAGACCGGTGGCTTTGAAGAATTCCTCCACATCTTTATCACGGTCATCAAAGGACGGAACATAGTTCGCTGATATGATCCTTGTCCTTCCCTGCCCGAAAAGAGCTGCAATGCCTCCTGCGTGATCAGCATCCCAGTGGCTCATAATGCATATATCGACCTGATATATGCCGTAATAATCCAGGATATCCCTCACAGTAGAATCACCCTTTTCATATGTGCCTCCGTCAATGAGACAGGACATATCAGGAGTCATGATAAGACAGCAGTCGCCCTGGCCGACATCAGCAAAGACCACACGGCAGACGGGTTTATTCAGGACCCGGATCATTTCAAAACCTAACGCTACTGCAAGAACAACAGCAGAAAACTTTTGAAACAGCCTTTTTACAAGGCATGCAGGAAGCATAAAGAGGAATAAAGCGACCGCAAGTGCTGCAAGAAACGGTTTTCCCGGATGAAAAGCAGCTCCGGACTTTTCAGTTAAGGAAGCACCATTCTTAACAATAAGCATCAGCGCCTTTAGACAGAGCAGTACAGGAGCTGAAAGATAGCAAGCCCAGAACGGCAGGAGCGAGCAAAGGATAAGGCACGGGACAAAGCAGGTGCAGGCCGTTTGCGCAGCAAAAGAAGCAGCTATCTGGATCACCATATGCAAAAGATCAGGTCTCATCGAGATATCTTCCCAGAAAGGGATCATGCCGAGCATCGCGGCAACAGGAGCAGCAAGCATCCCCGATAAACGTTTACCAAGGCGTAAACACTTAAAAAGACGGGCTAGCCTTCCACTAAAGAGTTTAATCGCAATTACGGCACAAAAGCTCATCTTGAATCCTGAAGACATCGGCGAGAACGGATCTGCTGCGATCATTACGACCGAGGCAAGACTTACGGCAGAGACCCAGTCTCTCATGGCAAATATGCAGATGCTCATTACCGCTGACCTTGTAACCGAATCAGTCCAGCCTGTCATACAGCCGATCAACAGCGCAAAGACAACGTGTATGACAAAAGCCTTTCTGCGCTTAATGTTCAGCATTTCAAGGAAAAGCGGAAGGCACGCAAGAAAACCCGCAAAGTGCGTACCGGACACGGCAAGAAGATGTGAGCAGCACGATAGTCTGAAATCACGTATGATATCGTCATTTACAAGGGACTTATCACCTGTGCAGACTCCGGCCGCAATTGCGGTATATGTCTCATCAAAACCTGAAGTAACTGTATCTACCGCGCATTTTTTGAGATCGAAGAAGAATCTCTGAAGATCTGCAAAGATATTAATCGGGAACCGTGATTTTCGGATGACTTTATAATGCTCACATGAAAAAATATATAGGATGCCCCGGGATCTTAAATATTCTCTGTAATCGAATTCTCCCGGATTGCCCGCTTTATCAGGAACCTTAAGTTTTCCGTATATTTTCAAACAATCGCCCGGATCAAGAGATAAAAGATCCTGTTTTTCATCCCTGAACCTAAGTTTCACGCGGGCTCCGTTTTCAAGCCTTACGGTTACATCCGCATCCCCCGAAAGATCGTAAGACACATCCGTGATATGGCAAATGTATTGACACTCTCCCGTCTCACACTCATATTTCAGGTCCGAACTTATAAAATAACCCGAAAATACCAATGCCATGCACAAAAAAGCAGAGATGATCAGACACCCGCTTTTATTAACGTTGCTTTGACACAAAGCAAAATGTGAGGGCTTGAGACATACCGCAAACATCAACACAGCAAAGCTCATGATTATAGCGGGAATAACCGAAGCAAAATAAAAACTGAGGTAACAGCATAAAAGCATAAGGACCGCAGGTATCAGACACGGTCGTTTTGATGATACGATCAATAAATATCGTGCAAACTGATCAGGACTTAGAAGAATAACCTCTCTAAGTGCCTGAAAACCGTTATTCTGTCTTGTTTTGCCATAAAAGTCCTTCATGTTAAAATTCTAATGCGGAGCTTTGTCGGTTTTAGTCTCAACTTTCGTACAAATACCGACAAACAACCGACAAAAACGACAAGTTCAACACTTTGAACAGAGTTATATACAAGAGCTATTTATGGGAATTAATTACGGAAAGATCAGATATCTTAAGACATGCGCTTCGGTAAAAGACCTGCCGGACGATAATATCCCCGAGATCGTACTTGCCGGAAGATCTAATGTGGGAAAGTCCTCACTGGTAAATGCACTTGGAGGATCCAAAAAACTTGCCAGGGTATCACAGACACCGGGCAAGACTCAGCAGATAATCTATTTTGATATGGACAGTCAGGCAATCCTTGCCGATCTTCCCGGCTACGGCTTTTCCAAAGCATCAAAGACAAAATCGGCGGGGTTTTCAAGCCTTTGCGACAATTACTTCAGAGTAAGGAAAGGGATCGACCTCGTACTTCTGCTGATAGATATCAGACATGAGCCTTCAGATGACGATATCAGCATGCTAAATTACCTTAACAGCTGCAATCTTCCCTATTTTCTGATATTTACCAAGTGCGATAAGCTCTCGGCCCAGCAGGTCAGGAAACAGCTTCAGATGATGTCAAAATGTCTTGATTTTGCTGAAGACGCAAGGGTTTTTGCTGTGTCAAATTATGAGACAAACCCACAAAAATCAGGAATAAATGATCTGAAACAGGCTATCTCTGATGAGGTATGCAAATAATGAACAATCTTTTGAGTACTTTTCGTGCAAATTTTTGTATTAGAGTACTTTGAAATATTTTATGACTTGGATATCATTTAATTAGTATATTTCAGGGGGATTGCTGCTGCCATGAGTGACTTATATGTCAATACAGGCTATAAGGATACATATTTGGCACCTTTCGGCCCGATTGGCATAATTGCACACACTTCCAACAAAGATTTTGTCCGGCAGGTCTCGGACGTGCTTTCCGAGAAGAGAAAGCTCCGCGCACAAAGACCCGGTAATATCTATGCAAACGATCCCGGCTATGCACGTGAGGATTACATTATCGAGTCCGAACTCACCAGGTTCCAGACCGGCGAGGGCAAGTTCGGTATCTTAGAGAGCGTCAGAGGACATGATATCTTCGTTATCACCGATGTTCTTGCACGCAGTTTTGAATACGATATCCTCGAGGGCACACATGTCATCTCCCCCGATGACCAGTATATGGATCTTTTGAGGATAATATCCGTTCTCAAGGGAAAGGCTAAAAGGATCAATGTCATTATGCCTTTCGTATATGAGGGCAGGCGCGAAAAGCTTGATTCACACAGAGAATCCTACGACTGCGCCGATATGCTCAAAAAACTGTATAAATTAGGAGTTGCGAATCTCATTGTATTCGATCCGCACGATGAGAGGATAGCAAATGCGGTACCGCTTATGTCCATCGAGATGCCGCGCTGTCAGTTCAAGATAACATCAGCTCTTTTGAACCGTTACGGATCGATCAGAATGGATAAGGAACATACGCTCGTAGTAAGTCCGGATGAGACCGGAATATCACGGGCTATTTTTTACTCTTCGCACCTTAACCTTCCTTTGGGTGTATTCTACCGTCACCGTGACTACACTGTGAAAGTCAACGGAGAACATCCTATCCGCGAATTCAAGTTCCTGGGTGATGACGTTAAGGGCAAAGACATCCTGCTGATCGATGACATGATCAATTCAGGAAACACTATGCTCAGAACAGCCGATCAGCTCAAATGCAGAGGTGCAAAGGACATATACTGTCTTGCGCCGTTCGGACTGTTCACTGACGGGCTTGAAGTTTTCGATAAGGCATACGAAGAAGGAATTATCAAGTGCATCTGCACGACCAACCTTATCT
Organism: Saccharofermentans sp.; assembly: GCA_024684815.1. GTDB lineage: Bacteria > Bacillota > Clostridia > Saccharofermentanales > Saccharofermentanaceae > Saccharofermentans. Next base: position 27,236 of record JAIKWL010000046.1, on the reverse strand, counting down.
ATGCCCCGGAAGAACTCCTGTCGCGCGAATGGTACCTGCGTGCCAACATGGTACCGTACGTCGCAAGGATAATCGACGCACTGAATTCTGACGAATCCATCTACGATCTTATCAACTCGACTTCAAGATTAAGAGATCTTGCGAGCCAGATAAGGATCGAGGAGGTTTTCGATGAATTTACAGAATAAGAAAAACCAATTTAAAGCATGAAAGGCAGGCTGCAATTATGACATCAGCATCTGACGAGAAGGCTTATTCCCGCTACGACCAATACGGCGACAACCCCATGGCGCCGGTAGGACCTATCGGTCTTATTGCTTTGAGGGGCAGTGAGGAATTTACCGAGAAGGTAAACTTCTATCTCAACAAGAGGCGTTCCGAATACCAGAAGGAACAGATCGTCAATACTTATCCGGGCTTCTTCCGTGAGGACTATACGATCCCCGTGGAAAATGCGAGATTCTCATCCGGAGAAGGTAAGGCTGTCGTAAAAAACACAGTAAGAGGACATGACCTCTACCTCATAAGCGATGTCATGAACTGCTCATGCACCTACAAGATGTTCGGTCAGGATAACAGAATGAGCCCTGACGATCACTATCAGGATCTCAAGCGCGTAATCCTTGCCTGCTCCGGTAAATCAAGAAGGATAAACGTCATAATGCCGTTCCTTTACGAGAGCCGTCAGCACAAGAGAAACGCAAGAGAGTCTTTGGACTGCGCTTTCGCACTTGAAGAGCTCTACGATCTCGGTGTTGCAAACATCATTACTTTCGATGCTCACGATGAGAGGGTCGCAAACGCTATTCCCCTCGCAGGGTTCGAAAGCCTTCCTACCACATATCAGATCATCAAGGAAATGTACCGTCAGGTTCCTGACCTCTCATTCTCGAACGGCAAGTTCATGATCATCTCCCCTGATGAAGGCGGTATCGGAAGAGCTATGTACTATGCTTCCATCCTGGGTGTCCCTCTCGGAACATTCTATAAGAGAAGAGACTATACAACAGTCGTTAACGGCAGAAACCCGATCGTTGCTCACGAGTTCTTGGGTGATTCCGTTGAAGGCATGGATATCCTCATCGTTGATGACATGATCTCATCCGGTGATTCCATGATCGACATCGCCAGAGAGATGAAGGAACGCGGCGCGCGTAAGGTATTCTGCGCCGTTACATTCGGTCTTTTCACAGAAGGAATCGATAATTTCAACAAGGCATACGAAGAAGGCATAATCAATAAGGTATTTGCAACGAACCTTATCTACAGAAGACCTGAACTCTTACAGGCTCCGTGGTTTGCAGACGTTAACCTCTGCAAGTTCGTAGCTCTCCTTATCGATGCTATCAACCACGATGCTTCCCTTTCAAGCCTCATCAATCCTACAGAGAAGATCAAGCGTCTCCTCAAGGAAAAAGAAGGTATCGGCTGATAATGGCAAATTCCGGAAGACCGCGTTCGACAGGTTCATCATCAAGGGGGAGTTCCAAAAAAAGCTCCTCCGGCAAAACCACGCGCTCTAATGCTTCCCGCAGGACCACAAGGAGTGCTCCTGTAAGGACAGAATCCGGATCACCGGAATTCTTCAAAAAGTTTGCTGCTTCCAAAGCAGCCATGCCGGTGATCTTTCTGGCTGCAGTCATCCTCATCGTCGGGATAGATCTTCTTGTCAGCTGGAACAGTTACGGACTGTTCTTCAAGATCCTCGGTGTTGAGATCCTTATCGCCGTCATCGTTTGGGTAATCCTTACTCTGGTCTTCTCAAGAAAGAGTTCTAAAGATCCTGACGCCTCTTTGGAAGACGAGGTATAAAGCCGTGACATTGGACGGCATAACCTGTCAGCTCCTCGCAAATGAGCTTAATAAAGAACTTGAAGGCAAGCGTGTGGACAAGATCTACATGCCGGACAGACATACTGTCATCCTCCATATCAGATTCACGGGCGGCTACAGAAAACTCCTGATCTCGATCGATCCGGGGTCCCCCCGCATCTGCTTTACCGAAAACACTATGGAGAATCCTTCTATTCCGCCGTCCTTTTGCATGCTCCTTAGAAAGTATCTGGCAGGCTCAAGGATCGAGCGGGTCACCAACCCCGGATATGAACGTATCATCGAGATAACCGTAAGCAATAACGACGAATTAAGAGACCGCAAGCTCTATACACTGACTGTCGAGCTTATGGGCCGTTTTTCAAATCTCATCCTCATCAACGAAAACGGCAAAATCCTAGATTCTGCCGTACATGTTGATTTTTCCGTATCAAGAGTCAGAGAAGTAATGCCCGCCAGGATCTATATCTATCCTCCGGCACAGGATAAGCTCGAAGCGGAAAAAGCTCTCGATATGGCAAACAGGGGATCACTTCCGATAATGGAATCAGAACTCTCCCGCCCTGTCGAAAAAGCACTTGTCGGTTCCATCAGGGGCTTATCACCTGTCCTTGCCGCATATATTGCTGACAAAGCTGATATAGACGGCAGAAAGACTTTCGGGATGCTGTCTGATCAGGAGAAGACAAGACTAAAAGATGCAGTCAGGGATTTCCTTTCAAGCATTACCGGGAACACATATAAACCGATGGTGTTTTTCGATGAGACAGGAGATGCGCAGGATGCTTCTGTCGTTGAACTTAAAGGCTACTTTAAGACAATATCTGTTCCATCTATATCCGATGCCATTGACATGTGTTACCGGGCAAGAGATTCAAGGCTTGTTCTGGATAAAGGCAGGGACAGATTAAACCAGATCATCTCAAGTGCTCTTGCAAGAGTCATCAGAAAAAAGGAGATACACGAACAGGATTTCGAGGAAGGACAGAAAGCCGACATGCTCAAGCATTCGGGAGATCTTATCCTCACATACAAATACATGATAAAACAAGGCGCTTCTTCCGTTACCCTTACCGACTATTCATCCGAAAGCCAAAAGGATGTAACGATACCCTTAAACCCTGTTCTCGATGCTTCCGGCAATGCCCAGGAATACTATAAACGTTTCCATAAAGCCAAAAGGAAGATGGAACTTGCCGAACAGTATCTTAAAGAGGACGAACTTGCAGTAGAGTATCTGCGTTCACTGATCGCAGCCGTTAATGCGGCTTCGGATGCAGAAGACCTTAATGCCATTAATGAAGAGTTAATAGCAGAGATATCCGGAGATTCAGGTTTTCGAAAAGGGCCTTCCGCCAGAAAAGCACCTGTCACTAATACCGGAGACCCCAACAGGATGGTCGGAGTAGCCAAATCAGGCAAAGCATCCTCAAGAGCATTAAGGGAGGCTGCAAAGCGTGCAAATCAGGGCAGGAGCAATAAGAACTCCAAAGAAAAGCCTCTTGCCTGCCGGAGATATGTAACATCCGACGGCTATGAGATCCTCGCAGGAAGAAACAACATCCAGAACGATCAGCTCACATTCCATACGGCTTCAAGGCGTGACTGGTGGTTCCATGTTAAAGGTCTTCCCGGAACACACGTTATCCTCAGGACCAGACCCGGCGAGGAAATGCCTTCAGATAATGCGGTTCTTGAAGCTGCAAGCCTTGCAGCGTTCTTTTCAAAGGCGATTATACTTGAGGAACATATGACCTCCGGAGATTCCAGACCCGGACAGCTCAAGGCCGAAGTCGATTATTGTCCCGTATCACACGTAAAAAAGATACCGGGAGCAAAACCCGGCATGGTCATCTACGAAGGTTACTATTCTGTTCTGGTGGAAGCAAAAGAGCCGGCAAGAAACTAAGATTGCTCAAATGACTTATAGATCTTATCCCTGAACTTGGATTCTTCAAGCGAGAATATGCATCCGCAGAATTTCTGCCTGTATAAACCTATCTCCCGGGCCATATCCTGTCCTTGCCGAAAACCCGGTCTGAAATCCATATATCTGAACTTAACGCCGTACTTAGATGCCTTCTTATCACTTATCTCAGCGATCTTATCGTGCTGCTGATAAGGACTTACAAGAAGCGTCGTGCAAAAAGTCTCATAACCGTTGTCGGCACAGAACTTTGCCACATGATCCATTCTGATGTCATAGCACATATCACATCGCGAAGTGAATTCATTGAGATACTCTTTTGAAAGCCAATAGTCCTGCATACATTCAGTGCCTTCCGATATCAGCTTAATACCGAAGTGCTCACAGGCCTTTTCAAGATTTGCATGACGTCTGTCAAATTCAAACTGCGGCTGGATATTGGGATTATACCAGTAGCAATCAAGATCGATCCCGTCTGAAGTCAGGAGATCTAACGGATACATCGCACAGGGACCGCAGCAGGCATGGAGAAGCATCCTTCCCATCAGCTGTCCCCGCCTTCCCTGTTGGCATTCTGCCAGTCTTCTATAGAGATGTTCTCAAACTTTGAGGGAACAACATCGTTATTCCTCATTCCTGCAATAAATGAAGGCGGAGGGGTAATACCGATATGCTCAAAAGCCCTAATTGTAAGGACTCTTCCTCTCGGAGTCTTGGCAAGGAATCCGTTCTGCAAAAGAAACGGTTCGTATACGTCTTCTATGGTTACCGGATCTTCACCCGTACAGGCGGCTAACGTCTCAAGTCCGACAGGACCGCCCTTGAAAATATCGGCTATTGCCGTAAGGACTCTTCTGTCGACTGCATCAAGACCTACCTCATCGATATCCAAGGCCTTAAGACCGTAATCAGAGACTTCCTTATCTATAACATCTTTTTCAAGATATGAAGCAAAATCCCTCATTCGCTTAAGAAGCCTGATGGCAATTCTCGGAGTGCCTCTGGATCTTGAAGCGATATTGCGCAGACCTTCCTCATTGATGGCTATACCTAAAAGTCCTGCATCACGCTTCAAGATCTCCATAAGATCCTCAGTCTCATATAATTCAAGACGGTGGATCATGCCGAAACGGTCTCTTAACGGTGCCGATATCATGCCAGCCCTGGTCGTTGCTCCAACAAGCGTAAAGTGCGGAAGATCAAGCCTTACGGAACGCGCAGCAGGACCTTTTCCGATCATAAGATCAAGACAATAGTCCTCCATCGCGGGATAAAGGACTTCTTCCACATTCTTGTTAAGTCTGTGGATCTCATCGATAAACAGAACTTCATTCTCGTTTAGGTTCGTAAGAAGCGCCGCAAGATCACCTGCCTTCTCGATTGAAGGACCGGTGGTTATATGCATGGCAACGCCCATCTCGGATGCAATGATACCTGCAAGAGTAGTCTTGCCTAATCCCGGAGGACCATATAAAAGAACGTGGTCTAATGCTTCTCCGCGCTTTCTTGCGGCATCGATAAATATCTTAAGATTAGTCTTAACCTTAGTCTGTCCCGAATACTCTTCAAAGGTTACCGGTCTTAACGCTTTTTCCTCAACATCACCCGGTTGTCTGAGACGCCCTAAAACGCGCTCTTCCTCGTTTTCCTGTTCATTAAAATTCATCATATATAATACGGACCTTTATAAGAACTTCTTTCCTGAAGCAAGCTTTAAAGCCTTACGGATAAGGTCTTCCAGACCGATCCCGTCCTCATAAGCAGCGCCTACGGCTTCCAGAGCTTCCTGGTCTTTATATCCTAACACAACGAGCGCGCCGACGGCATCCTGCATGACACCTGCATCACCCTTGCCTTCAGATACAGAAACTGCAGGCATTACATTTGCACCGGAAGCAGTCCCAAGCTGGCTCTTGAGCTTATCCTTGAGTTCTAAGATAATTCGTTCGGCAGTCTTTTTGCCAAGTCCCTTTACACCTGTAAGAAGCGTAACATTACCGCTCATAACTGCAGCTGCGATCTGCTCGGGAGATAATGAAGCACAAATCGTATGAGCGACTTTAGGACCGATCCCGCTCACTGTTATAAGCTTTAAGAACATCTCCTTCTGGTCTCTTGAGCCAAACCCGTATAAAGAGATGTCATCTTCCTTAACGCTCTGATAAAGATAGACCGTCACTTCATCTCCGATCTCTCCGATCTCTGCCGAGATCCCCAGAGGGCAATTGATAAGATATCCGATACCGTTATTCTCTACTACGATCTGCTGGTCATTACGTTCGGAAATGATCCCCTTGATATAAGCGTACATTCATATTCTCCTTTTATCTGATAAAAATCATTCTATCAATAAATCAGACAAATCCCTCATTACGGTTTGAATAACCGTATCTGCCATACTGATAACCTGAAACGGCCTTGCCGGCAAATGCAACACCGGTATTTGCAAGTGTTATCGCCAAAGCCAGTGCATCTGCGGCATCGTCAGGCTTGGGTATCTCCTTAAGACCAAGGATGGATTTTGTCATTACCTGAACCTGCTTCTTCTCTGCTTTACCGTAACCTGTTATCGCAAGCTTTACCTGTCCCGGCGTAAACTCGAAAACCTCGACTCCGGCTCTTGCCGCTTCGACGAGCACGGCGCCTCTTGCCTGTGCCGTACCTATTACCGTCGTGTGGTTATGCCCCATGAAAAGCTCTTCAATGGACATATAATCAGGTTTATACTGCTCGAGCAAAAAGCGGATCTTGTCATTGATCGCAAGAAGTCTTAGCGGGAAATCAACGCCTGCTTTGGTCTCTATGGCACCGTAGTCAACAACTTCAAACTTTGAACCAGTCTTATCGACAATGCCATAACCCGTGATGGCATATCCGGGATCGATGCCGATTATTCTCATCTTAGCATGTTCTTTAGCCATGGCACTCCTTAAGCAGATATAAACATTTGTTCTGATTATACATTAACAGAAGAACTAATCAAGATATTACACCTAATATTGCCGGCTTCTTAGAAGGCTTATCAGGACCGATCTCGTATGCCTCAAGTATCAGATCCATTGCATCGAAAAGACGTTCTTCGGGAAGATCGCTTTTCGCACCCTGATACAGAGCACACAAGGAATCACCGCGCTCTACCCTGTCACCGGTCTTAACAAAGAATCCGATTCCTGCTCCGTAATCTATGGGATCAGTTTTAGACAGTCTTCCGGCGCCCAAAAGGACTGATGCCTGACCTATAAGATCGGCTCTTACGCTCTGCACGTAACCCGCATCCGGTGAGTTGACATGCATGCAGTCAAACGGCGTATCTACATAAACAGGCGAACCGGAAGCATTTAAAACACCGCCCTGTGAAGTGATGAGTTCCTTATATTTCTCAAAGCAGCTTCCGTCAGAAAGCCTTTGACGTATCTCTTCTCTTAATACTTCAGAACTCATACCGGCATCCTTACCGGCAAGAGTTATAAGATGGAAAGCAAGTTCGGTGACAACTTCAATGACGTCCTCTTCACCCTTGCCTGTGACGGTATTCAGCACTTCCTGCATCTCAAGGATATTGCCGCAGAATCTTCCCAACGGCTGATCCATATCGGTAATAACCGCGACTGTCCTGCGGCCTGCCAGATTGCCGATCCTGATCATGGCTTCTGCAAGTTCTTTTGCCATGGCATAATCCTTCATGAAAGCACCTGAACCGCATGTGACATCAAGGACGATCGCCTTGGCTCCGCCTGCAATCTTCTTGCTCATTATGGAAGAAGCTATGAGAGGTATCGAATCTACTGTTCCGGTAACATCTCTTAAGGAATAGAGGATCTTATCGGCAGGCGCCAGATCAGGTGTCTGGCCTGAAATGACCATGCCGGTCTTCTTTACTAGTTCAGGGAAATCTTTGGAATCGACCTCAATATTAAAACCCTGTATTGATTCGAACTTATCTACCGTACCGCCAGTAAAACCCAGCCCTCTTCCGCTGAGCTTGACCGTCTCAACTCCGAATGTAGCAATAAGGGGCAGGAGAACAGGTGTGATCTTATCGCCTACTCCGCCCGTGCTGTGCTTATCTACCGGGATCCCTTCCAGATAAGACAGATCCATCTGCTTGCCGGATTGAGCCATCTCCAGTGTGAGCGTTGTCATCTCGCGCTCATCCATGCCGTTTAAGACGATCGCCATAAGCAAAGCCGATATCTGGTAATCAGGAATAGAACCATCGGTCACGCCTGATATGAAGAACCTGATCTGCTCATCGGTAAGGCTCTGCTTATCTCTCTTAGCGATAATGATGTCGCGCATGTTCATGGAAGATCACCTCCAAAATCGGTTATCTATAAAAGTATTATAATCATTAATAGTGCCAATTCATCCATTTGTGCTAAACTATTTCAAGCAAAAACCTAACGGAGGCTTAATAATGGCCGGTAATTCTAATACATCAGTATCCACACCTTTATCCGTGATCATCATCGGCTGCGGCAGAGTCGCAGAGAAGCACCTGAAGGCTATTTCCAAGCTTAAGGGGCTGGAACTTAAGGCTGTTGTCGATGTTAATCCCGATTCGGCCAAAAGGCTCCTTGGTTCTGTCAAAGGTTTTGCTGACACCAAGTTTTATAACGATTACAAACAGGCTATTGATGAAGTTAAGCCTTCCATAGTGTCCGTTACCGTGCCTTCCGGTCTTCATTTCCAGATTGCCAAATATGCGATGGAACACGGCTGCAATCTTTTGCTCGAAAAGCCCATGACAATGTCTGTCTCTGAGGCAAGAGAGATCTTCGAGCTTTCCAAGAAAACAGGTCTTAAGATCGCAATGGGTCATATCTACCGCTATCTTCCGATCGTAGGTCTCGTAAGAGAAGACATAGCTGAAGGGAAATACGGCAAAGTCACTCACGGAACCATCTATGTACGCTGGGGTCACGATGAGGCATATTATTCAAGTGCAGCATGGCGCGGCACATGGAAAAGTGACGGCGGCGCTCTTATGAACCAGACGATACACGCAATCGATCTTCTCGTATGGCTCATGGGTTCCGAACCGGAAGAAGCTTCAGCCATGATCGCACGCCGCTTAAGAAATATCGAAGCCGAGGATCTCGGTATGGCAGTCCTGCGCCTCGAAAACGGATCTCTCGCGCAGATCGAAGGAACGACTGCGACCATTCCGTCAAAACACACTGCGGAATTTTCAGTCTTCTGCGAAAAAGGTCAGCTTTCAATGGGGCTTGATTCGGGCAAGCCTCACATCTCCGTATACGGGATCAAGCCTGACGGTAAGACTAAAAAACTCAACGGTTACTATATAAGGAAACAATTCAAGACCGGCGGTCTTTTCTCCTACAAGTGCGCTTTAAATCCGCATCTCGGGATATATAAGGATCTGTTCGAATCCATATCAGAGAACAGGAACCCGATAGCTGATGCTTATGCCGGTTTTTCATCGGTCGACACGCTTCTCGGCATCTATAAGTCGGCCAAGGAAGGACATCCTGTAAAGCTCCCGTTATCTGACGATTTCAATTCGGTTGATATGACAGGATTTTTCGATTGACCAAATTCAAAAATAACTGTTGACTTGTAAAACCCTAATGGCTATAATAACTGACGTTGTTAACGCACCTCTAGCTCAGATGGTAGAGCAACTGACTCTTAATCAGTGGGCCCAGGGTTCGAGTCCCTGGAGGTGCACCAGCAAAAGAGCTTCGATATATCGGAGCTCTTTTTTTGTTATTCTTATTTGGTTTATTCTATTCCAATCATTATAATCTTATATGGAGCGTGACACATGAATAAGAATATCAGGATATCCTATAAACTGTTCTTTACTCTGGCTGTGATCTATCTGACACTGCCGGTCGTGATCTTTTTTCTCGGATATCTGAAGATCTTATTCGGGATACTGTTTACTGCCGTCATTTCATTTGCTTTATTTATTGCTGTAAGAGACTGTACTTCAGATCCGGAAGGACAAAAGTCTGGCCTGAAAGAAGATATCCGCTTCCCGTTAAAGTTCCTCGTTATTGCATTTGTATTTGCTTTGTTACTTACAATTACAAACGGTGTAGGAGAATACACCTGGGGGCCTTTCGACCACGCTTACAGAAGAGCAATTTTCAATGACCTGATCAACTATAAATGGCCGGTCATTTACGACCCTGCCACTCAAACTAATCCTGAAGTTATAGAAAAACTGAACATAAACGGCAATCAGGGCTTTGTATACTATTTCACCTACTGGCTACCTTCGGCTGTCATCGGAAAAATATTCGGATTTACTGCAGGAAACATCACTCTTATCCTGTGGAACAGCGCCGGTATATTCCTGACTCTTATCGGAATGTGCAAATACATCAGGAAGGCTTCTTACGGAACTTTCTTCATGTTTTTGTGCTTTTCGGGTCTTGATGTCATTCCGTATTTTATCAACCAGATCCACCCTTACGACGGCTGGGCATGGATCGATGGCTGGGCTCCCTATGTGTCATTTATCAGCAACTTCAATAATCTCGAAAATGTTTACCATCAGGCTGTACCCTGCTATCTTATCGTCACCCTTATCCTGCTTTCTTTAAACAACAGAAGCCTCGGGTTTACGGCAAGCCTGATGTTTGCTTACTCGCCCTGGGCTACGATCGGACTTCTGCCGATAGCTCTGGCAAGGCTTTTTTCAGGTGATCTTAATGCTTCAGGCAAAAAACAATATGCTTTAAATATCTTCACTTATAACAATCTTGCAATTCCTGTTCTGATGCTTTTTTCTTACGGGTCCTTTTACGGAGCTAAATCCGGAGCCCTTCACATGCAGGGCTTTTTATGGGAATTCTACGGCGGCAATATACTCATGTTCATAATCGTTTATATCCTGCTGTTTGTAATCGAAGTACTTCCTTCACTGGTATTTGTTTGTAAACGCCACAAGAAAGATCCGATGCTCTGGAGCGCTGTTGCCGTTCTTCTTATCCTGCCGTTCTACTTTATGTCTGAAGGAAACAATCTTGCAATGCGCGGCAGTATGCCTGCACTGTTCATTCTATGTATCTTTATGGCTGAAAAGATCGCGGAATTCACGAATGAAGATGATAAGTTAAGGAACTCCAAAAAGAAAGAACGCATGGGGACAAAGGCAATGCTGGTCCGCGCCGCGTTCTCTTTAGTAATTATCGGAATGACTTACGTCACATATTATATGGTAACGACGATCTACCCTATGACTTTCTTATCTGATGAAAGATTCACCGACAGTATAGTATCATTCGGAAACATCGCACATAATGAATCAGATTTTGTAGAGGTGATACAGGACCAGTTCTTTGTTGAATCTCCTGAAAACACCTTCTTCTTCAAATATCTGGCAAAGTAAAACAAGAAGATCAGAAACTGTCGTCTCCGAGGAATTCCTTAAAGTCATCGAATGTCTGCTCTGCTGAAACGATTGAAGCCGTTGATTTCTCCTCAACAGCAGGTACTGAAGGCTTCTGAGGCTCAGGCTGCTGTGCAGTCTGCTCGACCTTCTGTTCTTCGGGCATCTGTGCAGCCGGCTGTTCTGTCTGAACTGCAGCAGGCTCTTCTTTAGCCTGTTCTGCAGGAACAGAAGCAGGTTCAGCAACCGGAGCAACGGTTTGCGCAACAGGTTCTTCCACAGGTTCAGATACAGGTGCGGCAGCGATTTCCACGACCGGAGCCGCAAGACGTTCAGCTTCTTCTCTTGCGATACGCTCCAGTTCAGCCTGTTCCCTTTCCTCCTGCTCTCTTTCAGCCTGTTCTTTGGCAGCACGTTCTGCCTCCGCTTTTAATCTGGATTCCTCCATCATCTTCTGCTGAAGCAGGCGGCGCTCCTCACGAGCCTTATTCTTGGCATCCTCTTCAGCCTGAAGTTTTCTAGCCTGAAGCTCCTGCTCTTCAAGCTCTTTGCGCTTTTCTTCATTAACCTGAGCGATATGGGAAGCTTTGAGTTCTCCGATCGATTCAGGAGCCTGAACGGATTTGCTCATGATCTTATCCATCTTCGCACGGCTCTCTGCCTGTGAACGGATCTCATCTTCGGCTACTCTGTTGCCGAGTGACTGGAGCTGTGCAAGTTCGGCAGCTGTAACAGCAGCCATAACGGCATCTGATATACTTTCAGGCATAGTAAATGTCTGAGACTGTATCTCAACTTCACCGACATCTGAAACACTGAAGTCGGACGCAGCCTCCTGTATCTTCTTGATATCAGGGATCTCTACTCCGGGCAGTATTTCATACTTTTTCTCTTCTCTCATAACTCATCATCCTTTAAGTGAAAGCACCAATTCTATTGCACCTATAATACACAGAGCAAGTCCGATGATAAGCATGATTATAGAAATCTTGCTGATCTTCGAAGGCTCTTTTGTCTCTTTTTCGATCTCAGGCTCAGAGTGCTTGACCTCAGGTTCCTTGGCAGGTTCGGGCTGAGTACCCGCCTCTGCTGCGGTATCCTCGCCCGCACACTTCTTTATGATCTCATGAGCGTTAAAAAGTTCAGGCTTTATTGCCTGTGAAAGATCCTTGAACGTTTCTGTTGATGATGCAAATTTTTCTGCAGAACTCTCAAGAGTGGCGGGATCAGGTGCTTTAGTTCCCTCAAAGAACATTACACCGAAGCTTGCATCATCACTTGCGTTACTGGAACCTACAATAAACTGCTTTACAGTATCCAGCACAGACTTCTCGCCCTCTTCCCTGCCTGATGCGAAAGTCTCAGCCATCTTGGCTACTACAGGTTTAACAAGACCTGCTTCCTCGTTATAAACGCTGTCCTGCACACCATCAGTCATGAGTGCTATTGCATGGATATCATCTACGGTCGTCTTCAGAAAACGAAGGTAATTATCAGCATGAGCTGCAGTTACAAAATAGGTCTTGCCGTCTTTATCGTTCTGAGGCATGGAGATAGGGCTTACACCTGAAGGTGAGATGCGTACGATAAGTCCGTCACCGATATGACCGATCATCATTCTCCTGTCCTTAACGGCAACGAACAGCAATGTGCATGACAGTCTGTCAATAACATCGATGGTCCGCTCTTCCATGATACCTGCAAAAGCAACACGGAGCTTTGCCATCAGATATCCTCTTACGGCTGCTTCACGGTTCTCGCTGTATAAAGCATCAAAATGCTCGCAAAGTGTATCAGTGATAACATGAACTGCACAGTCAGATCCGAATCTGGCATCAGTATACTGTTTTCCGCCGGCACCATCAGCAATACAAACTACGGAAACTCCGTTCTTTGTAACAGCATAAGATGCGTCCTCACAGGGAGTTCCGCGGTTAACATGCTTATTGCCGATAGTTGTAATGGCTCCGACTGTAATAGACTTATACATTAGTCTTCCTCGTTAATGAATTTCATGAAATCGTCAACATCAACTGCAGTACCCTGAGGTGTAGTGTCAATGTTATAAAGCGCATCGTCGTTCATACCCGAAGAAACGATCGAAGACGAAGACGAACCCAAAAATTCGAAAAGCTTGCCGAAATCAGCCGAATTAACAGAGATCGGTTCGGGACGCTTTACGGAAAGTCTTCTTAAGATATCAAAATCAACACCGGAACCGACACCGATGTTAAAAACAACGAGTTTATCTTCCTTTTCCAGTTCGTTGCATGCGGCGATCGCACGCTCCATATTCTGCATAGCATTGGGACCTTGCGGAGCACCGTCTGTAATTACTACGAGCCAGGGCTGGAAATACTTGATTCCAAGTTCCTTGTAGCCTTCTTTTCTGGCATTGAGGAGCTCTAAAGCGGTAAGAACACCCTCACCGATAGGAGTAAGCGTTGTGGACGCAGTGATCTCGGGAAGACCCTTATCCTTGGATATCTTTCCGAAAGGCATTACGATATCGACCTTTGAACCGAAAGTGATTATCGCAATATCCGTAGAAGATCTCGTATCATCATTTGATTTGATAGAAGATACAAAATTCTGAAGTCCCATGTTGAGCTGCTTTATGGGATTACCCATCATGGAACCTGATGTATCAAGAGCAAAGCAAATCGGGAGTCTTCTTCTTGTGCTGGTACCGAAATCGGAACTCGAAAAATCGTTCGCCATAATAATCCTCCGAACAGTCGTGAGTTAAAAATACTCTGGATTGATTATATCAAATAATAAGAATATAGAGTATCAGAAAAGGCCGAAGAATTTTTTCTTCTTGGGCGGTTCGGACTGGATCGATGCGACCGGAGCAGCCGAAGGAGAAGACGGTGCAGGTTTGAAAGCGGAATTAACAGGAGTCGAAGCCGTATTGCTCTCAGGTCTCATTGAACTGAAAGAACCCACATTGGAAGATACAAATCTGCCTGTAGGAGCATTATCGAATGTCCGTTTCTCACCTTGCGGCCTGGGAGCATTTATCTTATCAACCCTGGCTTTTTTCGCTTCGAGCTTGGCTCTTACTTCCTCGACATTAAGACACATCTGACCGTAATCCTCACACGGGAAAAGCTTATATGCTTCAGGATCGTCATAAACACAGTTCTCAAGACCGGTCATATATTCCTGTACTGCAGCTCTCCAGCAGACCGCCTCATAAGACTTTCCTTCACGGAACGTCTTATAGAGCATTACCCTAAGCTTCTCAGGAAGATATTCCCAGATATGAACATAACCGCCCAAAGGAATATGTTCGGTATCAGAATTATCGAGAGTATATGGGAAATTATGATTTAATATCTCTTCCCTTAACGTCTCTGCGCCCTTCCTTGTAGCATAAGGATGCAAACCACAGAAAAGAACCGAGAATACGAGCATCGCGATCGAATAGTCCTCGTCTTCAAGTCTTCTTACAAAACCGGAGAAATCCTTTCCCCAAAGCCTCGGATCCGTGAACTCCTCAGTACCTACAGGACAAGGCAGGTTGCCTATCTGGACACTGTCCATATCGATAAGATACTGCGATGCTGATGTATATATCAGTGCATTCTTAAGCTGAATGTCACCTGCCACAACATCATGCATATGCAGATAGAGATACTTGCTGATAAGAGACAGCAGCGTCTCGCAAACATCAAGTCTCGTCCAATCCGGATACTGTGAGATCATTGCGTCCGGGCCGTCGAAAACATTGCTCAGAGTTGTGCCCTTACCAAGGAACATTGTGTAGCCCACCGGAACGCCGCGGAAATAGAGAAGGTGTTGAGGTATACAGAATCCGGGAGCCGTAATTCCAAGTCCTGAGAGTTTCTTAAGTTTGGTCCATCTTAATGGTGTTATTACACCCTTGTGATATATCTTGGCAACATACTTGGAACTGTCGGTCGTAAATACCATTCCCTCTGCGCCGCCGCTTAATCTCTTTACAAGAGTAAAGTTCTGCTGTCCGTCAGATGATACGACAACATCATCAATACTTGCTCTGGCATCAGCTTCAAGGAACGTATCATTATGAGCAAGATTACTTAGAGAAGGTAATGGATTCTCTTCGATCATGGAGGCTGCCGACGGGTATATCTTAAGTCCTGTCGGAGTAAGAAGTGCTACATCGTTGTTATACTCGATATTCTTCTCATAAAGCCTCTTGGTAAAGATACCTCTTTTGGTCGTGAGAAGGCATGACTGATTGAGATCCTTTACCTGATCGATGAATTCTTCTGTATCACATGTATTAACAAGGTGAAGTCTGTTCGTAGTAAGAAGTGACTGCATCAATGTGCGCATAGCAGTCTGTACATGTTTATCTTTAACATCCTGCTGGGCGACAACACAGTAATGGAGAGTCTTGAAAGTATCATTAACATAGCAATCGATGCCGTAATCATTAAAAAGGTTAACAAGCTCATCAAACCAAACGCCATCCGAATACTCCATTACAACAGAGTAATCAAGCACTATAGACAGATACTTGCTAAGTCCTTCAAACATAATTATACCTTCAAAACCTTCTCTCCAGCCTGATTCTAAACAAATTGAAGGCATAAATCAATATACTAGTATTTATGCAGGAAATAAAAATAACAAGAAATAAATAAGAATAACATTAAGTCAGTCAATGCCGACGAGTCTCATTAGATATTTAGCATTAGACCGCCTGCTGATCCCGGCTGAAAGCTTATAATCAAAGGTAATACCCGTATCGGTATATTCTTCAGAGAAGTGATAATACCTGATATTGTTGAAATTTTCCTTGGTCCTGTCTATCATCGCATAGTCGTGAGTTGTCATAAGTCCGCAGATATAAGGCTTTGAAAGCTTCTTAAGAACTGTCAGTGCGCCTTCAGTCCTGTCATCGGAATTCGTGCCTCTGAATATCTCATCGATCAGGAAAAGCAGAGGTCTTTCCTCCCCTGCGGCATTGACGATACCTGATATCCTTATCAGTTCAGCCTTAAAAGTACTCATGTTTTCTTCGATACTGTCGACGATCCTCATTGAGCTCATAACTCTCATCCTGCCCAGTGTCAGACCTGATGCAGGAACAAGACCGCCAGTCAGAGCAAGAACCGTGCATACACCGACTGTTCTTATCATTGTAGTCTTGCCCGACATATTTGAACCTGTAATGATCGCTATCTCCTTATTAATAGTAACTGAATTACTCACAACAGTGTCATGGGATAATAACGGATGGGCAAGATCATAACCTTCAAAATAAGCATTATCAGACGGAACATCAGAATCCACGAAAACAGGAAAACAGCTCTCCTGAAACACCAGTCCGGTCTGTGCGACACACATCAGGGATTCAATTTCAGCAAGACTGTCAATATATAAAGGAAGACTCTTGCCGTGTTTTACCGCCCACTTCCCCAATAAAATGGAAATAAAATAATCAAGCGGAAGAATGAGATTCAATATAAAAGCAAACAGCGGCTGACTTCTTAAACTTGCTATTCTTAAGACTCCCTCCAGCTCCTTCAGTGAGACTAAAGCGCCTTCGCGTTTTTCATCTCCTTTGACCAGAGATTTGATCAATCCGTCAGAAAAGTCCGCATTCTCCAATATCGAATAAAGCTTGAGTATCGTCTTTACCTGTACCGGCATGCCTTCACAAGCTTTAATGTACTGATCATTAAGAGCATGACCTGCAGCCCAGATAAGAAGATTTACAATAAGGCAGATTATGAAAGCGGCAGGCGCATAATCGGGATATACCAGAAATGTGACGGGAACAGCTAACCAGACGGCACAGCCTATAACAGCAAGCACAGTTGCAACAGGCTTTGCAACTGTTCCGTTCTTTGCAAAATCCATAAGGATCCTTGGATCTTTTGTCATCTTTCCGCATGCGGCAGTTGCCTGATAATCCATTAGCACATCAGGCTTGGAACATAATTCATTCACTGCAGCTTGTCTGGATTTAAGCTCTTCTCCCGATATGCCTGAAACATGCTGATCTAATAACAGCCCGGCAAATCTCCTTCTTCCGAAAGATGTCTCAGACACATTGAGCAATGAAAACAATGATTTCTTGCCGAAAATATCAAGATCGCGCATATAATCGTGATCAGCGATCTCAAATTCACTGCCATAGAGCCTGTTCTTGGCAAACCCTATTTCCTCTGCTCTTTTCAAGCCTTTAACCGCTAAGTTCCTGAGGGCGTCGAAATCACCTTTGATCCTCAACTCATATGACTTATTTACTTTCCCTAATTCGTTCAGATAGTTGACCTTATCGATTATCCCGCCGTGAATAACGCAAAGGACAACAAATAAAATAAAAACTACTAAACCGAAAAAATACATGGCATTGATCTGACTGACGGCTCCCCAGGCTATCAGTACTGTTGCCCCGACAAAAGATATCAGCCTAAAGAAAGACAAAATGCCGCTCTGCCTTTCATATTTCGCAAGTTCGGCAATTATGTTCTTTTCTTTATCTTCGAAAAACTTAAGATCAGCTTTCATCCTTCTTTGCCTTTGGTTTAGCAGATTTACCTGAAGCTGAAGGCTTTTTTGCAGGGGCTTTCTTAGGAGCAGCAGTCCCGGAAGATGACTTACCGGCATTAGCAGCCTTTACAGTGGTCTTCCCTGAAGATGACTTAGCAGAAGATTTGGCAGTCTTTGTCTGAGTCTTACGTGAAACACGCTTGGGAACGACCTTATCCAGTACTTCACCCACATTGTCATGAATGGTAAGCAGTGCCTTCAGATCCATATAAGTGGAACTCTTGTTTATGATTACGATCCTGTCATGCTTTAAGAACTGTGCGAATGTTGCAGCTGGATATACAGTCAGAGAAGTTCCGGCGATTATCATAAGATCGCACTTCTTTACTGCTTTTATCGCATTATCGACATTCTCATGCTCCAGGTTCTCTTCATACAAAACGATATCGGGTCTTACGATACCTCCGCATCTGTCACAGTGAGGAACACCTTCCTGAGCAGCAATGTATTCGATGTTGAACTTTTTACCGCAGTCCATACAGTAATTCCTGAATACGGAACCGTGAAGCTCTATTACACATTTACTTCCGGCTTCCTGATGAAGATTATCAATATTCTGAGTAATGATCGCTTTAAGCTTGCCCTGCCTTTCGAGTCTGACAAGAGCCTTGTGAGCTTTATTGGGTCTTGCGTCAGGATAGATAAGCTTACGCTTATAAAAATCGAAGAAATCATCAGGATGCTCGATAAAGAAATCATGAGCTATGATATCGATCGGTCTGTATTTTGTGCCGCTCTCTGTGTTATATATACCGGCCCCGCTCCTGAAATCCGGAATACCGCTCTCAGTGGAAACACCTGCCCCGCCAAGAAAAACAATATTATTGGATTCCGCGATCAATTCTTTAAGCTGCTTTATCTTGTCATCACGGACACTGCCGAATCTGTCAATCCTCGTTTCCACTACTATGACCTCAATTAATGAATGTCGATTATGCCGTCGTCGTCAAGATCAACGCCTTCGGTATCAGCGCCATGGAAGAGACCTGCGGCACCGAACATCTCTTTACCGGTAACGCGCTTCTCGTCACGTCTCTGTTCGACTAATGTGCTCAGAGCTTTTCTGACTCTGTCGGGAGTCTTGATATTCTTGATCTCAAGTACAGGCGTCGTCTTATCTGCTGTTGTCAGAATAACCGAACCGACACCAAAGACCTTCTGCCACATAGACTGCTTAAAAGTAAGGTCAAGAATTCGATATAAAAGGATCTCTTCGGAACTGATGTTGAAAATACCCTTTTTAAGGTAGAACTTGTTCTTGCTGAAACTGTATATCGTGAAAGAGATCGGCAGACCAAAATATCTCTTTCTGTCCTGCCAAAGAAGTTCTTCCTTCTCAGTAAGATTCGTAAGTTTGTCTATTCTACCCATAAAATATACCCCCCTTCTCGAAGGCAATGTAAAGTCCTACACAGATATTATTATAATAAAAATCCGAAAATGTGTGCAAACAAATCAAAAATGAAACGTAATATTAATATAACGAAGCAATTACGTCTCATCCTCCTGCTCTCTGGCAGGATCGATTATTTCTGTATAATCGAATAATCCGGCATATGCTTTCCTGGACAAAGTATTATAACTCATCATCGCCCTGTCAAGGTAAAGATAGTTGTCACCATATGTATAGTACGGGGTCGCTCCTCCCCCGAAAAAGATCCTGAAGCCCAGATTTTTGTAGTAGACAGCTCTGTCATCCGTACCGTAGATATAGTTTCCGTTCGGATAAACAAGCATATGGACCTCACCGAAAAGACTTCCTATCTGATCCAGCCACTTGACCGTATCATCCATCAGCACCTGTTTTTCGGTGTTCCGGCAATCCTCAATATAATCATATGTGCAGGATGCGAACTTCCATCCGTTTTCTGAAAGGATCTTCACGATATCGGTAACTCTTTCCCTGCTGTAATCGATATCATCATTTGTCGGATTGATCTGCGGAAGCTTCGCTGCAGATAATGCGGCATTGCGGTCCTCGATCTCTCCTGCGGCAACAAGATAGCCAAAACAAGCCTCATGTCCGCTTACGGAAATGATTCCCTTTGCTCCGTCAAAAGTGAAATCCGGATGCTTTTCGACAAAAACATCAAGGATCCCTATTGATTCTGCAGTTCTGCTGACCACGGTCTCTCCTGCCGCGTTAACATACTCACCGCAGACCTGACTCTCATCATTAAGGACAAGCCTTCTGCACGTTCCGCAATTGTAAGCGGCACAGCTGTACTGAAGATTCTCTATAACGACAACAAGTGGCTTCTTTCCTTTGGGGACTCTGAGATTACGCTCGAACAGGAACGTCGGATCGCTAGCATCGACAAGATTCTCGGGATCGACAAGAACATAATCCCTCTCATAAAGATTCTCAAGTATCTTCTCAAATTCATAAGTTGTCAGATACATGCCGGTGTCTTTGGAACGGAATCGCCCGGAGAATGCCACGTCTGTATCGGCGATAAGAGATCTGACGCAGATGACTTCAATGGGTCCGCGGTATTCCTTGACCTCACCGGTATATGATGTAGCAGTCAGAAGATTACTCTTGATGATATCATCCTCCGGGAATATGACGGCAAGATCGGAAAAGAGCTGCTCAGCCGAATAGAACTTATATGTCTGAAGCATATGTTCGCCCTCAGCGAGCATCGGTTCATACATCGTTTCCTTTATAGTATCGATCCTCTGATCACAGTAATCGCCGACGAATCCGTCGTATTTCTCATTGACAAGCGTATATGTCTTTACTGCGGCAACATAATCACCCTCGCCGAATGATTTCTCTGCGGTCTGCACATCACCGGCAGCGGTCTCGATATAATCCAGCTCTCTTAACAAAGGATTGGCAGTAGCGGAGAAATTACCGATAGGCTGCAGCTGTTCGAAAAAGAACATTACAACCGGCTTTTCGACACTTCCCAGAAGGAACTCTTCGCATATTCCGTATAACCGCTCGGAAACGACAGAACTCGTCAGTTCTCTCATGGAATCGAGGAAATTGATATCACTTGCTGTCAGGACATACCTGTTCTGGATTATGCGGTCACAGATCATGTCTACCCTGACTCTGACGATATTCTCCATATCATCTAGCATCTGAACCTGAATGGAGTTTGACGTGCGGTCTTTGGGAGATACCTTAAGCACCTCATCCTGAATGCCGCGGTAAATTGAAAGCGCTTCTGTATAGCGTCCTTCATCGATAGCTTTTTCAAACCCCGGAACCGTATCTATCTCATAGGCATTTTTTCTTCCGATAACAAACCACGTAAGTGCAAGCGCAACCAGTGCAACCGAACAGAGAACAGCTGCAACATAGTATCCTTTAGTATTTTTGCGCTCGTCATCTCCGACGTGATATTCGGAAGAAAAAACTGTCACTTCAGATCATCAAAGCTTACCTGCTTTGCCTCCAGAGTAGTCTCCCTGATGTAGTAGCCGATGGCAGGCACTTTGCGGATCCTGTAATACTCGGGATCCTGTACATCCACTTCTGCAAGACGGGCAAGAGTCTTTAATACCGAACCCTTCTTGGAAACAAGGAGCTGTACGCCCTGTGTAGTTCTTGTAGTCTTCAAAGGTATCAATGAAGACTTGAACACGGCTGCCTTATCAAGGCTGTTGGTAACTATCAGATCAGGATCCTCTTCCTCATCAAGAAGGATAAATCCGATAGCCTTGCTGCCGTCAAAATATGCATTTATCAGTTTCTTTCTGTTCTGCTTCGTCTCATATGCAGATATTGGGAATCTTGCGGCTTTGCCGTTCTCAAATGCGATAAAGAGTATTCCCTTATAATCTGAAGTCGATATCATGAACATCGGCTTCTCGCCGTCTTCCATCTCGAGTTCACTGTTAAGGAAGTGTCCGAGATCACCGGGCTTTGTGTCGGAAAAATCATAAACGTGAGTCTTATAAAGATTGCACTTGTCAGTGAAAATCAAAAGGTCTGACCGGTTCTCACATTCAAATCCCATAAAGATCTCATCGTCATCTTTAGTCTTAAGTTCACCTGCACTCTGAAGTGACTTCATAGTGTGCTTCTTAAGATAACCGTGACGTGTAAGCATGAGATGCAGCCTGTAATCAGGGATGACGGCAGTCTCGACAAAGGTCTCTGTCTCCTCTGCACCGACAAGCTCTGATCTTCTGGGCTGACCGTATTTCTCCGCAACTTCCTTTAATGTCTTGGCAATCAGATTGTTGATCCTTCTGGGACTGCCAAGGAGATCTTCAGTATCGGCTATATCAGCTTTGAGCTTATCTCTGTCGGCGATCCTGTTGAGGATATACTGCTTATTGATATTGCGGAGTTTGATCTCGGCAACATACTCAGCCTGCTCTTCGTCAATACCAAATCCCTTCATGAGGTTGGGGATAACGTCTGCTTCAAGCTCTGTCTCTCTAATGATCTTTATTGCCTTATCGATATCGAGAAGGATAACGGCAAGACCGTCCAGCAGGTGAAGCTTCTTCTTCATCTTGTCAAGATTGAAAGAAAGTTCTCTGCAGACGCATGTCCTTCTCCACTTAAGCCATTCGTCAAGGATCTGAGCGATGCCCATCACTCTCGGTGAACCGTCGATAAGGATATTGAAATTGCATGAGAATGTATCTTCAAGCTTTGTAAATCTGAAGAGCTTGGTCATGAGCTGCTCGTGATCTGTGCCGCGCTTGCAGTCGATAGTGATCTTGAGACCGTCAAGGTCTGTCTCGTCACGGATGTCGGCAATCTCTTTTGCCTTACCGCTCTTAACAAGATCGGCGATATTATCGATGATAGCCTCAACGCTTGTGGAATAAGGGATCTCTGTGATCTCAATGAGATTTTTTGACTTATCGACCTGATACTTTGCTCTTACGGAAAAAGTTCCCTTTCCTGTATCATAGATAGCCTTCATCTGATCCCTGTTGTAAAGGATCTTTCCGCCGCCTGAAAAGTCAGGCGCAGGCATGATCTCCAGAAGATCAGTAGTGGGATCTCTCATATATGCTTCAGTTGCAGCACAGACTTCTGAAAGGTTGAAAGAACAGATATTGGATGCCATACCAACTGCGATACCCTGATTGGCATTTACCAGCACGGCAGGAAATGTCGTAGGAAGAAGCGATGGTTCCTTGAGCGTTCCGTCGTAGTTGTCGACCATGTCGACCGCATCTTTATCAATGCCCTTGAATATCTCTTCGCAGATCTTCTCAAGTCTTACTTCCGTATAACGCGGAGCCGCACACTGCATGTCTCTGGAATACTGCTTACCGAAGTTACCCTTCGAATCGACAAAAGGATGCAAAAGCGAACCGTTGCCTCTTGTAAGTCTGACCATCGTATCGTAGATAGCCTGGTCACCGTGAGGATTGAGCTTCATGGTCTGACCTACCACGTTGGCTGACTTTGTCCTGTTGCCGCCCAAAAGGCCCATCTTATACATAGTATAAAGGAGCTTACGGTGTGAAGGCTTAAAACCGTCGATCTCAGGAATAGCACGTGATACGATGACACTCATCGCATACGGCATATAGTTGATCTCGAGCATCTCTGTTATCGGCTGGTCTATAGCCGGCATATCCTTGGCATTGCTGTCCGTCAGCCTTGCCTTAAGCGAATCTGAATTAATATCTTCTTTTTTCTTACGTGCCATTTACATCACCCTAAATCAAGCATATCGAGGTATTTGCTGCCGTCATTCTCGATGTGGAGTTTTCTTCCTGCGAGGTTATCTCCAAGAAGGAGATCGAAGATCTCAGCGGTCTTCTGCGCATCTTCCGGGCAGGCCTTGATGAGTCTTCTGGACTTCGGATTCATTGTTGTCTTCCACATCATCTCAGGCTCATTCTCACCAAGACCTTTCGATCTCTGGATAGTGCAGAGCTTGGGATCGACCTTAGAGAGGATCTCAGCTTTCTCCTTCTCATTAAATGCGAAGAATGTCTCTTCCTGAGCATTCTTACCCTTAGGTCTGTATGTGATCTCGAAAAGAGGAGATTCAGCCACATAGACATAACCCTTCTCTATAAGAGTAGGAGTTAGTCTGTAGAGCATAGCAAGTATTAATGTTCTGATCTGGAATCCGTCGACGTCGGCATCGGTACAGATTATTATCTTGTTCCATCTCAAATCGTCAAGATTAAAAGCGCTCATATCCTTTGTGTGCTTGTTCTTGATCTCAACTCCGCACCCCAAAACCTTAAGGAGATCGGTAATTATCTCACTCTTAAAGATGGTAGCATAATCAGCCTTAAGGCAGTTTAATATCTTACCTCTGACAGGCATTACGGCCTGGAACTCGGCATCACGGCCGAGCTTAACGGAGCCCAAAGCGGAATCACCCTCTACGATATAGAGCTCACGCTTTGCAACGTCTTTTGTTCTGCAGTCGACGAACTTCTTGATCCTGTTATTGATATCGACTTTACCCATGAGAGTCTTCTTGATATTGACCTTGGTCTTCTCGGCATTCTCACGTGCACGCTTATTGATAAGGATCTGCTCTATTGTCTTAGCTGCAAAATCCTTATTCTCTATAAACCAGATCTCGAGATTGTCCCTGATGAGCTGGGTCATGAAGTCCTGTATAAACTTGTTGTTGATGGCCTTCTTGGTCTGGTTCTCATATGAAGTCTGAGTCGAAAAAGTATTGGTAACGAGTATCAGGGAATCCGCAACATCCTGGAACGTGATCCTGGACTCATTTGCCTTGTACTTGTCCTTAAGCTTGATCTGCTTATCGATCTCGGCTACAAAAGCATTCCTTACGGCCTTATCCGGTGAACCGCCGTGCTCAAGAAAGCTGGAGTTATGGAAGTATTCCAAAGCGTTGATCTCGTTGTTGAAGCAGAATGCAACCTCTGCCCTGACTTTATACTCGTCACGGTCTTCCTTATCTCTGCCCTTGCCCTCACCGGAGAATGTATATGTCTCGGTAAAGCCCTTCATGGCATTAAGCTCATCGACATAACCCTTAATACCTTCAGGATAGATAAATGAGAATTCCTCACCTGACTCTGCATCCTTGAGGATGAACTCGATACCGCTGTTGATAACAGACTGGCGCTTGATTATCTCCTTGAACGACTCAAGCGGAATGATTATCTCGGTAAAGACTTCAGTATCAGGCCTCCAGCGCTGGATCGTACCTGTTCTCCTGAATCTGTACGGTTCCTGCATGAGTTCGGTTACAGGAACGCCCTTCTTAAAGCCCATCTCATACTTGGTATGATCTCTGAATACCGTAACCTCAAAGAACTCGGAAGCATACTGTGTTGCGCAAGCACCCAGACCGTTAAGACCTAATGAGAATTCATAATCACCGGAAGCGTTGTTATTATATTTGCCGCCCGCATAAAGCTCGCAGTAAACAAGCTCCCAATTGTATCTGCCCTCTTTGGCATTGTAATCCATTGGGATTCCGCGGCCAAAGTCTTCAACTTCGATCGTTCCGTCAGCATATCTTGTAATGATTATCTTATCGCCGTGACCTTCCCTGGCTTCGTCGATGGAATTCGAAAGGATCTCAAAGAAAGAATGGATACATCCTTCAAGATTATCCGAACCGAAAATAACAGCCGGACGGAGTCTGACTCTGTCTGCGCCTTTGAGCATGGAAATGCTCTCGTTGCCGTAATCCTTCTTACCCGGCATAAACTACCCAACTCCTTAAAATAAATAATATATATGTATTTGACTTTTCGATTATAACACAAAGATTTCGATATCCTTCAAGCCTAAAGGCGGCAAAAAACAAGGTTGTCCCAAAAACAGACAACCTTGTAACAATAAACTAAAAAGCCTTTGATTAAATGTTCGGAATCTCCTCCGGAGCGCATTGAGTAAACTCCATGGGGATCCCCCTTCCCGGATATGACCAGGGGCCATGGTAAACAAGGTTTAACTTGAACGCGAAATTATTAGTCTCGGGACTTACGACGATCTGAAAAGCATCGGATTTCTTAGTATTAATGCCTCCGCAGCATACAACATGGGGTCCTGCAGAAAGCATGATCCTTACTGATTCCTGGTTAGTGATCCTTCCATAATCGATCCCGTCGACGATAACGCTCATCGGCGCAGCCGCATAAAGAGGATAAAAACATCCCATTCTGTATATTAAAAGCTGACCGGCATAAGCATAAGCTTTCTTGCATACAGGGCAAGGAAAGCCGACAGTCTGATCCCTTTTGATGTCATCAGAAACCCGTCCGCAGTCAGGACAGCGCACCCTGAATTTCCTGCTGACAGGAAGCGTGATGTTTCCGCCTTCCATGACAGGCTGATAATAAGGTAACACCGGAGCTTGAATCTGCCGGGAAGAAGGATCTGCCTGTGGATCAGGTGCAGGTCCCGGAGCAGTCTGAACTGCAGGGTGTCCTGCAGAAGTAACAGGTGTTCCGCAAGTCATACAGAAATTGGCGCCGTCAGCAACAACCGATCCACATTTAACACAATTCATATCTGGTCCCCCCTTTATAATTATATGTCTCAGAATGCTTAATTATTTAACGGTTTTGCAAATATCCATAGCTTCTTCTATCGTTCCGGCTCTGCCTCTCTCGAGCAGATCGATAACAATTTCCATCTTGCTCCTGTTCCTCATCGGGACAGGAACTATCCTGTCAAAATCCGCTGCTGATGCTTTAGCTTTCTTAAGCCTGTTTTCAAGTGTCTCCAGTTCCCTTTGCTTATCGGTGTATTTCTTTTTCCGTCTGTATTCTTCCTCGGAAATGGAATAATTCAAAGAATCCCTTTTTTTCTGGGCCTTTGATCCGCCGATCAACAATATTCCCGCAATAACCAGAAGACCGATGAATTCGAAAATCAAGAGCGTGCCTTCAGAATATGTATATAACGAAATAACAAAACCGGTCAAAACCACGATCCAAAAAGCCACAAGGGCAATTATCAGAGAAGGCCAGAAAAATCTGAAGGCTGAATACCTGACCTTTTTATCTGACGGCTTATACTTCCTGATATCAGCTTCACAATCCGAGATAGCTGTCTTTATCTTGTGGATCTCCTCATATTGGGAGGAGATCTCCTTTGCATAAGCAATACTTTCTTCAACTGACATGGCACGGATCTGCTCTTCGTTTTCCGACATCTTCCGGTCTTCCGCTACGGGTAATCCGCACTTTGAACAATAAACATCATCATCACTAAGCAATTTTCCGCACTGGCTGCAATATGACATAATCTGTCCCCCCTTTCTTATTCCGGTGTAATTATAACATAAAACATTTCTGACAATATCCAAAAGAGGCGGTCCCTAACCCCAACGCGATAATACAAATCAACCAAAAACTTATTGGTTGATCTTTAACAATATCATTTGGGATCTTGCATTATTTTGAAGGCAGAAATCTTATATCGAATAAAAAAGGATCGGCCCATAAGTGAAACATTCACTATTGAGACAATCCTCTTTAATTTGGTGAGCCATGGGGGACTCGAACCTCCGGCCCACAGCTTAGAAGGCTGTTGCTCTATCCAGCTGAGCTAATGACCCTGGAGCGAGTGATGGGAATCGAACCCACGTGGTCAGCTTGGAAGGCTGAAGTTCTACCATT
>JAIKWL010000044.1 GCA_024684815.1 Saccharofermentans sp. | reverse complement strand
CCACAGAGGAATGCGTCAGGGCGTTCCCGAGGTCATCTTCGGCCAGGGCAAGACACCTGAGCAGATTGATGCCATTACGAAGAGCCTCCTTGAGGCAGGGCAGAAGACCGTTCTTATCACGAGGCTGTCAGCTGAGAAGGCA
Organism: Saccharofermentans sp.; assembly: GCA_024684815.1. GTDB lineage: Bacteria > Bacillota > Clostridia > Saccharofermentanales > Saccharofermentanaceae > Saccharofermentans. The sequence continues at coordinate 5,007 of JAIKWL010000044.1, read as the reverse complement.
TCAGAACTTACGACTCCCATCAAGTATTACGATGTCGCAAAGATAGGCGTCGCAGGCGTTATCCCTGAGCCTTCTGCCAAAGGCACCATAGTCGTTGCCACGGGCGGAACGTCAGATCTTCCTGTCGCTGAGGAAGCTGCGGTCACGGCTGAGCTTCTCGGCAATAAAGTCGAGCGTGTCTACGATGTCGGTGTATCAGGTCTGCACCGTCTTCTTGCTCAGAAAGAAAAGCTCATGAGCGCTGATGTCATTATCGCTGTTGCGGGAATGGAAGGTGCTCTTGCGAGTGTGATCGGAGGCCTTGTTGACTGCCCTGTCATAGCTGTTCCGACAAGTGTGGGATACGGGGCATCTTTTGAAGGACTTACGGCGCTTCTTGCCATGATGAACTCATGTGCGAGCGGTGTTACCGTCGTTAATATCGACAACGGTTTCGGTGCGGGATATTCCGCGAGCATGATCAACCACATCGGAGGTTAAACCATGAAGACTCTTTATATAGAATGCAATATGGGCGCAGCGGGTGATATGCTCCTTGCTGCTCTTTCTGAGCTCACGGGCGATCTGAAAGCTTGTGAAGACAAGCTTAATTCACTTGGCATTCCGGATGTTACATATAAATTCGAAAAGAGTGTAAAGTGCGGTATTGAAGGCACACACGCACATGTTTCCATTAATGGTGTTGAAGAAGACGGGCACATGCATGAACCCCACCATGAAGAGCATCATCACGGGCATATCCATGAGGAGCATCAACATCATCACACTCACATGAGTGATATAGAAAACATTATCAACGGACTTAATGTATCAGACAAGGTTAAGTCTGACGCTCTTGCAGTTTACGGGATCATCGCTGATGCTGAGAGCAAGGCTCACGGTAAGCCCGTAACCGATATTCATTTTCATGAAGTCGGAACGATGGATGCAGTTGCGGACATCGTCGGCGTATGTGTTCTCATAGATTTGATCGGTGCAGAAAGAATAGTCGTATCACCTTTGGCAACAGGCTTCGGTCAGGTCAGGTGTGCACACGGTATCCTTCCTGTTCCTGCTCCTGCCACAGCAAGCATCATCGAAGGCATTCCGTCATTTGGCGGTGATGTCGAAGGAGAGCTTCTCACACCTACAGGCGCAGCGCTTCTGAAGCATTTCGCTGACAGCTTCGGAACAAGGCCTGTAATGAACATAGAGAAGACCGGATACGGAATGGGCAGAAAAGATTTTGCAAAGGCTAATATGCTCCGTACGTTCTTAGGTGAATCCGGTAACGAAGGCGATATGGTCGTTGAGATGAAGTTCAATGTCGATGACATGACCGGTGAAGAGATCGGATATGCGGCAGGTGTTCTCATGGAAAATGGTGCTCTTGATGTTTTCACGACATCTGTTTACATGAAGAAGAACCGTCCCGGAATCCTTTTCACTGTCCTTGTAAAGCTTGAGGATAAAGAGAGATTTGCAAAGCTGATCTTCGAGAACACCACGACGATCGGTATCAGGTATAATGAGACGGGAAGATTCAAGCTTGAAAGACACGAAGAAAAAGTCATGACGAAGTACGGCGAGATCTCCATGAAAGTATCGGAAGGGTTCGGCGTAAGCAAGGCAAAACCGGAATTCGATGATATCAAAGATATAGCTGATAAAGGATAACTTTTCTGTCGTGATCTGAAATGCCGGATTTAGGGGAGAATTCTATGGCATTATTGAAGAGTTACACTTGTTCCAAATGCGGCGGTGTCCTGGTCTTTGATACCGATCAGGAGTTCTTTGACTGTCCGTTCTGCGGCACGCATTTTGATGTTGTCACCTTCCATGGAGATGAGATCTTCGGTCAGGCCGATGCATGTCTTGAGCGAAAAGAATACAGTTCTGCCAGGGAAAAATACAAGACCATATTAGCCGGTGCGCCGGGTGATTTCCGTGCACTAAAGGGCATCGCGTTTTGCGATCTGAAGATCTCAGACCAGAAAGATATGAGAAATTCCGACTGTCTTAGCAAGTTTGATATTCCTTCGGGATTAAACGGAATGAGTTTTGTCCAGAAGAATATCACGGATGCAGGCAGGGATTATTTCGATAAGCTATATCAGCTTGTAAAAATGCAGGAGGAAATGCGCAAGCTCGAAGAAGAGAAGAACGAATGCACCTCCAAGGAATTCAAAGCCAAATTAGATGATGCAAGAAGAAGGATCGAAGCCAGTAAAAACCGTGAGATCATAGCGATCTTCTCCGTTGGTCTAATGTCGCTTTACAATTCTTTAAGTCTGATAGGATCGGATGCTGTTGACACCGGTAACTCAGCAGCAATGCTGAAAATATTAATACTGTTTCCGATTTTTCTCGGCGGTTATGCCGTTATTGAACATGTTGCCAGGACCAAAGCCAGAAAAGAACTGGTTCAATGGGAGCAAACAGGCACAACTAAAGCGGAGGAACTGTCCAAACAACTTTCAGAACTTTACGGCACTTACAAGAATGAGTATACAAAGTTAAATCATCTTGAACCTGCCGAAGAGGATGTTCCTGCAAAAGAGACGGAAGAAAAACACGAAACTGAAGATTTTGCTGCAGATGCGGACAGGGTCATTACCTGTGCCAAATGCGGTGCGCAATTAAATCTTGATACCGCCAAGAGGATATATGAATGCAGATCCTGCGGTGTAGGTTACGGTGTCTCGCTTTTCTTCGCGCATCCTCTCGAAAAAGCGCTGACCTCAATGAACATGGGGTTGTTTTCAGATGCAGAGGAAAGATTCAGGCATATCCTGATGATGGAGCCGTCGGATTTTGATGCGCTTCTCGGCATGATCCTTTGCACCGGAAAATGGTCCAGAATAAGCGAGATCGAATGGAACGACGAATTGAAGCCGACCCTCTTCAGGCATATCAATGAGAAGATAAAAGAAGCTTCAGAGAACAGCAAAGAAGAAGACAAACAGTATTTTGAAAAAGTCGGCAAGCTCATTTCCGCGCTTGAAGACCTTTCAGTAAATAAACACAAGCAGCTGGTCATCAACAATGAACTGAATAACCACAGAAAGAATGTCGAGCGTTATTCCGGTTATGACCCTGCCATTAAAGACTGGGCAAGCTTTGACGAGAATGAGATCAACTCACGGCTCAGTCCGTTTGTAAAGCAGGAACCTACTCTGCAGATAAGCTTTGAAGCAGCCAAAAAGAGAGTTCTTGAGATTAGAAGCGACAGTATTCTTGCGAGGTAAACAATATGGTCTTTAATAAACCGTCAGTCAGTTTCATAAAAAAGATCGACACCAAAGGCAAGTGGTGGTGTGATTCCGCAGTCATGTTCGAGGTAAAAAACGGCAGGAATACCATCCGTGAGATAAGAAGTCCAGAGGATGAAGACTACGACCGCTTTGTTCAGCTGCAGATAAACGGCAAGCCTGTAGTCCAAAGCAAACAGCCGGTCTGTTCCACATGCTCGAGTCTGCTTGCCACCGGTTACGGAATTGAGAATATCGACTGTCCGGAGTTCGCATCTGCAAGAGAATGCATGAATTCAGGATTTGTAAGCCTTACGGATTCTTTCGAGAAGATAAAGCCTCTGCTGGGATTGTTAAGTGACGGATATTACGCGCTTGCAGACACTTTGTGTTTTCCTTCAGACGGTGAAGGTCATTTCTTCTATGAGATACCTGACGAACCTAAGTATTACGATGCGGCCTGTGACGGATATTACAGAAATTACGATTACAGTATTTTCGACAGCTTCCCTTTATTCCTTTATCCGACACAGTCTTCTTTGCTCATCAGCAATGAACGTGTTGAATACTATGCTCAGATAATGAAGCAGGAAAAAGAACCGCCGAGAGCGCTGGCTTATCACTTTACAGGTTTCATGAGCCTGCTCCTTGACGGTCATCATAAAGCTTGTGCAGCGGCAAGTCTCGGGAAAGCCCTGAGATGTCTTACCATTATCCCTGCCGACGGATGCACTTTTGATCCGGAGAAAATAAAGGTTGGCACTACTTATAAGCAGGCTAACCCCGAGATGAAGACGATAGGTTTTTCGGGTCTTAATGTTGATGCTGAAGGACTTAAATATCTGGATGTTTTCGGGAAGCTTACTGAAGATGAGAACGTTCCTCCGATAGAGAAATATTCCCTTACCAAAAACAAGTTCCACTATGGTCCGGTTTTATATCCGACTATCAGGGATTTTGCCGCATTGCTGAATGAAAAAGATAACAGAGCAGGTGCATTTCCCGATTTGGATCTTGATACTCTTTTGAAATTGACAGATGAGGAGACGGAAGATACAGACCGTTACCTTGAAGCAGTTATCCATTATCTTTCTGCAACAGATCAGGATAAGGCATATAAGCTTGCAGGTGCGATCGTCAGGAAGGGCAGCGGATATATGAGACACCTGCGCATCCGTGCTTCGCTCTTGTTCCTTCTGGGCTGCAGAAGCGATGAGACCGAGCAGTTGTTCGCTGATTATTACAACGAACACATGGATAAGGAACACGATGAGAACTGGGAAATAGCCAATTCGTACTGGACAGAAAATAAAGATAAATAAGGGTTGCCTCATGGTGAAAAGCCACCTGTGAGACAACCCCGGGTTATGAAGGCATATGGGTTATCAAGTTGTATAATCCATGTTGTTGATAGTGATCTTTGCGATGTTGTCGATATCCACGAGGCGGTTGAACAACGCGGTATAGCCGTGGTCTTCGCTGTTTCCGCGGATATAAGCGCGGTTATCTATAGTGCCGTTGTACACAAGATACTCCGAACCGTCTTTGTAAGTGATAGTTACCCAACGGTTGCCATCGTAGCAGTCAGGTGCACCAAGCGTCTCAAGATCCGTTGTTAATACGCTGCTCGTCGGAATGAACGTCATGGAGATCGGTGAGACTACGATCTGATCACCTGAAGAATTTACGAATGATTTTGTATCAAGCTCGGCTGCGACAGGAATCTTTAATTCTTTTTCATCCTTGACCAAAGTATCCCAGTCACTTCCGTCGGGAG
>JAIKWL010000042.1 GCA_024684815.1 Saccharofermentans sp. | reverse complement strand
GCAATGGGCGGAGTGGGAGATGTGCTGGCGCCTAAGCTTATAGCAGAAATCGGCGATGTCAGAAGATTGCACAGCGCTAAAGCCCTAATAGCATGGGCTGGCATAGATCCGCCACCTTACGAGTCCGGACAATTTGTAGGTTCTAACAGAAAAATATCCAAGAAAGGCTCAGCGACTCTGCGTAAGACTGGCTATGAGGTTATGAGAGTACTTAAGAGCCATCAGGCACCCAAAGATTGCACCGTATACAACTATATCCTGAAGAAAGAAGCAGAAGGCAAAAGCAAAAAGCAAGCCAAGATAGCGGGCTTAAACAAGTTCCTGCGCATTTACTACGCACGAGTGATGGAGGTTTACCAAGCAGCATAAGTATTTTCGACTAAAACACAGACCGAATTTGATTCCGGTCTGTTTGCCATGCCTAAAATGCACCAAAGAAAAACCTGCCGACAAACTCTTGATTTTTGTTAGCAGGTTTTGTTGTAACGGTATCTGTAGTTGACGTGTGTTTCCTTTTTCTCTGTCTGTTTTGTCAATAAGACGATGTGAGATTTGATAAACCTTTATAAGAGTAAGCGTTTTAGGGTGATGTTATAATTGAAAATCATATTTATAGCGGAGGTCAGGATAATGGGAAACAAAAAGATTTTAGCGATGTTGATGGCCGCATGGATTATCATATCATCAGTTCCTTCTGTTGTTATGGCTGACTCAACCGGCTGGCAGGGTGATTATGATGAAGGGTGGCGCTATTACATAACGGATACCGAATATATTCAATCGGCCTGGAAATCGATCAACGGCAAGTGGTATTACTTTGATTCTGAGGGGTTTGCCTATATTGATACCTGGATGACTATAGACGGCAATCTTTATCATTTCGGTAAGACAGGTGCTATGGATGCCGATAAATGGATCGACTGCGGTCCGCTCGTTACAAATGAAGTGTATTTAGAAAGAGCCAAGACCGATGAGTTCATACGCAATTATATCGCTGAATACCAAAACAAAAGGGTATGGCGTTACGTCGGTTCTGACGGTGCGGCATATATCGGTTGGAAAAGGGTAGACGGCGAGTGGTATTTCTTTTATCCGCGGTCTGACAAGTATAATCTTGAAGACTTCGGAAATTACGGATATATGGTTTACAGCACTTATATTGATGATGATTTTAGCATATATAATTTTGACGGTGACGGCATGTACAGGCAAAACACCTGGTATCAGAGCATTGTATTTGACAGGATCGGCTGGTGGTATTTCGGATCCGACGGCAAGGCATTAACCGGCTGGCAGAAGGTCAACGGAAAATGGTATTACTTCAATCCGAATTACTGGCATTTTATGCAGACCAAGTATTTAGAAATTAGAACAAGCGAACCTGACAGATACGGATATTTTGAATTTGTACATTATGCATTCAGAAAGAGCGGAGAGATGATCACCGGATGGTTTGATTACGGAAAAGAATATCATGAAGATGGTTCCTCTTTATGGGTCTATGGTGATTCGAAAGGACATCTGTACCGCGAACAGTGGCTTTATCAGAACGGAAAGTGGTATTACTTTGATTTCTGCTGCCGCATGATCGCTGATGCAGAGGGGGTTGAGATCAAAGGCATCCTTTATGATTTTGATGAAAACGGTGCGTGCATTAATCCGGATTCTGATACCAGGGTTTACGGCTGGTATGAAAGAAAATATGATTCCTGGGGTAAGTACGGTGATACTGACTGGAATTATTTTGACAGTGACGGAAACATGATCAAGAATGTATGGGATTATGAGATCGACGGTGTTTCTTATGAATTCGATTCGCGTGGTGTTTGCAGAAACCACGGATAAACTGTTTTATTGACAAAGTATCAATATCAGGGCACAGACTTGAGATCAGGTCTGTGCCTTTTTTCCTGATGCATAATAAACTTTGTCGAAAATGCTATTGAACACAAAAATATATTTATATATACTAACCGTCATGATTTATTTTGATAACAGTGCGACCACATTTGTATCAGATTCCGTAAGAGCCGGTCTTCAGGAACTTACGGATATTTCCGTGTCCGCAAATCCCGGGGCTCTTCATAAACTCGGAAACAGGGCGATGGAACTATATGAAGGTATCAGAAGGGAGACTTCTGAACTCTTGGGTGCTAAACCTGATGAGATCTTCTTTACATCCTGTGCCACTGAAAGCGCAAACACGGCTATCAAGGGTTATATGAGCCGCAACAAGCGGGCCGGAAAAGCTGTCATCTCCACAAGGACTGAACATAAGGCAACTTTGGAATGCCTTGAATATCTTGCAAAGAACGGATATGAGATCAGATATGTAAAGGTCGGACCTGACGGCAAGCCTCTTTCTGACAGCCTTGAAGAGGAACTTGGAAAAGGCGGTGTTGCGCTTGCCTGTTTTACACTTGTTAATAACGAGACAGGCTCAGTACTTCCTTTTGATATGATCTCTAAAACGATCAAGTCCAAGTCACCATCAACTGTTATCTATCTGGACTGTGTACAGGCATTGGGAAAGATGCCTGTGGATCTGGCTAAACTCGGTGCTGATATGTGTTCGTTCTCCGGTCATAAGATACACTCGATTAAGGGAAATGGTGTCCTGTATGTCAAAAAAGGCGTAAGGATCGACCCGTTGATCCTTGGAGGCGGCCAGCAGGACGGAATGCGTTCCGGAACACAGAGTGCAGTGCTTGCGGGAGCTTTCCTGAATGCTTTGAAAGACGTTTCTTCCGGTATAGAAGAGGCAAGAGAAAAGGTAAGTGAGATCAATGGATATCTCCGCAAGGAACTTATAGAAAGAGGAGCGCTGATCCTTTCTCCGGATGATGCACTCCCTTATGTTCTTAATGTTTCTTTTAAGGGTTTTGAATCCGAGACGATGCTTCATTGTCTTGAGATCTACGACATATATGTATCGACCGTTTCAGCTTGTTCTGCCAAATCCAAGAAAGTGTCTTATGTATTACTTGAGATGGGCGTGGACAGAAAGATAGCCGCAAATGCTGTAAGACTGAGCTTTTCGCGTCAAAATACTATGGATGAAGCAAAGGAGTTCATCAGGTGTGTTGACGCTATATACGATCAATTTCTGGTGAAGTGAGGGAATAATAATGGCAAACGTCCTTCTGGCAAGAATGGGTGAGATTACCCTGAAAGGGCTTAACAGAGGATCATTCGAGATCCAGCTTAAGAGCAATCTCAAGTACAGACTCAAACGGTTCGGAAATCTGAAGATATATCAGAGTCAGAGCAGGATCTGGATCGAGCCCAAAGAAGAGGATAACCCGAATTTTCAGAGTCTTGCGCAGGCTGAGGATATCATGAAAGCCGTATGTCAGGTTTTCGGGATCGTATCAGTAAGCCTTGCCAGAAAGTTCGAAGGCGACTTCGAGTCAATTAAAGAGAATTCTGTTGAGTTTGTTAAAGAACTTCTCGAGCGCAATCCGGAATATAAGACATTCAAGGTTGAGAGTAAGCGCGGCAATAAGACGTTTCCGATGACTTCACCGGTTATCTGTGATGAACTGGGCGGCCATTTGCTCGATACATTTCCCGAATTATCAGTTAAGGTTAAGAATCCGGATTTTATCGTTAATGTTGAGATACGTGAGTCCAATTATGTCTATGTAGGCAAGATGATGGCCCACAGAGGTCTTCCTGTCGGTACATGTGCAAGGGGTATGCTTCTTTTGTCCGGCGGTATCGACAGTCCTGTGGCCGGATTCATGATGGCTTCACGCGGAATGCCTCTGGATGCTGTCTATTTCCATTCGTATCCTTATACGAGTGATATGGCAAAGCAGAAAGTGATCGACCTTGCTAAGATCGTGTCCGGCTATTCCGGTAGAATGACGCTTCATGTTGTTAATTTTACGCAGATCCAGCTTGATCTTTATAAGAATTCGCCTCAGGATATGCTTACGGTAACTATGCGCCGTGTAATGCTGCAGATCGCAGAGCGCCTAGCTTTGAAAAATAACTGTAAATGCCTTATTACAGGTGAGAGCTTAGGTCAGGTCGCATCCCAGACTATGGAAGCTATTGCAGCAACGAATGAAGTTGTAAAGATGCCGGTTTTAAGACCTCTTATCGGTCTGGACAAGCAGGCAACATGCGATATTTCCAGAGATATAGGTGCTTTTGAGACATCTATACTTCCTTATGAGGATTGCTGCACTGTTTTTGTTGCAAAACATCCAAAGACACATCCGCATCCCGAGGATATAATCGAAGCTGAAAAGAATCTTGATATTGAAGAACTGGTTGAGGCCGGAGTTGCCGGTACAGAAGATATTGTTATCGATCCGTTCTGATCGGTAGGAGGCAGGCGTGAGAATTGGAAAACTTACAGACGAGCAGCTAGAATCTCTTGTTCTGTCAAGATTGCCGCAATTATCCAGCAAGACACTGTCCGGCGCCGGTATCGGTGCCGACTGTGCATGGCTTAAGACCGGCGAGAATCTTCTGGTCACATCCTCTGATCCGATTACAGCGGGCGGAAGTGAATCCGGAACACTCGCCATTCATGTTTCCTGTAATGATATCGCTGCCTGCGGAGTTCAGCCTACGGGCATACTCATTGTCATTATTGCTCCGCCTTCAGCAACTGAGGATGAGATAGTTTCTATTGTTGATCAGGCCAGCCGTGAAGCCGGGAAACTCGGTGTCGATATCGTCGGAGGTCATACAGAGGTTTCTGATTGTGTCAACAGATTTGTTGTTATCTCAACAGCATTCGGAATCGTCGAGAAGGGCAGTCCCGTGCCGTTGGGACATGCTCAGCCCGGTGATAAGCTGATAATAACCAAGACGGCAGCTATCGAAGGCAGTTTTATAGCCGCAAACGAACACAGTGACAAACTAAAGGGAAAGGTCCCCGATGAATATATCGAAGAGGCAAAAACATACAGCAAACTGATCTCTGTCGTAAAGGAAGGTACAGTATTAGGCCCGCTGGCATCCTCAGACAATTCATTGACGTTTAACGGATTCCCGAGATCATGCGTCGATCTTATGCATGACGTAACAGAGGGCGGTGTTGAAGGTGCTGCTTTTGAGATGGCAGATTTCTCAAAGACCGGTGTCACTCTTGATCAGAGTCTTGTGCCGTTTACTGACTGTTCAAAAGCTATCTGTGAAGCTTTGGGATTAGATCCGTTCAGGCTGATCTCATCCGGTGCTTTGATGATCGCATCCCGAGAACCGGACAAAGTAATAAGCGCATTGGAGGCAGAAGGCATAAGGGCGACAGTCATCGGAGAGTTCACGGAAGCCGGGGAAGGCGCTAAGACCATTGGCCTTGACGGTGTTGTAAGACCTATGCCTGCCCCTTCGGCTGACGAGATTTATAAGATATAAATCAACTTTTCCTTAACGTTTTTTCGCTTGATTGAAAAGGGTCATTATAATAAAATATAGCGCGTGAATTATTATCCAGGAGGATCTTTATATATGTACGACCACATTAAGGCTGAGGATTCTGAAGTCTATTCCGCAATAATGCAGGAGATAGGACGTCAGAGAAACAAGATCGAGCTTATCGCATCCGAGAACATGGTTTCTGAGGCAGTACTCGAAGCTGCAGGATCACCTTTGACCAACAAGTACGCTGAGGGTTATCCGGGAAAGCGTTATTACGGCGGATGTGAGTATGTGGACATCGTTGAGCAGCTCGCAATCGACAGAGCAAAGCAGCTTTTCGGCGCTGAGCATGTTAACGTACAGCCCCATTCCGGCGCTCAGGCTAATACGGCAGTTTACTTTGCGATCCTCGAACCAGGTGATACTATCCTTGGTCTCGACCTTTCACATGGTGGTCACCTGACTCACGGTATGAAGATCAATGTTTCCGGCAGAACTTATCATTCCGAGTTCTATCAGGTAGACGAGAAGACACAGATGCTCGACTATGATGTGATCAGAGCAAAGGCTCTCGAGTGCAAACCTAAGGTTATCGTAGCAGGTGCTTCCGCTTATCCGAGGATCATCGATTTCAAGAAGTTCAGAGAGATTGCTGACGAAGTCGGCGCTTATCTCTTCGTTGATATGGCACACATTGCCGGTCTCGTTGCTGCCGGACTTCACCCGAATCCGGTTCCGTATGCAGATTTCGTAACGACAACAACTCACAAGACCCTTAGAGGACCCCGCGGCGGTATCATCATGTGCAAAGAGGAATATGCCAAGAAGATCAATTCCGCAGTATTCCCAGGACAGCAGGGCGGTCCCCTCATGCACATCATCGCTGCTAAGGCTGTTGCTTTCAAGGAAGCACTCTCTCCCGAGTTCAGAGCTTATGCTGAGCAGATCGTTAAGAACGCTAAGGCTATGAGTGAAGCACTCCTTGCAAGAGGTGTTAACCTTGTTTCAGGCGGTACAGACAACCATCTCATGCTCATTGACTTGAGAGGCACTGGTGTTACAGGAGCTATGCTCCAGGAGCGTTTGGATGATGTAAACATCACGGCAAACAAGAATACGATTCCTTTCGATCCCGAGAAGCCGACAGTTACATCCGGCGTCCGTATCGGTACTCCTGCTGCTACAGCAAGAGGCTTTAAGGAGGAGGACTTTGTTGAGGTTGCAAACATCATTGCTGACTGCATCTTCGACTACGATAACAAGAAGGAAGAATCTATCAAGAGAGTTAAGGCTCTTACTGATAAGTATCCCGTATATCCGGATATCGTATAATTTCCTGGCGTAAAGCTTGCATCTCCTGACCTATGGATAACAGTAAACCGTTAGCATACAGAATGTCTCCTATGACGTTGGATGACTATGCGGGTCAGGAGCACATAATTGGCAAAGGAAAAATGCTCAGACGAATGATCGAGGCAGACAGACTGTCTTCGATCATTTTGTTTGGCCCTCCGGGAGTCGGAAAGACGGCTCTGGCCAGAGTCATAGCAAATACCACAAGTTCCAGGTTTGAACAGCTTAATGCCGTAACTGCCGGTGTTTCAGATATAAAAAAGATCGTATCTGATGCCGCAAACCCGCTTCTTTCAGAGGGCCGCAAGACTGTGCTTTTCATTGATGAGATACACAGATTCAACAAGCTTCAGCAGGATGCACTTCTGCCGTTTGTTGAAGACGGAACAGTCATACTTATAGGTGCCACTACCGAGAATCCTTTCTTTGAGGTAAATAAAGCACTTGTTTCAAGATCAACAGTTTGTCAGTTAAAGCCGTTAGAGGCCGCAGATATAGTCAGGATCCTTAAACATGCACTGAACGATTCGGACAGAGGTTTCGGATCAATGGAAGTAAAGATCTCTGATGATACGCTTCTTAAGATCGCAGAGACTTCCAACGGTGATGCCAGGACTGCTTTGAACAGTATTGAACTTGCTGTAATAACAACTCCGCCTTCTGCAGACGGTTCTATAGTGATTACCGATGAAGTAATGAAGGAATGTATACAGACCAAGACTGTTCTTTTCGATAAGGACGGAGAATACCATTACGATAATATCAGCGCCATGATAAAGTCCATGAGAGGGTCTGATCCCGATGCAGCCGTACTCTATCTGGCACGGGCTCTTGCTGCCGGTGAAGACATAGAATTCCTTGCAAGGCGAATCATGATATGCGCTTCCGAAGATGTCGGGATGGCTAATCCGAATGCTCTGCTTGTTGCTGTTGCAGCTTATGAATGCGCAAGGGCGGTAGGTATGCCCGAAGCAAGGATCCCTTTGGCTGAAGCGGCGATCATGGTCGCTTCATCTCCCAAATCAAACGCTTCTTATCTGGCTGTTGATAAGGCCTTAAGTGATGTAAACAACACTGATACCGGAGTTGTTCCGATGCATCTTCGCAACGCTCCTGCAAAAGGCATGTCTGAACTGGGCTACAGTGTAGGATATAAGTATCCTCATGATTTCCCCGGACACATCACTGAACAGCAGTATATGACTGATAAAACATTAGGTAAGATTTACTATGAACCTACTGATATTGGTTATGAAAGAAAAGTTGCTGAATACCTTGATCATGTAAAGAAGATTATCGAACAGGAGAGAAAAAATGCGTAGAATCCTGATGACAATATTGGCTTTGATGTTTGTTTTGCCAGTGTTTACAGCCTGTTCCGGCAAAGAGGATATTAATGTTGACGATCCTGTTACCATGGAGCAGCTCAACACCGAAGGAAAGTTTGCGGCACGGGGGTTTATCGAATCGGTATTCTCAGGTGACCGTGATATGTTCTATGCATGTTATCCTGAAGGATTTATAGATGATCTCGGTAAAGCCGCAGGTGTTGATTTTTTCGAACAGTATTCAAATACAGCTAATGTGAGCGGTGTTCTTGTTGGTACGTCTTCTGTAGCTTCGACGGATTATACTGTCGAAAACGGTTTTGATGCTGCACATATGAAATCCAGGATCTGTTTTGCTGCAGGAATAGAATATTCAGCCATAGAACAGATCAGGCTGGAAAAGATAACGGCTGTATTTAAAAACAGTTCGGAAGTTGCTGATACGGAATTCTCAGTGATAGTATTTAAAACGGAAGGCTCATGGTATATGTTCGAGCTATATAAAGGAGACAATGTCTGATCTATGAGATTTTGTATTCAGGTGGTTCAAAATGCTTCGGTTGATATCGATGATAAAAGAGTCGCATATGTAAACAGAGGCATGCTTGTCCTTGCGGGAATCGGTAAAGAGGATGATGAAGCCGTGGCGGATAAGATGATCGCCAAACTCCTGAAAATGCGTATCTTCTCTGATGAAAACGGCAAGACTAATCTCAGTCTTTCTGATATAGACGGTGAGATGCTCCTTGTATCCCAGTTCACGTTATATGCCGACTGCAAACATGGCAACAGACCATCATTTACTGACAGTATGGGACCTATGAGAGCTGAAGAACTCTACGATTATATTGCTTCTCAGATCAAGCCTCAGGTAAGAAAACTCGAAACCGGTGTTTTCGGAGCCGATATGAAGGTCAGTCTTGTAAACGACGGCCCTTTTACTGTCATATTGGATTCTGCGGACATATAATCATTTAATTGACTTATAAGGGCCTGTTTTTTCACGATTTTGAAATATTTATATATATATTATTTGTTAAAATGGCTTGTAGTGATACAATATCATGACTAAAAGTATCTTTTCAGGAGATTTTTAATGGCAAATTCAAAGAATGGCGGTTATGGCGGTGGTGATTCAAGAGAGGTCCTGAGCTGCTCTTTTTGCGGTAAGTCCGAATATGAAGTTCCGAGACTGTTCTCCGGTGTCAATTGCTATATCTGCATTGATTGTATAAGAACTGCGTACGGCATCGTTGCTGAGGAGGAGAAAGTCAGCAAGAAGCGCAAGATGCGCAGTATTAAGCCCAAGAAGCTTGTTACTCCCCGTGAGATCAAGGAAAAGCTTGACGATTACATTATCGGTCAGGACGAAGCAAAGATCGCTCTTTCAGTTGCAGTCTATAACCATTACAAGTGCGTATATGCCGATCTTCCGACAGATGATACGGAGATGGCCGAGAGCAATATCCTTTTGCTTGGTCCCACAGGTTCAGGTAAGACACTTCTTGCCCAGACACTTGCAAGGATCCTTAATGTTCCTTTCGCAGTTGCTGATGCTACAAGCCTTACACAGGCCGGCTACGTCGGTGAAGACGTTGAGAATATCCTCTTAAAGCTAATCATTGCAGCTGATTATGATATCGAGAGAGCTCAGACGGGAATCATTTATATCGATGAGATCGACAAGATCTCCAAGAAATCCGAGAATGTTTCCATCACACGTGATGTAAGCGGTGAGGGTGTTCAGCAGGCTTTGCTCAAGATCCTTGAGAGCACGGTTGCAAATGTTCCCCCGAAGGGCGGAAGAAAGCATCCTAACGAAGAGTGCATCAAGATCGATACGACAAATATCCTTTTTATCTGCGGCGGCGCCTTTGACGGTCTTGATGAGATCATTGCCCAGAGAGTCGAACAGAAGCAGTATGGCTTCGGTGCTGAGGTTCAGTCCAAGAAGGACCGTAACAGTGGATTCTATTTCCACGATGTTAAGCCTGACGATCTCATGAAGTTCGGCTTGATCCCTGAGTTTATCGGACGTCTTCCTGTTACTGTTGCTCTTGATAAGCTCGACAAGGCGGCTCTTGTAAGAGTCCTTACAGAACCTAAAAATGCGATCATAAAGCAGTATCAGAAGATGCTCAAGTTAGACGATGTTGAACTCATATTCGAGGAGGAAGCAGTTGATGCGATAGCTGATATGGCTATCGAACAGAATATCGGTGCCAGAGGATTGAGATCCATCATCGAGGCAGCTATGAGAGACGTTATGTTTAACATCCCTTCTGAGAAGGATGTTAAGCAGTGCATCATAAAGAAGGAGACGATCACTGACCACAAGCCTCCGATTCTTATCTACAAAAACGGTACACAGGAGTACGGCTTCGGAGATGTATCCGGTAACGTAGGTTCCGCATTGGGTGTCAGCTGATGATCCGATAAGTTTGAAGAATAATTACAAGGAGGATAATACTTATGGCTGAATCTTATAATCTTTGTCTTGATATAGGCGGTACCAAAGTTCTTGGAGTTATATTCAATTCCAAGAAAGAGATCGTGTACAGACTTAAGAAGAAGACCAAGGCCGGCGGCAACTCCTCTGAGAACGTTGAGGAAGTTATCATCAACGTTGCAAAAGAACTTATAAATACATCCGGCATCAAGAAGAGTGATATCCATGCAATCGCTGCAGGAGCTCCTGGTGTTATCAATCAGGAGACCGGAGTGGTGCTTTTCTCACCCAATCTTCCCTGGAGAAACTACAATATCAGAAAGCCCATCGAAGACGAGTTCGGCTGCCCTTTCTATATCGGCAATGATGTTAATGTCGGAGTGTTAGGGGAGTATAAGTTCGGTGCAGCAAAAGGCTATAAGAATGTTGTCGGACTTTTTGTCGGAACAGGAATGGGCGGCGGTCTTATCCTTAACGGCGAACTCTATACCGGCAACAAATTCAAGGCAGCAGAGTACGGCCACATGATCCTCGACCCTGAAGGACCTTTATGCAATTGCGGTCAGAGAGGATGCCTTGAGGCTTTCTCAAGTAAACAGGGTATGTCTTCATATATCAGACAGCAGGTCTCACGCGGCAGAAAGAGTTCAATGGCCGAACATGTTGTTGACGGAGTGTTCAAGTCCAAGGCACTTAAGAATGCTCTTGCTGAAGGTGATGATGTAGCAAGAGAGGCTGTTAACAGGGCTTGTCATTATCTTGCAATTGCATCAGGCAATCTTGTGAATACTTTCAGCCCTGACGTGGTCGTGTACGGCGGCGGTGTTATCGAAGCAGTCGGTGATATCTTCATCGAAAAGATCCTTGGTGAAGTTGACAGATACTGCATGCCTTCCATAAGAGAGACAGTAGATTTTAAGAAAGCTGCATTGGGAGATGACTCGATTCTCTACGGTGCGCTGTCAATGATAAAGAAGTAAGTTAGAAAGGTTATCAGAACAGTTTATGGCAAGAATTGATTCAATCAGCAAAGCGTTTGATCCGAATGAGGCCGAGACAAGGCTTTATACAAAGTGCCCGCCCCCCCCCCCTCCCCCCCCTCCGCCCCCCCCCCCCCCCAAGAAGTTCTCTATCGTCATGCCCCCGCCGAATATTACAGGTCAGCTCCACATGGGTCACGCACTTGATAATACTCTGCAGGATACCCTCACAAGATATAAGAGAATGGCAGGCTACGAGACTTTATGGCTTCCCGGTACTGATCACGCTTCTATTGCTACAGAAGCCAAGATCGTTGAGGCTATGCGTAAGGAAGGCCTTACCAAGGATGACCTTGGACGCGATAAGTTCCTTGAAAGAGCCTGGGCATGGAAAGAGCAGTACGGCGGCAGGATCGTTGAACAGTTGAAGAAGATAGGTTCTTCCTGTGACTGGTCAAAAGAGCGTTTTACAATGGATGCAGGATGCTCTGATGCAGTTAAGGAAGTATTTGTTAAATATTATAATCAGGGCTTGATCTACAGAGGTGAGAGGATCATAAACTGGTGCCCTCATTGTCTTACTTCAATCTCCAATGCGGAAGTTGATTATGATGATCAGGCAGGACATTTCTGGCATTTAAGATATCCTTTCGAGGATGGTTCCGGTTATATCGATCTTGCAACCACAAGACCTGAGACACTTTTGGGTGATACTGCTGTTGCAGTTAACCCTAAGGACGAGCGTTATAAGGATGTTATCGGCAAGATGCTCATTCTGCCTCTTGTCGGACGCAGGATCCCTGTTATCGCTGATGATTATGTTGATATCGAATTCGGTACAGGTGCCGTTAAGATCACACCTGCTCATGATCCTAACGACTTTGAGGTAGGACAGCGTCACGGACTTGAAGTTATTACAGTCCTTACACCTGATGCGAAGATCACGGAAGACTACCCCAAGTATGCAGGCATGGACAGATATGAAGCAAGAGAAGCAATCGTCAAGGATCTTGAAGATGGCGGATTCCTTACAGAGATCGAGGATTATTCTCACAATGTCGGCACATGCTACAGATGCGGTACAACTATCGAACCCCGTGTATCTCTGCAGTGGTTCGTTAAGATGGAAGAGCTTGCTAAGCCTGCAATCGAAGCAGTAAGAAATGGTTCCATCAGATTCGTACCCGAGAGATTCTCCAAGAATTACTTCAACTGGATGGAGGACATTAGAGACTGGTGTATCTCCAGACAGCTCTGGTGGGGACACAGGATCCCTGCTTTCTATTGTGATGACTGCGGTGAGTTAGTTGTTACAAAAGAATCCTCCTGCACATGCCCTAAGTGCGGCAAAGAGATGCGGCAGGATCCTGATACTCTTGATACCTGGTTCTCATCTGCACTCTGGCCTTTCTCCACAATGGGATGGCCCGAGAAGACTGAGGAGCTAGCCAAGTTCTATCCTACAGATACACTTGTAACGGGATATGACATAATTACATTCTGGGTTTCCAGAATGATCGTTGCTGGTCTTGCCCACATGGATGATGTTCCTTTCCGTGATGTTCTTATTCACGGTCTCGTAAGAGATTCTCAGGGACGCAAGATGAGTAAGTCTTTGGGCAATGGCATCGATCCGCTTGAGGTTATCGAGCAGAACGGCTGCGATGCATTGAGATTTGCTCTCGTTACAGGAAACGCTCCGGGTAATGACCAGAGATTCCAGGAAGATAAGATCTTAATGGGTAGAAACCTTTCCAATAAGATCTGGAACGCAATGAGATTCGTTGTCATGAATACAGATGACGATTTCACTCCTGATCTGGTTGACGAGTCCATCTTCACAACAGAAGATAAGTGGATCTTAACAGAACTCCACGACCTTATCGCTGAAGCAACTGTAAACCTTGATAACTATGAGTTCGGCGTTGCTTTGAGCAAGATCGTTGACTTCCTCTGGGACAACTTCTGCGACTGGTATATTGAGATCACAAAGAGCAGACTCTACGATAAGGACTGCAAGACAAGAAACAACGCTGTCTATCTTCTCAACTATGTTTTGAGCGAAGCTATGAAGCTCCTGCATCCTTTCATGCCTTTCATTACCGAGGAAGTATATTCCAACCTTGTAGTAGCTGATAAGTCTGAATCGATCATGATCGCTGAATGGCCTGAGGCAGACAAGGTAATGGCAAGTGCTGAAGATGCTGAGATGATGAATACCATGATCGATGCGATCAGAGGGATCCGTGCTGTCCGTAAGAATATGGATGTTGCCCCCTCACGCAAAGCTCATATTATTGTTGTTACCTCATCAGATAAGATCGCCGATATGTTTACCCAGGGCGAGGGATTCCTTGAAAGACTTGCTTCGGTAAGCAGTCTTGAGACCAGATCATCCAAGGAAGGCATTCCTTCCACGGCTGTAACTGCCGTATTCGGCGGCGGCGAGATCTACATTCCGCTGGAAGATCTTATCGATATCGCCAAAGAACTTGAAAGACTCGATAAAGAGAAGACACGACTTGAAGGCGAGATCAACAGAATAAACGGCAAATTATCAAATGAATCGTTTGTCAGCAAGGCTCCCGCTGCAGTAGTTGAACAGGAGAGAGCAAAGCTTGCGAAGTATGAAGAGATGTATGCAAATCTGTCTGACAGAATTGACGTATTAAGTAAATAATCAGGAGGGTGAGTTATGAACGAGCTTGAGAACGCAACATTGATCGAGAAGCTGCCAAAGGAAGGAGTCCATTGTTATCCTGCTAATGCGGGAAAGATCCTGCGCAACAGAGTCTTATCTGTGATCTTCTTCGTGCTTGGTATTTTCCTTGTATTGATCGGTCTTTTAAAGGTTACTGACAATATCATCAAGATCGGTCTTTTGGTCGTCGGATGCCTTAGTGTTATCATCAGCATTCTTGTTTTTGCACAGTCTTTTCTTATTGCCAAGTTCCGTGTTGCTGTTGACTATAACGAGAAAAATATCGTTTTGAGATACCGTTTCAGCAAGATCGTCATTCCTTTTGAGAATTTTGACGGAAGATCAGGAACTCCCGATCAGGCTCAAGCTATTATCGACAGGAATTTCAAGAAAGACGTAACTTATTATTTTATTCTTGATGATGTATTTGAAGATGCCTGCTATCAGACTTCTTCATCTGATCTTGAATCACTTGATGATTACAGACAGCTTCAGCAGGAATGTTATGCAATTGCAGAGGCATATGGTGCACGCAACAGCAAAGATAAGGTGAAGTTCTACTACGAGAAGGAAGATGCAGACAAGGGTTCTACTGATCTTGATGCCCTTATTGAAGAGACAAGAGCAGAGAAGAAGGCAGATGAAGATGCTGAAGCTCAGAAGAGAGCTGAAGAGCAGGCAGCCAGAGCATCTGAGGAAGCAGAAGTTACAGAAGAAGAGTCTGTTGATTCTGATAAAAATGAAGAAGCTGTTGAAGAGTCAGAAGATAAAGCAGATGATTCTAAAGAATAATTACTGAAATATAATTTGTTTTCCCAAGGGGTGTTTCATTATGTTGAGACACCCCTTTATGATTATTTATGTATTTTCGGTTTTTACAGTGCTTAAGTATAATTTGTATAAATTTTTATATATGTGAGGAAATCTATGTTACGACAGAATAATAGAATCAGGATGTTTTCGACAGTAATTGCAATAATGACATTTATGTCTTTGGGGTGCGTATCTTTTGCTGATGAGAATAATGAAATAACAGTATCTGACAGCAATATAGAATCTTCAGCTGCTGACAATTCTGCTGAGCCCGGGTGGAATAAGATCAGTGAAGGCTGTTGGAAGTATTATGAAGACGGAAAATTTGTTACCGGATGGAAGAAAATCGGAAATAAGTGGTTTTGCTTCGGTTCAGACGAATATATGATCACAGGTTTATATTATGACTCCGGATATGACGGTACTTTCCTTTTTGGTACTGATGGGGCAATGCTTACAGGATGGCAGCTGTATTCCGGCAGATGGTATTACCTTCTTGAAAGCGGCAGAGCTGTCAGCGGGTGGAAGTTCATAAGCGGTAAATGGTATTTTTTTGACCGGTCTGAAGATCCTTACATGTATCATAATGAGATCCTGAATGATGATGGTGCGAGTTATCTATTGGGAACAAACGGTGAGATGCTTACCGGATGGCAGTATTACAATGATAAATGGTATTATTTTGAAAGAACATCCGGTCGGGCATTGAACGGGTGGCAGCTTATAGGTGGAAAATGGTACTACTTTGATAACTGCACTGATCCGTATGCTGTAACCGGAATAATGTTATATAAATCCAAGTGTTATTATTTTGATCCGGAGACATGTTCGATGAATTGCAATGGCTGGGCTCTTGTAAATTTTCCCGGAACATCTGACGTCGGAAACAGTCTGTGGTGTTATTTTGGAAGTGACGGGGCAGCTTATACCGGGTGGAAGAACATTGACGGTAACACTTACTATTTCGGTGATGGAACTAATGAACCTTATATGAGAAAGAATTTCATATATCTGGGCGAAAAGCTGTATTACTTTGGAAATAATGGTGTTCTGCGGCACGGCTGGTTTACTTATGACAATAAATATTTCTATTCCGTAGCTGACGGTTCTTTATTTTGCGATGGCTGGATTACTATCGACGGAAACACATATTTTTTTGAAAAAAGCGGCCGTATGTATACAGGTATGTGGAAGATAGATAATATACTTTATGATTTCGGAAGAAACGGGGTCTGTAAGAATCCGCCGCAGGATTTTGATACAGACGGTATGCAGCTGTAATCCTTTATGCTCGCATATATAAGAGTGCCGTTATTATTTCATTTGTAATTGATTGTTTTTATTGTAAAATTAAACAGAATTCATTTTGTGGAGGTAATCAATGAAAAGATATATTGATTCCAAGCATTTCATTTCAGCAGCTATAGCGCTTGCCACTGTTATTTCATTTGGTTTTATGGCTTTGGCAGATGAAGATGAAATGACAGCAGATTCAGGTAACAGTGAGGTTTCTGTCGAAGATACTGATTTGACTAAAGCAGATATCACATCTGAAGATGAAATGGATATTATCTCAGATATTCCGGAATTTGTTACTGATGAAGATATTATAGAGACTGATGAAGATCTGTCTGTTGAAGACGTAGATGCCGATGAAGAAGGCACGATTTCTTTTACAGTTGATGAAGATACAGTAACAGATGAAGCTTTAAATGCTCCGACAAACGGTTGGGATAATTATTTGGATGAATGGTACTACTATGTTAACGGTGAAAAGGTCAAAGGCTGGAAATCCATTGACGGTAACTGGTACTATTTTGATCCCAGTACCGGACTTATGATGAATGGCCTTTTCAACGATAAGGAATCCGGTACTTATTATATGACCGGCATTAAAGGTCAAATGCTTACCGGTTGGCAGCAGTTTAACGGAAGTTGGTATTATCTTGAGAATAATGGAAAAGCCGTAAGGGGATGGAAAAAGATCGGCGGAAAATGGTACTACTTTGAGGAAAGAACCAATTACTCTCCTAGTATGTATAGAAATACAGTAAAGGCGACAAATGACGGAGATTCCTACTGTTTTGGCGAGAACGGAGAAATGCTGACCGGCTGGTGCGAATACAATAACAGGTGGTATTACGCTGATAAGTCTACCGGTATATTGGTTAATGGTTGGAAGCAGATAAACGGAAAATGGTACTTTTTTAACACGTATATGTATTCGGATTCTATTTCGAAAATTACAGATGAAAACGGGGATGTATACTTTTACCGTTTTGATGAAAACGGTGCCATGGTAACCGGCTGGTATTTTTCCGGAGTTTATGATGAGGTTTTTGGTTATGAAAACGGTAACTGGTATTATTTCGATAAAAGCACCGGCCGCTCTGCTTCAGGCTGGACGAAGATAAATAATAAATGGTATTATTTCGATTCGTACAGTTCTTCCAGTTGTCCGCATCTTTACACTTCTTCCTCGTTTGAGGCGCGTGACGGAAAAGGTGAGTTGGGATATTATGCAGTAGATGAAAATGGAGTAATGATCACCGGTTGGTACAACGATCACGTTTACGTTGACGAGGATGGAGAGACCGTATATTCCGGGAACTGGTATTATTTTGATAAGAGTACCGGTAAGGCCACAGTCGGCTGGAAGCAGATAGACGGTAAATGGTATTACTTCAGAACCAGTAATTATGATGGTCCATATATGTTAAGCGACTATGTATATACTATTACTGATGATAAAGGTGATCCGTATTCTTATTGTTTTGACGGATCCGGAGTCATGATTACCGGTTGGTATAACAATGAAACTTATAAAGATCCTAAAACCGGAAAGATATATTATTACGGTTCCTGGTTCTATTTTGGTGCTGACGGCAAAGCTTATACCGGTTGGCATAAGATGAACGGAAAATGGTACTATTTCAATGAGGCTTATGGTAATTTGCCGTATCTTTATACAAATGGTCTTACATCTGTTGATGGAGAATACTACTATTTTGACACTGAGACCGGAGCTTGCTTTACAGGCGGATGGCTTTCTATCGAGAGGTTCGGGGAGCCACATTGGTACTATTTTAACAGCAACGGAAAAGCAGCAACCGGCTGGAAACAGATAGGCGGTCAGTGGTATTACTTCGGCGATAATGTATATTCACCTTATATGCAAAAGGGTATCGTATCAGTTGATGACAACTGGTATTTCTTAGGAGACAACGGAGTAATGCGTAAGGGCTGGGCCAAATACAATGGATATTATTTCTATGCTGACGGAAATGGTGTTTTGTGCCGCGGCTGGAAAAAGATCGACGGTAAAGTATATTATTTTGACAATTATGACGGAGAAATGATTACCGGTCTTTATAAACTTGGCAGCACTGTCTATGATTTCGGTCAGAACGGTGTGTGCAGAAATCCTCCTGCAGATGTTGCTTGACCTATTCTGAATGAGAATTAATAAGGGCGTCTCAATGATTTGTTGAGGCGCCTTTTTTTGTATAAAAATGAAGATCAGGTAATGTCCTTAAGCAAGTCTTTCTTTTCTTCTGAAGTAAGGTAACGCCATTTACCCGGAGCAAGATCGCCGAGTATGACATTCATGAATCTTATTCTCTTGAGTTTTATGACTTTGTAACCGAGATGATCACACATACGGCGTATCTGACGGTTTAATCCCTGATGAAGGATGATCCTGAATGTTTTGTCGTTGACGGGTTTAAGCGTGCAGGGAAGAGTCAACTGACCTAATACCGGGACTCCGGATTCCATTTCTTTAAGAAAGTTCCTGTCGTATGGACGGTTTAAAGTAACTATATATTCTTTCTCATGACCGTTTTCGGCTCTGAGGAGCTTATTTACTATGGAACCGTCGTTTGTCAGAAGTATAAGACCTGATGAATTCTTATCAAGACGTCCGACAGGGAATATTCGCTCTTTATATCTGATATAATCGACTATGTTTGAAGGATCTCTGCTGTCGGTCGTGCAGGTTACACCAAGCGGCTTGTTAAAAGCAATATAAACCATTGAATCTTCAGGAATGACAGGCTTTCCGGATACTTCGACAGTATCTCCGTGTTTGATCTTTGTGCCCTGAACTGCAACTGTACCGTTAACGGTTACTTTTCCGCTTTCGATAAGAGCATCAGCCTCGCGTCTGGAGCAAAGTCCTGAAGAAGCAATATATTTGTTGAGCCTTATTCCTTCAGGATCAGTCCCAGACATCAGGAACCTCAGCTTTTGTCAGCGTGAATGTGAAGGTGGATCCTTCCTCGTATTTACTGTTAACGGTTATTGTCTCGCCCATATAGGACAGAAGCTCTTTAGCAATAGAAAGACCTAAGCCGGAACCTTTTTTGCCACGGGCACGGTCGGCCTTGAAAAATCTGTCAAATATATGTCCGATATCGTATTCATGAATACCCTGACCGGTATCAGCAACTGAAACATATACTTTCTTTTCCGCTTCGATGTAGTCAGTGGAAATAGTGATCGTCTTGCCGGCGGGTGTATATTTCTTGGCATTATCGAGAAGTATGACAAGGACCTGCTCGACACGGTCCGGATTACCGATTACAGTAGGAAGATCACCATAATTATTCTGAACAGAGAATTTTATGCCGGCCTCTTTCATAATTGGCCTGAATCTTATCTCTATACTGTTGATAAGATCGTTAAGATTGAAAGGGAAGGTCTTGAATGCGAGTGTTCTTGACTGAAGCTTGGAGAGCTCCAACATGTCATCGATAAGACGGGAGAGTCTCATTGTCTCGTTAAGAATGATCTGATAGTAACGCTGGCGGTCAGACTCTTTTTTTACCATTCCGTCGGATAACGGTTCGATAAGTCCTCTCAAGGTCTGAAGCGGTGTTCTTAATTCGTGTGAGATGTTCGCAACGTAATCCTGACGGAATCGTTCGTTTTTCTGCTCTTCGAAAATATCTCTGAAGAATCCCGTTGCACCGATTATCGTTGTATTGTCACTGGAATCGTATTTTGGAATGATCGTGCACTGATAAGCATAATCACGGTTGTCGATCTGTCTTGTCTTGGGCTCGCCTGTGGTAATGCAGTCTTCAAAATCCTTCCAGACGTCATCGAAAGGAATAAGCTGAAGCCTCTCTGTAAAGAGGTTGCTCTTGTCAGCACGTTCAAATAGCTTATGTATAGCTTTATTAGTAGTTACAGGTACAGCTTTGTTGTCGACAACGACGATACCGTCTGATATTACATCGAAAATATCCTGCAGCTGGTTACGTTCAGCGGTCAGATCGTTAATTGACCTGGATAGTCTGTCGGCAAGGAAATTGAATGAGTGACCGAGTTCACCGATCTCACCTTTATGTGATTCGTCTGCTCTTACGTTGAAATTGCCTTTACCGTATTCCATGGCAACTTCATTGATCTCCTGCAAAGGAAGGACCATCCTGCTGACGAATGCATAAGCAGGAACGAGCATTGCGGCAGCAGCCATAAATGTTGAAAGCAAAAGGATGTTAAGATACTTGGCGATCAAAGTGTTATATCCTTCAAGATATGCCAAAGAATAAAGAGCATATGTCTCATTGTCGATTAAAACAGGAAATCTGTTAATAATGACCATGTCGTCAAGTCCGTATGCATAAGATTCAAGAACAGTAAATTCCATCCCGTCAAGATTCTCATATTCTTCCAGATTGTTAAGCATGGGAATAATGATCGAATTGTCCTTGGTGCTCAGATTTTTATGTTCCACCTGGGTGTAATTGACTAATTTGCCCTCGTGGTTAACAAGATAATAATCGTGACCCGTTGAATAACTTGTGTCAAAGAAAAAGCGCCTTATATCAACATTTGAGAAAAAATCGGGGTTTTCTGTAAGGATCTTCTTTAATTCGGAATCCTGTTTAGTGGCATTATCGACTTCGATTCCAAGCGTTGCTGTTTTACCGGCAACAAGGAATGCTATTGTCGCAAGTATGGCCGAAGCCAGGAGAGACAATACGACAAGCATCATTGTTCGCTTCAGGAGCGTGCTTTGGAACATTTACGAGACCTCGAACTTATATCCGATACCGTATATCGTCTGGATAGACCACGGAGCATTATCGTAAGTTATCTTTTGTCTGATCCTCTTAATGTGAGTATCAACAGTTCTGGAGTCACCGTTGTAATCAACACCCCATACGGACTCAAGGATCTGCTCTCTTCCGAAAACCTGTCCGGGATGAGAAGCAAGAAGATAAAGGATCTCAACTTCCTTAGGTGTGCAGGGAACACCTTCGCCGTTGGATTTAACGGCATAATTGTTAAGATTGATCTCAAGACCGTCAAAACTGAGAATTGATGATTGCTTGGGCGTTTCCCCGAAGCGGCGGAGAACAGCCTTGACCCTTGCGATAACCTCTCTGGGTGAGAAAGGTTTTACGATATAGTCGTCTGCACCGAGTTCAAGACCGACGATCTTGTCGATCTCTTCACCCTTTGCAGTGAGCATAATGATTGGCGTAGCCATGGTTTTTCTGAGTTCTCTGCAAACATCAAGACCGCTCATCTCAGGCATCATGACATCCAGGAGAATAAGATCAGGCTTGTTTGCCTGAGCCATAACAAGAGACTCTCTGCCGTCATAGGCATCGATGTGAGTAAAATTATCGTTATCAAGATAAAGACCAAGTGATTCGTGTACGACCGGATCATCGTCGCAGATCAAGATGTTTGGAGCTACAGACATTAGCAAGACCCCCGAAACATATTTTTATAGTGAATATTATATTATTCTTCAAGTCAAATGTGCAAACTGATTTGGAAAATCAAAATAAATTATCATTTGGTTGAGTTTTCCATCATAGAAATATAAAATAATTTAACATGGTTTATGGGAGGATTCTTAATGTTCAGTAATAGATTAAAGAAAGCAATATCTGTTTTCATGACAGGTGCGGTCTTGTTAAGCTGTTCAGGGTGTCTTAATTCGGGCGGAGGCAAGAAAGCAGTTATAGAGGCTGCGGACAAATTGGCTTCCAACATGATCTCTGCCAATGCCGGAAAACTTATAAAAGGGTCAACTCTGGACAAAGACAGTACTGAAGCTGATGATCTTAAATCGATCCTTGATGATGGTAATGCTTCAAAAAATCAAAAAGCATTTTCCAATGCAGTGGAAGATTCCATGGAATATGAGATAGATGAGAGATCATGTAAGATCAACAGAAATAAAGCTTCGGTGGACATCATTTTTACTTTTCCCGATTACGATGAAGTGCTTCAGGATACTTATAAAAACATTGATGCACTGACCAAGGCTCTGAAAAAAGCCGATACTTTTGAGCAGCCTTTTACCGCGGAGTTTGAGAAAGTCGATGGTGAATGGATCCCGTCTAATGTTGCGACCAAGGAATTCTTGGAGTTTTACGCATACAAAAATGCCGAACTGAAGCTTGAACTGACTGCTGAAATGATCAGAAGCTTTATCAACAGGACTCTCAGCGGGTTCTGGCTTGCTCAGGAGAATTTCTATATTGATACGAACTTCATTCAGTATGATTTCTTTTTTGATTCCGTAGTCTACGATTATGTTGACCTTGGACTCATGCTGCATTTTAATCTGTACAAGGACGGAGAGATCATATATACAAGCCCTGATATGCATTTCGGTGAGTCAACAAATATGCCCTGCAGGGTCGACGCTGATGATCTCGGACTCGGATTTTTCGATCTGTTTGACACAGGTTTATACAGTATCGAACTTGTAATGCCGGACGGGGAAAGCATTGATACATTCTCGGTGAATGTACTAATGAGTGATCCTTTCACTAATCCGGGAGGCGGCGGATCCGGCAGCGGATCAACTATGGACGGAGAATGGATATATTATGTATTCGTTGATGAAGCCTTCAGACAATCTGTGTTAGAAGCCGGCTGGATCGATTATGATGACAACGGATCTTTGACCGGTGACTACATCTATTCTGATGATGTTGAGACAATGGCGTTTAAGATCAAAGTTGAAGGCAATTTTGATAAGACCCTCTATTATCAGTATGGTTATGCAAAAGATGAGAACTCAATAGAGGATGCACTTCAGAATCCGCTCTATACAGACGTATCAAACCGCAAATCGGAAGCTGGCGAGAATTACTATATCTTTGATTATGAACCATTGGAAGTTAAAGAAGGATATTATATTTTTGTAGTTGCTGATGATGAAGACAATATGCTCATGTATGGTTTTTGTGAGGTTTCTTAAGAAACTGCCTCATTGTATTTAGCAAGTTTTGATATAATTATCTCGAAAAAACGTGGCGCCTTTTAATTGAGGCGCCACTTAACTGTAAGGAAAATCTATTAATGCTTAACATAAAAAAGTTCATTCCGGTTTTGTTTCTGGTTCTTTCCGCTGCATTTATCTTTTGCGGTTGCGGAAAAGACAGGTCAGCTGATGCTAAGGCTCTATGTGAGATCTTTTGTGAGGATGTAAAGTCAGGAGATCCGGCTAAGATCCTGGCATATTACGATTACGGCGCTATTACTGAAGAGGAACTGAAAAATCTTATTTCTCCTGAAGGACTGAACAGTGAAGAAGCTTCATTTATTGAAACCATTAAAGACTCCACCACTTATTCGGTCGGAGAACCTGTTTATGACTCTAAGACAAAAACCGCCGTTGTCGATGTAAGCTGGCATCAGGGTGATTATTCATCAGAGGAAGCGATGAATGCGGTAACGGCATTGGATTTCGTGAAAGCTGTTGCTGACGGAGCTGACATGGTTACCGGCGTTGCCGTTAAAGTTGATCTTACCGGTGAAGTTGCCAGGATAATGAATCCTGACGAGACCGTCAAAGCGGTTTATTCTTACACATCTTTAGATTACGGCATTATGCCGGGCCTGCTGTCTGATTACTATATTGACGGCAACTGGGTCCTTGCGCCTAAAGGTGTTTATTCTAATGTGAAAGAGATCGGTCTAAGGCTGAATTTCAGCGATGAGCTGCCTGGTTTCAGGTTCGTTCCCGGAATTATCTATACAGTGGCCAGGGGAGATGACATAATATTTGTATCAGATGTTATTCGTGTTGAAGAGAGCAGTATCAGACTTGATTTTAATACTGATATGTCCGATTCGGATGTCCTTAATGAAGACGGGTTCTTGAAAGCCGGTAAATATACTGTCATGGTCTTCGATGAGCATTCAAAAGATATATGCTCGTTTGATTGTGAAGTTCAGACTGAAAGCATCGAAAAGGACATTATCGAATTTGAAGACCATAAGAAGGATTACTATCTTTCCAACCTGATCTATGAGATCAAGGACAGTGATCTGATGGCTAATTCTTATGTGTTTATGTCGGGCTGGTGGGATTATGACGGTACTTCCGTGGGCAGGAGTGCATTTGCTTCCAATACAAAGACTATCGGCTTTTCCGTCGCAGTGAGCTCATCTGATGAGACAGAACTGTATTACGATTACTATTACAGTGAAAAATCCGATTTCAAAGATGTCAATGAGACAGAGCCTTTGTACAGCGGTTCCTGCAAACCTTCTTTATATCAAGATCAGTCATGCTACGATTTTGACTTTGCCCCCGAAGAGATGAAGCCCGGTTTTTACGGCCTAGTAGTATATAAGGACCGTTCCAAAAAACAGATTGCTTTTACCGCAGCATGTATTGTAGTTGAAGAGACGAGCAAGGATGTAATAGGCTGATTAAGCCTGATATAATTAGTCAGTTCTGTAATTTTTGAGGTTCTATGTCTGACCGGATCAAACATTTTATTTTCAGATCGATCGCGGCAGCTTTTCTGCTGCCGGTTCTGATATTTGGTCTTTGCTCATGTTCAGAACTGGTAGATGTTTTGGAAAGCGGACTGAATGAAATGTACGGTAATTCCGAGACAGAAAGTACCAGGCATTCAAAACGTGATGTAGAGTCTTCTGATTATACATATGTGACACTTGAACCTACCGGAATATATACTGAAGAATCAGAAGCTCAAAAAGCGCCTGATTATGATCATGTCAGCAATATATATGTCTATTCCGTCTGGTATGATCCTACTGAGGACAATCCGGCCGAGTCTCTTAAGGCAAGATCTAAGGATACTTTTGCGCTTAAAGGTGTTTTCTATTTTTCGGAACCTCTGACGGCAGTATTTGATGCTAAGCTTTTTAAAGGTAATGAATTGCTGCTTAAAAGGACTGTGGAAATGAAAGATAATGTGACAGCCGAAGCGGATTTCAGTGCAGGACTCGAAGGTTTTGGTGTGTTTGATGAAGGTATTTACAGGATCGAGTTAGTTTATGACGGCAGATCAATTGCTTTTACTCCGGATTTTGAGGTTTATTGACGATGTTCATTTCAGATAAATGGGAAGATTATGAACTGCTTTATTGCGGCGAAGGTGAGAAGTACGAGCGTTGGGGTAATGTTACTCTGAGACGTCCTGATCCTCAGGCTGTATGGCCTGTGATAATAGAAGGCGAGAGAATACTGATGGATGATCTTGACAGTCCGTCCGCGCTTTATACGAGAAGTGATAAAGGCGGCGGCTCCTGGACAAAGATTAGGAGTTTCCCGCCCACGTGGAAGATCAGTTATGATTCTCTTGGAAAGAAACTGACTTTTATTATCGAACTCACTGCTTTCAAGCATACAGGACTTTTTCCCGAGCAGGCTTCGAACTGGGATTTCTGCGGTGATCTGATCGAGAAGGCCAGGCAGTCCGGGAAAAAAGATATCAGGATACTTAATCTGTTTGCTTATACGGGAGCCCAGACTCTAGCCTGTGCTGCACACGGCGCTGATGAGGTAGTTCACGTCGATGCTTCCAAGGGCATGATCGCCAGAGCAAAAGAGAATATAAAGGAAAGCGGTCTTGAGGACCGTTATGTCAGGTTTATAGCAGAAGACTGCAAGAAGTTTGTCGAACGCGAGATAAGGCGCGGACGTAAGTACGATGGCATCATTATGGATCCTCCTTCATACGGGAGAGGACCTTCGGGAGAACTCTGGAAGCTTGAAGATTCTTTTTACGATCTTGTAAAGCTTTGTTCCGGCCTTATATCGGATGATCCGTTATTCTTTATAGCCAGTTCATATGCCACAGGCATTACTGCCCAGGCTTCGGGCCAGATCTTAAAGCTTGCATTACCGGGCGGTTCGGTCGATACCGAGGAACTGATGCTTCCCGTATCGAAGATGGGAATCCTTCTTCCTTGCGGCCAGACGGCAAGATGGACTGCAAAATGACGGAAACTTCTCACGGCGTCAATGTTATATACGAGGATAACCATATAATCGTGGCTATCAAGCCTGCAGGTGTTTTATCCCAGTCAGACGGCAGTGTCAGCCCTGATATGCTGACGGTTCTTAAAGCTTATATCAAGGAGAAGTATGACAAGCCCGGAGATGTCTATCTCGGTCTTGTTCACAGACTCGACAGACCGGTTTCCGGTGTAATGGTTTTCGCAAGAACAAGCAAAGCCGCATCAAGACTGTCTGAGCAGATCAGATCGAATAAGATTGAAAAGATATACAGATGCGTGGTAAGTGGTGTCCTTGAAAGATCAGGAAGGCTCGAAAACTATCTGTGTAAGGATGAAAACAGGAATATGGTTACTGTATCTGATACCATGAAACCCGGGTTTAAGCCCTGTTTTCTGGATTATAAGCCAATAGCTGTCAGAGACGGACTGACATTGGCTGAAGTAAAGCTCGGGACGGGGAGACCCCATCAGATAAGAGCCCAGATGTCACATAGCGGATATCCGCTTCTGGGCGATCAGAAGTACGGTGAAAAGGACAATAAGTGTAAAGATGTTGCTCTTCAGGCATTCAGATTGTCTTTTGAACACCCTGTTAAGCATGAGATCCTAAGCTTTGAGGCGCCTTTTCCTTCGGGTTATCCCTGGAGCCTGTTTGCTTGACTTTCAACACTGTTAACCTATAATATTAACCTGCAAAATTATATATATTAAAAAGGTGAAGCAGGTTTATGTACAACAAAGTTTCAAAAGACCTCAATTTCGTAGACAGAGAGAAAAAGGTTCTCGAATTCTGGAAGAACAATGACATCTATAAGAAGAGCATCAGCCCCAAGGCAGACGGCGCTCCGACTTTTACCCTTTATGACGGCCCTCCGACGGCAAACGGAAAGCCTCATATCGGACATATCAAGACCAGAGTAATTAAGGATGTTATCCCGAGATATCATGCAATGAAAGGCGAGACGATCGTCTTCAAAGCAGGATGGGATACTCACGGACTTCCTGTTGAACTTGAAGTCGAGAAGGCTTTGGGGATCAACGGCAAGCCTCAGATCGAAAGTTACGGCGTAGAGCCCTTCATCAAGAAGTGTAAGGAATCAGTATGGACATATAAGGATCAGTGGGAGCACATGAGCGACCGTGTCGGTTTCTGGGCTGATATGGAGAATCCTTACGTAACTTATGACAATAACTACATTGAGTCCGAGTGGTGGGCATTAAAGCAGATGTGGGATCAGGGACTCCTTTACAAGGGCCATAAGATCGTTCCTTACTGCCCAAGATGCGGAACTGCATTATCCTCACATGAGGTTGCTCAGGGATATAAGACAGTTAAGGAAAGATCAGCTGTCGTAAGATTCAAGTGTGTTGATGAGGATGCATACTTCCTCGCATGGACAACAACCCCCTGGACTCTTCCTTCCAACGTTGCTTTGTGTCTTAACCCTAATGATGAATATTCCAAGGTAAAGGCCTGCGACGGCTACACGTACTATATGGCTACGGCTCTTCTTGATTCCGTACTCGGAAATCTTGCCAAGGACGGGGAGAAGGCTTATGAGATCCTTGAGTCCTATAAGGGTACCGACCTTGCAGGCAGATCTTATGTTGCTCTTTACGAAGGTACAGCACAGGAAGCTGCAAAGCAGAAGAAAAAGGCTCATTATACTGTCTGCGACGAATACGTAACAATGGAAGACGGTACCGGTATCGTCCATATTGCTCCCGCATTCGGTGAAGACGACGCAAGAGTAGGAAGAGATAATGACCTTCCTATGGTCCAGTTCGTTGATACAAGGGGTAACCTCACTGAAGAAACTCCTTTTGCAGGCCTGTTTGTAAAGGATGCTGATCCTGAAGTATTGAAGGATCTTGATTCCAGAGGACTTCTTTTCTCCGCTCCCAAGTTTGAGCACGAGTATCCTTTCTGCTGGAGATGCGACACACCTTTGATCTATTTCGCAAGATCCACTTGGTTTATCGCTATGAGCAAGAAGAGAGATGAACTCTTAAAGTCCAACAACATGATCAACTGGATGCCTGAGACTATCAGGGACGGCCGTATGGGTGATTTCTTAAGAAATGTTATCGACTGGGGTATCTCCCGTGAGCGTTACTGGGGTACACCTCTGCCGGTATGGGAGTGCGAGTGCGGCAACAGACACTGCATCGGATCTATCGAAGAACTCAAATCCATGTCTGACGATTGTCCGGATGATATCGAGCTTCACAAGCCTTATGTCGATAATGTACACATCAAGTGCCCGAAGTGCGGCGGAAAGATGCAGAGAGTAACAGAGGTTATCGACTGCTGGTTCGACTCCGGCTCAATGCCTTTTGCACAGTATCACTATCCTTTTGAGAATAAGGAATTCTTCGATACACATTATCCCTGCCAGTTCATCTCTGAAGGTATCGACCAGACAAGAGGCTGGTTCTATTCGCTTATCGCTATCTCAACAGTTCTTTTCGGAAGATCACCTTTCGAGAACTGTATCGTAATGGGTATCGTTCAGGATAAGGACGGTATCAAGATGAGTAAGCATTTAGGTAACGTTGTTGATCCCTGGGATGTCCTTGATTCACAGGGTGCTGATGCCGCAAGATGGTATTTCTACACAGCAAACCAGCCCTGGCTTCCTTCAAGATTCTCCAAGGAAGCTGTAAACGACGGAATCAAGAAGTTCATCGGCACATTCTGGAATACTTATGCATTCTATGTAATGTATGCAGATATAGATAATTTCGATCCCACAAAGCACACACTCGACAAGGCTACTCTTGGCGCAATGGACAGATGGGTACTCTCACGTCTTAACACGCTCATCAAGGTAGTAAACGAGAAGATGGATAATTACGACATCTCCCAGTCTGCAAGACTCATTCAGGACTTCACCGAAGAGCTCTCCAACTGGTATGTAAGACGCTGCCGTGACAGATACTGGGGCGCTGAAGAGACTCAGGACAAGGTCAATGCTTACATGACTCTCTACACAGTCCTTGATAATCTCACAAGACTCTGCGCTCCCTTCGTTCCTTTCATGACAGAAGAGATCTATCAGAACATCGTATGCTCTGTTGATAAGGATGCGCCTGTATCGGTCCATCTTGCAAAGTATCCTGTTGCTGACGAGAGCCTCATCGATTCAAAACTCGAAGAGGAGATGGAACTTGTCCAGCAGATTGTTACTTTGGGCCACAGCTGCCGTGAATCTGCTTCCATCAAAAACCGTCAGCCTCTTTCCGAGATCTATGTCGTATCAGAGATCGGTCTTGATGATGAGTATAAGCCGATCGTTCTTGACGAGCTCAATATCCGTAAGATCGAAGTCCTGAGCGATGCTTCAACTCTCGTTGACTACAGCTTCAAGCCCCAGCTTCGTACATGCGGAAGAAAGTTCGGCAAGAACCTGAACGATGCCAAGGAAGTAATTGCAAATCTTCCCGGTAAGGAGACATATAACGCTTTGAAGAACGGTTCAGTAAAGATCACCGTAAACGGCGAAGAGTACGAGATGACTGAAGAAGACTTCCTCATCGAGACGACACAGCCTGAAGGATTCTCAACACAGAGTTCAGGCAATCTTACTGTTTCCATCTCCACGGTCCTTACTGAAGAACTTATCGAAGACGGTCTTGTAAGAGAGATGATCTCCAAGATCCAGAATCACCGTAAAGAGACAGAAGGCCTTACGGTATCAGACAGGATCGTCCTTAAGTACGACGGCAACGACAAGCTCGCCGAAGTCATCGAGAAGAAGAAGGATTATCTTGCTTCCGAAGTACTGGCTGTAGAGATTTCAAAGGGCACAGGCGACAATTCCAAGGAATGGAATGTCAATGGCGAGAAGATCACTTTCTCCGTCGTAAAAGCTTGAGGTAGTTTATGATAATAGATCTGTTCAGACAGGGATTAAGTCCGCAGGAAATTGCGTATTACCTGATCATATTCATTTTTGCCCTGACGCTTGCATTCTCGCTCCACGAGTTCATGCATGCTGCAGTTGCAGTCTGGCTGGGCGATCCGACGCCCAGAAATATGGGAAGGCTTACGATCAATCCTATTGCGCACGTTGACCCTGTCGGAACGATCCTTTTGCTTGTTGCAGGATTCGGCTGGGGTAAACCTGTCATGTATAACCCCAGGAACCTTCACAGGTTCAAGAGCCACAGGGCAATGAATATCATGGTGCATCTTGCAGGTGTAACGGGTAATTTCATCCTGGCTCTTTTGGCATCCATCCTGAGCATTCTCTTCGGTTCACTGTACGTTAAGTTCATGGGAAGCAATTTTGAGATGGTATTTAAAGCTCTTATGGATGCTTTCAGCTATACACATGCCTTCTCCATGATGCTCCTGGCATTTAATCTTCTGCCGATCCCGCCTCTGGACGGATTCCATGTCCTTGAGGAACTTCTGCCTTACAAGCTCAGGAGCACGCAGGGGTACAGGAAGTTTCAGATGTTCTCGCCTTATATTATCTGGATCGTTTTTATTGTTGGCATGTTCTCGAGGATCTCTATTCTCGGTTATGTGATCGGTATCATTCAGATTCCCTTCGAATGGCTGATAAATCTGATCTCAATGCCGTTCTACATGCTTTTGCAAATGATCGGACTGTAAGAATATGCCTGAGCAAGCGGTAAAGCCGGAGATAAAGTTAAGACAGTTCGAAGGCCCTTTGGACCTGCTCCTGCATCTTATCGAAAAGAACGATGTCGACATTTACGATATACCGATAAGTACGATCACTTCACAATATATGCAGTATATCGAATCCATGAGGGAGTTCGACATGGAGCTTGCATCGGACTTTCTTGTCATGGGTGCTACTCTTGTTTCCATCAAGTCAAGGATGATGCTTCCCGGAATGCAGGCTGCATTAGGAGCCGGGGATGAGGCAGCAGATCCCAGGGAGGAACTCGTTATCTCACTCATGAGATATAAGAGGTGCCGTGTTTTTGCTTCTGACCTGAAGGAAAGAAGGGAGAAGTTCGACGGAGCGAGATTCCGTTATGCTTCCACCGCAAAACAGCTCGGAATATCATTAAAGCCCGCTGAGCAATCTTTCTCGATCGAGGAATTCAATGATGCCGTTGCACTCATCAATGAGCGCAACGAACAGCGTTTTACGGATATCTCGACTAAGATCACCCACATTCTCCAAAGGGATAAACGTTCCGTAAAAGAGAGGATCAAGTCCATCTGGCGCAGCATTACGGGCAAGGGAAAGATCCTTCTGAGCAGCCTGTTCGGTAAAAAGGCCGGGAAGATGGATAAGGTGGTAAGTTTTCTGGCTGTGCTGGAACTGGTAAGAGATAATAAGATCACAGTAGAACAGGACAGGAACTTCGGCGAGATATCGATAGAAGAGA
>JAIKWL010000038.1 GCA_024684815.1 Saccharofermentans sp. | reverse complement strand
ACAGCACGCTCCATGGGAATCGTTGTAAAGAAAGACTAAGAAAGGAGAATAGAGCATGAAAAAAGGTAAGAGATATGCTGAGCTCGCAAAGCTCGTAGACAGATCCGTACTCTATGATCCTTCTGAAGCAGCTAAGCTTGTTTGTGAGACAGGTAAGGCTAAGTTCGATGAGACTGTAGAGCTTCATGTAAGACTCGGTGTTGACTCAAGACACGCTGACCAGCAGGTCAGAGGTGCCGTAGTTCTTCCTCACGGTACAGGCCGTACGAAGACTGTTTTGGTCCTCGCTAAGGGTCCCAAGGCTGATGAGGCTAAGGAAGCAGGCGCTGAGTTCGTTGGTGATGACGATATGATCGATAAGATCCAGAAAGAAAACTGGTTTGACTTTGACGTTATCATCGCTACACCTGACATGATGGGTAAGCTCGGTAAGTTAGGTAAGGTATTAGGTCCTAAGGGATTGATGCCTAACCCTAAGGCAGGCACAGTTACTATGGACGTTACAAAGGCTGTTAACGAAGTTAAGGCCGGTAAGATCGAGTACAGACTCGACAAGTCCAACATCATTCACTGCCCCGTCGGCAAGGTTTCCTTCGGTCCCGAGAAGATCGAGGAGAACGTCAAGGCTCTGATGGAAGCTATCATCAAGGCTAAGCCGGCAGCAGCTAAGGGTCAGTACATTAAGAGCTGCTCACTTGCAGCTACAATGGGCCCCGGAATCAAGGTTAACGCTACAAAGTTCTCCTGATTCACACTACTTAACAATTAAATACCTTTCCTGCCAAAGACAGCAGGTGAAGTCATTGCAATATGATTTCTGAAATGTCCGTTAAACGGGCGGCCGGCCGAGGAAGGAACCTGTTAATTCAGTAGGATTAATTCGTCCCCCTTGGTTTACCTGTCAGGTTACCCGGGGGGGTTTTTAATGAAAATATAACAAGGAGGAAAAACCAATATGCCCAGTGAAAAGATTCTGGCAGCTAAGCAGCAGCGCGTTGAAGATCTCACTTCAGAGCTCAAGGGTGCTACAACTTATGTATTCGTAGCTACCCGCGGACTTACTGTTGCTCAGGACACAGAGATGCGTTCAGAGCTCCGTAAGAGCGGCGTTAAGTTCGAGGTCATCAAGAATACTGTTCTTAGACGCGTTTTCGCAGAGCTTGGCTTTGAGGGACTTGATGAAGTATTCAAGGGACCTACAGCAGTAGGTTACGCTGATGATATCATCGCTCCTGCAAAGATCCTTGCTAAGTACAGCAAGGATATCGAGCCCATGGAGATCAAGGGCGGCATCATTGACGGCAAGGTTGCTTCTATTGACGAAGTTATCGCATTGTCTCAGGTACCGGATCCGGAAACACTCCAGACACAGGTTGCATATTCTTTGCTTTTCCCTTTTACGAAGCTCGCTATGCTCGTTAAGGCTGTTGCAGAGAAGAAGCAGGAAGAAGGCGGTGAAGCTCCCGTAGCAGCACCCGCAGAAGAAAAGGCTGAAGCAGAGGCTCCCGCAGCTGAAGCAGAAGCACCCGCAGCAGAGGAGGCGCCCGCAGAGGCACCTGCAGAGGAAGCTGCACCCGCGGAAACACCCGCAGAGTAATTAGCTGAAATTTTCATAGGAGGAAACTTAAAATGGCTAGTGAGAAAGTTACAAGCATTCTTGAAGAAATTAAGGGTCTCTCAGTTATCGAGCTTTTCGATCTTGAGAAGGCTATTGAAGACGAATTCGGCGTATCCGCTGCAGCAGTAGTTGCTACATCCGGTGGCGCAGGCGCAGGCGCAGCTGCAGCTGTTGAGCAGACAGAGTTCACAGTTATGCTCAAGAGCTTCGGCGATTCCAAGATGGGCGTTATCAAGGCAGTTAAGGATGTTCTTGGTATGGGTCTTAAGGAAGCTAAAGAACTCGTTGAGAAGGCACCTGTTGCCCTCAAGGAGAACGTTTCCAAGGATGAGGCTGATGACCTCATGAAGAAGCTTGACGGTTGCGGAGCTGAGCTCGAACTCAAGTAATTCTTGATCACTTTAGAATAGTGACTTAATTTGAGCTGTCTGTTGTATTGCGGGCAGCTCATTTTTCTTTTATATTATTAGTGTTATGGGGAAACGGGTAAGAAGGTGATGACGGTAAGGAGCAAGAGACAGACCGGGTTTTACTTACTGATGTGACCGTCGCTTTCAAATATCTTTTGCTGTTAATGCAGTTTGCCCGTAAACAGGCAGGCTGCATTTTTGTTGGTCAGGAAAAAATGCGATATAGGAGAAGCACTATGGGAAGTACTTTTGTCAGAAAGCATGATGGTCTGATCGGCCATTCGGTAACAAGACTGCTCGGGGTGATGTTTCTTGTTGCCGTGGTTGTTTCATTGGCATCAATGACGGTATCTGCAGATAAGACCGTTGTCGAATCAGATGAATTTGAAAAATATAAATATGAATTGTTTTCCGACGGTGAGCTGAAGATAACCCTGAAGTACGATAACAGTTCTACCTCCAGGTCAGTATATCTGAAAGATACCTGTGACTCCTCATTGGTAAAGAAGATTACAGTTGATATTACCGGATATGATGGCAGTGATATATATTTCGACGGATCCAAATACAGTATATCTGAGTCAACAACTGTAACATTTGTTTGTGAAGGTGATTGTGAAGATCTCATCTTATACATTGAGAACTTCAATATGATCAAAGGCGGGAATTTGAAATTTCCGGAAGGAATAAAATTTGCATCTTTGTCTCTTGATCATATTAATAATATTGATTCCATGGATTTTCTTTCCGGTTATCAGTGCGGTTTGCTGGGTCTTTGGGATATAAATGGTTTGGAAAAGATCGATCTGTCTTCAGTCGGCGCAAAAGGTCTTGGAGTAATTAGTTGTCATGATCTTACAGAATTAATACTTCCCGACAAGTGTGAGGGGATAGATGTAGAGGATTGTCCCGTCCTCTATACGTGTTATATCCCTGCAAGTTTAAAATATGTGAAATGCTGGGCATATACTTCAGTCGGGGGAGAAGAAGGATATATCTATTGCTTTGATAATAGTCATTCACTGGCTGATATTTACTATGCCGGATCGAAAACCGAATTTGATGATATAAAGGTAATGGTCTTTCGTATCGGCGGAGGTGAATCGGGAAAAGTTGCCGAGGATATTACTTTCAGAGATCTGTGCGGCGAAGCAGAGATACACTACTTCAACGGGGCAGCTTCAGTATGGTATCAGAATGGTAATGCATGGCTCTATATAGATGAGAACAGTGAGATTGTTACCGGCTGGAAGGAGATAAATCGCAACTGGTATTACTTCAATGATGAAGGCATCATGCAAACCGGATGGCTCAAAGACGGCGGCGTCTGGTATTACCTCAAGCCCAATGGTGCTATGGCGACAAACTGGCTGGAGATCTCGGGTGTCTGGTACTACTTCGGCACAAATGGAAAGATGAGGGCCGGCTGGCAGAAGGCAGGTGGTAAAGATTACTTCTTCAAGTCTGACGGTTCCATGGCATCCGATGAATATATCGACGGATATTACCTTGAAAAGAACGGCACCTGGACATATAAGTTCAGAGCAAGCTGGAAGAGCGATTCGAAGGGCAAATACTATCAGGACACCAATGGGTGGTATCCGAAGAATCAGTGGCTCAAGATAGATAACCAGTGGTACTTCTTCAAGAAGGACGGATACATGGCGCAGAGCGAGTATGTTAACGGATATTGGTTTAACCTAAACGGCACATGGATATATACTTACAGAGCAAGCTGGAGAAAGGACTCAAATGGCTGGTGGTATGGAGATGCCAACGGCTGGTACGCAAAGAACTGCACGGTA
Organism: Saccharofermentans sp.; assembly: GCA_024684815.1. Taxonomy (GTDB): domain Bacteria; phylum Bacillota; class Clostridia; order Saccharofermentanales; family Saccharofermentanaceae; genus Saccharofermentans. The sequence continues at coordinate 734 of JAIKWL010000038.1, read as the reverse complement.
AGGATCGACGGCAAGCTCTACGATTTCGACAGATACGGATACTGCACGAATCCGTAAGCAGGAACGGAAAGCAACAACAGGGGACAGTTTCAGGCAATGTCTTTTGAAAGGAGCCGTATATGAGACTTGAAAACGACAAGAATTTTAATTTCCTGTACAATGAGCAGTACGAAAAGATCCCGTGGCTGTTCAGATGGGGCAAGGTTCGTTTTATAGTATCGCTCATAATCATGGGCATATGTTTTGTTGCCGGGATGATCTTTTTAGCGCTGTTTAATGACTCGGCGGAATATGTCAGGATCCCGACGGCTCCCGGATATGAGATGGGATTTAATACTTACAATTTTTCCTTTATCATTGTCTCGATCATATGCTTTGCCATAATTGCCATAATTGCCGGATGGATGACTCTGTCCAAAGCATTAGAGAAAAGGGCATTCAAGAAAGCATCAGAACTGTCAAACATGATCTTCCTTACCGAGCGCCACAAGATGGAACTCAGGTGGCAGGAATGGAAGATGGAGAACAGGGAATACTGATCTCCTGACGCAGATCCACTGGACTTCGCTTCGCCGGAAAAAGAAAAATACCCGTTTCTTCTTATTTCTATTGACTTTGAAACTATGAGTAGATATAATTTCAAAGCAACTTTTATGGCGGCATAGCTCAGTTGGCCAGAGCGTCCGGTTCATACCCGGCAGGTCGTAGGTTCGAATCCCACTGCCGCTACCATA
>JAIKWL010000006.1 GCA_024684815.1 Saccharofermentans sp. | reverse complement strand
CGTTTTAACATTCCTAAAATTGTTGTTTCTGGCATACTTCTTCATTACACAAGGATTTATAACCGAAACAAAATAACCCTTCTCGACGAGAAAGGTCAGTACCGGAAGGTTATAGATTCCTGTGGCTTCCATAACAACTTTAGCTTCACCATCCAATTTCTGAAGCAGTTCGTCCAACAACTCCAGATCTTCTTTGCAGTGAAGCAGTTCAAAAGGTTTGCAGACAAAATCTTCGTTCGGCTTAAGAATACAGACAGTGCTCTTTCCTTTTGAAACATCGATTCCTACGCTGATCATGTAATACCTCCTAAATCTGAATTAGTAATTGTTCCAAGCCGCACTTATTACAATTCAGTTTAGTTGGTTACGCGGGAGCATATCCCTACCTGCTTAATCGAATGCTTATAATAAGGGGATTGGCTGACAGTTTTGTTGGCGGATGCTAAATCCAAAGGGCTGCACGTCAGGCCAATTACTCCCCGTATTATAAGAAAAGTGCAACTGTCGGAGTTAATTACTCTCTAACAATTACACTTTCTATGGTACTAAAGGGCTGCTTTTGTAAAGCAGCCCCATGATTAAGATATAGTTTGATTGCCCGTCAGATTACTTTCCGGTCCATGCGCCGTCAGAACCCAATGTCCATCCGTCGATAACAGTATTGGATGCCATTGTGCCGCTGCCATAGAAGTAATACCACTTGCCGCCCAACTGCTTCCAGCCGGTTGCCATTGCGCCGGAACCTTCGAAGTAATACCACTTGCCGCCAATCGCCTGCCAGCCTGTAGCCATTGCTCCTGAAGTACCGAAGTAATACCAGACACCGCCAAGCTGTTTCCAGCCGGTTGCCATTGCGCCCGAGCCTTCGAAGTAATACCACTTGCCGCCCGATGACTTCCATCCGGTTACCATTGCACCATTATCATCGAAGAAGTACCATATGGATCCTTCCTGATTCCATCCGGTTAACATAACACCTGATGAATCAAACAGATACCACTTGCCGCCGCTCTGCTTCCAGCCGGTTGCCATTGCTCCGGAATTATCGAAGTAATACCACCTTCCTCCGATCGCCTGCCAGCCTGTCATCATGGCTCCGGATGTACTGAAGTAATACCATACGCCGCCAATCGACTTCCAGCCTGTACTCATAGAACCGGAACCTTCGAAGTAATACCACTTTCCGCCAATGCTCTGCCAGCCGGTTACCATAGTGCCGTCAGAAGGATTCATGTAATACCAGAAGCTTCCGCTCTGGATCCATCCGGTCTTCATGGTTCCGTTGTCATAGTAGTAATACTTTCCGTTTTCAAGTACCCATCCGTTCTTAGCCGGTTCTGCCTTCCTGAAAGTTGCTGCAACCGTGACATCAGAATCAGGCATCGTGAAAGAATTGTCTGTGACATCTATCTGAATACCATCCGAATCTTTGACAGTAATAGTATCAAGTTCATATCCTTTTTCAGGAATTGCTTCAATAGTGACAAGGTCACCGGGCTTTGCTGAAGGTACTGCGGATATCTGACCATTCTCGGTCTCTTCACACGTGACAGCATAGGTCTTGGCATAATAGAACGTAACGATCAGATCTACACCATCCTCAATTACCTCTTTACTTAAGGACAGTTCATCGTCGTCTTTGATTACCAGTTCAGTTATATCCCTGCCGTCCATCAAAACCTCATAACTGCCTGCTTCATCGCCTTTTACGATCTTTAAGGTAAACACATCTACTTCATCGCTGATTATTACCTTGACAGTAGATTCATTCGCAGAATAAACAACACGGTTAGCAGAAGTCTTCAGATCGACCTTGCTCGACGGCTCTACACTTTCAGGATAATCACAGTAATTTACCTGATAGATAAACTGGAGCTCATCTTCTCCGGCACTTACAGTATCATATTCATAAGCATTCTGATTCTCATAGATAAAGATGATGAAGCCTTCAAGCATTTCGGGAACATAATAATACTTTCCGTCTGACGCTTTGGTTAGAACGATCTTCTCGCCTGAATGAGGATATACTACTACTTTGTAAGGTGTATCTTCGCCAAGATCAAGTTCGATTATATCGTCTTCGCCATAGCTGTATTTAACCTGAGCATCATAATTTATGAGCGGATCATAATCAGATGTTCCGACAACCTCGATCTTGAATTCATATGGTAAGATCTCACCGCCGTCTGCAAATCCTACTGTCCAGGTGCCCCAGGACCATTCACCTTTCTCAAGAACTATCGTATTATCTTCATTGACTCTTACTATCTTAGGATTCAGGATTGCACCCATGATACTTCTTGTGATCTTTACAGGAGGAAGCGTCACTCCCTCAGGAGCTGCAAACTTAAGAATAACTTTGTCAGCTATATCATCAGGTTCAAGCATGATCTTTCCATCGAGATCAACATAGTTTCCTGTCACGCCGTCTTTGACCAGCGCATACTGAACACTCACATCACCGGAGTTGACGGTAATGTTGCCGACCTCGGGTACCTCAGGTGTCTCAAAATTCGCTGTGATATCATAAGTGTCCTCATCTAATTGCGCCTTATTTATTTTATAAGTCCAGATACCGTCAACCAGTTCAAAATGAGGATCCTCACTGAAAAGATTGGCATCCTGATACCATTCAGACCATTCAGGCACATATGTTACGCTGTACATGCCACCGATCATTATATTTACCGAGACTAAACTGGCACCCTCATCCGGAATAAATGAGATATCAATCGTACCGTCATTATAAAGCACGGATTTAGATACAAGATTTTTGATCGTATTACTGTCGGCAGGATCGACCACCTTCCGGTCCGTATCTGAAACGGTTATTTCTCCGTCACCGTAAGCAGTTGTCTCAATCATGATCTGTTCTCTGTTCGGATAGATCGAATCAAATTCACACCAATAGATCTCTACAGTAAAAGGACTGTCATCAGGAGGCGTGAATGTAAAAGTATCGTCTGTGATCTCAATAGCCTGATCGCCTGTAAGTGTTGAAGAATAATAATAACTGTAATCGTCATTATAGATCGAAACATAGCGCTGTAATCCGGCTCTGTCTTCAGGAGCATGAATAGTAAACACAAGTTCCTTGCCGACTTCAAAATCCTCATTCTTATTAGCATCGACCAACTTACCGTTGACTTCAACATAATCAAGAGGATCGGAGTTAAAATCCCACGACTGGGCATAATCAATTTGGTAATAACTTGTCTTTACATCAGGACCGCTGTCTCCGACGTAGTAGATGTTGATCTTGACGATATTTTCGGAAATATCTGCAGGAACATTTAGAATTGTAGTTCCGTCATCATCTTCCGAGAACCAGCTGAGATCAGAAAAACGCAGTTTTCCGCTTAACTCGTCTAACGATATATCATTTCTGACATATGACTGTTTCGAGTTTCCATATTCGATCACAACTTCTTTAACCAAGACGTCATTACCCGGATCGAGCTTGATCCCGATATAGTCAGACTCTAAATTCTGTAAGGAGTATATGAGTTTTTTGTGGCTGACATTACCCGGTTCTCTTACGACAGAATCAGGAGCTGCCATGGCTTCATATTTTTCATATTCGTTTGAGCAGTCGATATCGATTATAATATCGTCATCACCCGGCTCGTACTTATCAAATATGCTCCAGAAGATCTCAACATATATTCCTTCTGAACTTTCAGGAACAAATGTAAACTCAAATACAAACTCTTCAGTTTCAGTCAGTTCAACAGTATTTAATAATGAAGACCAAAAATTATCTCCTTGAGTGATATTTACAATAGGTACTAATCCATCTACCTGTCTCTCCTCAGGAGGTATCAGTTCAAAGGTCAGTTCCTCGCCGATATCAAATTCATACTTAGACATGTATTCATTTATCCAAAGATTCTCGAATTCATTATTACTGAAAACAATTTCCGCCTGTTGTTCGCCGTCGATCTCCCAAATATCAGCATCTATAACAATTTCATTTTCCTTCGGCTCAAATTCACTGCTGTTATTCGCATCATCTGCTCTGACTTCAAAATAATTATTTCTACGATCGTAATTATCTTTATTCAGATTTATTACAAGAATGCCGTTTTCGAACGTCAATCCGTTGATTTCAGACAGATCACAAAGATCATAGTACTGCCAGTCATAACGGATCTCCTGAATTGAATGGCCGGACAAAGGTGATACAGTAATTGTAATGCCGTCATTTATAGCTTCATTCTCATAACGGACACGTACGTGCTTCGGGTTATTCGGTTCTTGTAAGACTTCTCCTTCAGGAGAAATATCGAATTCCAATGACCCTTTGCAATCAAGCTCAACATAAAAGTGCTCGTCATCATATGATGGCGTATCAAAATCACTCCAGTTGATCCATACGGAAAAACCATATTTATTTTCCGGTGTGTAACTGAATGTATACTCGGATTCACTTACTTTAGTTAACTTGACAGGGATACTTTCCAGATCATTATCATTAACAAGCGTGACTTGTGGTGTCTCGCCAAACCTCTCCTGAGGAAGATTCAGTGTAAAATCAATTTCCGAACCGACTTCAAAAGGATAGTATTCATCATCACCGACCTTGTAATCATTAGCGGTCAAAAGTCTTCCTCTTCCGAAATCAGTATAAGAAGCCGAAAACCAATTCGATAATACGAGGACATCACTTGTTATCCACTGACCGATTTCTTCATCATAAACAACACGATCGGTCTCATCATCAGGTAAAGCCGTCAGAGTTTCATTGACATAATCATAATCGTAAATTGTAAAGTTGGTAAAAGTGACATTGCTAAAAGGATATATGCAGGCGCCGTGGCCTCCGATAAGCTCAGCATTATCTCCAATCACTAGACTTCCGCCGGATTCTATGTCAACCTCGTTTAATCCTGATATACCTTCTGTAATACCTTCAATCACAAAGGTTCCGTAAATTTCAAAGTTATTGACATGAATAGTCGAACCACTCACTTTTCCATGCTTTTCAAAGGATCCGAGCGTTACGGTAATATCTTCCGGAACAATAACAGTTTCAAATTCATCCAGGTAATAGAACTCTGAACTGTTAAACAAGTAATCAGATTTGAATTCCAAAGTATTGCCTTCATTAAGGCCTTTGAAATAATCATATATATCATAAAAATCTATATCGCCGTTATAAGCCGGATTATTCGAATAAATATCATAATATTCTGTGCTTATTCTCGCATCACCGGCAAGATAATAGGTAAATAGATCAAAATAATCATCAGCTTCAGCATATATGGTGGCATTATTTGCCATAACAAAGCCGTCGCCTTCCTCATACTCATAAGAGCCGCCATTGACAAAAACTCCGATCTGACAAGCATTATACGGTACTTCTTTGGCAACGCCGCTGATCGAACCGTCATCCTGAACTTCATCAAACTCATAAAGATAATAGATTTCCTGTTCAGCATCGGCCCTTACCAAAGATCCGAGAGGCAGCAGCGAGACGACCAGTATGACCGCCAGCAAAGCCGCTATTGAATGTTTCAACTTGTGACTCATGGTAACCTCCTTCATTAATGATGGAACTGAAAATGCGAAAACAACTACATAGGATAATTCTATCAGTCATGAATCTTTAATACTTTTAAATAAAATAAAGTTTCGTTTTTTGTTACATTTTGTTATTAGATATAAAACAATATGGATTCGTTCCACAGCTGAACGTAAATTGAACGTTCTAAGTGCAATTTGCGTTCAGATTTACGTAATTTCATGCAAAAGTACATAAAAGCGAACGCAATTCTTCAATTTTGCGTTCAGAATTACGTACGGGTGTCTAAGTAAAGTCTATTTATAGAGAAACTTCTGAATAATATCAATGTTACCCTACGGCATGGGGTTCATAAGGATTCATGCAGACACCGAGCGAGTCGAAGTCATAAGCCTGACCGCCTATTACATAATCCTTAACTCCACACACTTTTTTACCTGAAGCATCAAAGTAATTCCATGCATAATCACTGTCATACCAGAAATAGTATTCCGAATCGTATTTGCGTTCGTACCAGCCGCTGATCTTTCTTCCACCGTAAGGATTCGTGCAGACACCTTCTGAATCGAAGTCATATCCCTTACCGCCGACCTCAAAATTAGCGGCATTAGAGACCATCTCACCGCCGCGGTTAAAGTAATACCATTTTCCTTTGTATTCGAGCCAGCAATCCCTGTAAGCTGAACCGTCAGACTTCATGCAGTACCAGTGATCCTCATAAAGGAACCAGCCTGTAACCATGGAACCGCTGTCCCTGAAAAAATAAACATCCCAGTCTACTGCATATCCGTCATCATCGTACGAGTTATAGAAATCCCTTCTTCCCGTAACAATACAGGCGGGGCCGTATTTCTGTTCGGCAAAATCGATAAGATTATCAAGCGCGAAATAATACCATTTGTTATCTATCTTATGCCAGCCGGAATAAGGGTGCCCGTCATTACCGAAGTAATACCATTCGGTATATTCATATTCCCCGGTGCCGTAATACCAGCCATTCCTCCTGTATTTCCCGTCTCCGTCGAAGTTATACCATGTCTTGTCAGTCTCATCATAATAGAATCCGTATGTCATGGCTGCATAAGCATCCTGATGATTCTCTCCGATATCCGTCAGAGTGATATCCTCATCATTGAAGTGATACCATTCCCCGTCCACTTGTTTCCAACCGACATATGCAGCACCGTCATCACCGACATAACGCCAGATCTTCCTGTTCCTGTATTCTTTATATACCTGTTCGTAATCGGGATTTAATTCGATATTCTCTTCATAGTATTCAGGAAGAAGATATGTGCCTTCTGATATCCATTTATTCTGTTCCATGGCACCTGTCACATCGAAATGATATAGTTTGCCCTTAATGACCTTCCAACAGTTCATCAGAACATATCCGTCATTATCAAAGTAGTACCATTTGCCCTGAAGGAAACGCCAGGCATTTCTGACATATTCAGTATCGGATATATAATACCGCCAGCCGCTGGTATTACTGCCTTTCCAGCCGGTGGAATCAGCCATAGACACAGACGGAATAAAAGTAAGTATCATGCCTGCTGTCAAAACCGATGACAAAATCTTCTTAATTCCCATATAAATGACCTCCATATCAGAATAAGATCTTACATAAAGAAATCTGCAAAGATTATATCTTATGAAATCTTTTTCATAAACAATCACAATTATCCTATGATAAATAAAGAAGCGGGACTGCCTTTTACAGCAGTCCCGCAGATCACTTTATCAGTGTTTTAAATGCCGGATATCACTTTCCTGTCCATGCACCGTCAGAACCCAATGTCCATCCGTCGATTACCGTGTTGGATGCCATTGCGCCGCTGTCATAGAAGTAATACCACTTGCCGCCTAACTGTTTCCAGCCGGTTGCCATTGCGCCGGAGCCTTCGAAGTAATACCACTTGCCGCCGATCGTCTGCCAGCCTGTAGCCATTGCTCCTGATGTACCGAAGTAATACCAGACGCCGCCAAGCTGTTTCCAACCTGTTGCCATTGCGCCGGAGCCTTCGAAGTAATACCACTTGCCGCCGCTCTGCTTCCAGCCGGTTACCATTGCGCCGGAATCATCGAACAGGTACCATACGGATCCTTCCTGTTTCCAGCCGGTTACCATAACACCTGATGAATCAAACAGATACCACTTGCCGCCGCTCTGTTTCCATCCGCTGGCCATTGCGCCGGATGTTTCGAAGTAATACCACTTGCCGCCGATCTCCTGCCAGCCTGTTGCCATAGCGCCTGATGTACCGAAGTAATACCAGATGCCTCCGACAGACTTCCAGCCTGTACTCATCGCACCGGAACCCTCGAAGTAATACCACTTTCCTCCGATGCTCTGCCAGCCTGTTACCATAGTTCCATCTGAAGGATTCATGTAATACCAGAAGCTTCCGCTCTGAACCCATCCGGTCTTCATGGTTCCGTTGTCGTAATAGTAATACTTGCCATTTTCAAGTACCCAGCCGTTCTTAACGGGTTCGACAGCCTTGAAGACAACTTCTACTGTTACATCCTTAGCGGGCATAACAAACGATGTTCCGGTAATCACCGTACCGTCAACCTTAATAGCATCTACTTCATAACCTTCAGCAGGTGCAGCAGTGATCGTGATCTCATCACCTTCGGAAGCATCAAGCTTGGAAACGGTAACAGTACCGTTTTCAGCATCTTTTACAGTAACTTTAAAGGTGCTCTTTACGATATTGAAAGAAGCATAAGCATTTCCGTAATAGCTTCCGATACCATCGACACGGATCCTCGCCTGTCCGGCCTCAACGTTGTCGGCATAGAACACTTCGTAATCAATGCCTTCTTCAAGTGTAATACCGTCAACAACGACAGTGACCTTAGGCTTGATTTCTGAGCCTGTGTATGCCTGGTCTCCGGAAGGATCAAGTGTGATAGCTGCGCCGGAAATATCGATCTTGTGATAGAACTCGATAACCGGCCAATCATCACGCCATTCGCTGACGTCAAGAGTTCCTTCGAACTCTTCATTGTTGAGCATCGCATAATACTCATATTCGTTTGATGCAGGTTCGATCTCGAATTCAGCAATAGGTTTTTCAGATTCGAAGAGAACTCTCGTCCATCCGTTGTAAGAAGCGCGGTCGATCTCTCCTGCTACAGAAACTGTACCGGTCTCTTCGCTTTCAGACTCGGAATAATACTGAACAAGATACTGCCCTTCTGCTTCGGGATCTGGCCACAGATCAAGGAAGTTATACTCATCTTCCGATGAATAGATAACAGCTGTAAATCCGGAAAGTTCTTCAGCATAGTATGTGAATACATCGCCGTTTTTCTCGAAAGGAATTACTCTTCCGTCGTTTAATTCTGCTTCGATGCAATATACACCTTCAGCTTCGATCGTAATTGTATCTCCTCTGCCGAAGCGGTTGAGACTACCCATGATCTCTCCATTAGAGAGCGTTACTATGTCTGCATCTTCCTGCATAGCAAATCTTGCAGTCCACTCGCAGTCAAAGATCCTGTTCTCATATACGGGTGCCAGATGATATGTGATCCAATGATCGCCTCTTTCAAATTCATATGTGAGGCTCTCAGGCAATCTTTCAATAATGACCTGATCTCCGAATCTCAAATCAACACCGTAGATCCAGAGATTCGGATCAGATACGAGATATCTGACCTGAACGGTTTCAACACTATTGTCCAACAGGATATACTCATCATCTGCAGCTACAAATGTATTTCCGCCGTCAGTACTGAATCCCACAGATACATTCTCATTAAGATTATTGAGATAAATGTATTCAGGCTCAGGGAAATAGAATACGATATCCGGACTTCTCCAGTCACCGCCTGTAATAACATTTGTAATATCCCATGAATAAACATAGTCGTTATCAATGACGGATTCAGTAATATCCTCATCGTTCATCCACATGCTGAATTCAGCATTTTCGGGAACATTGATCTTAAGATCGAGCAAAGCAACGTCAAAGTCCGGATCATTGCGGTCGTACTCAACGATCACTCTGTAATTGCCACCGGTAGTTGCAACTTTCTTTAAATGCTCATTCTCAATAACTTCGACCGATCCAAGGTCATCATCAACCGGGGAACCTTCATAACGGATCCAGAAGTCAACTTCGTACTCATTTTCCCCATCAGGATGTGTGTGATGGAAATCGAATTCATCATATGTAGTATAGACATGGATCTCGACTGCACCATTGCCGTCAACTGTGTAAGAACAAGCACTGTTATTCGGCTTAAGTTCGAATTCCTCGTCTGTATCTACGAGCCTGACATAGACTCCGAATATGTCACCTTCAACCGTAAATGCAATATTCGTTCCCGGAGCAACGTCAAATCTCTCATTTCGGGGTGCTCCCTCAATATTGACCGTATCTGAGCCATCGCCCTGAACATATATAACACATGTGCCATCGTAAGGATTATATCCTTCAAGCAGGGACAGACGATAAGGCTGCCATCCTCTTTCAGGCTTATTCATAGTGAAGATATGCTCAGTTTCATCATCAAACGGAAGGTTTGAACGATGACGTGCATCAGAATAGTACTCAAGACTTACACCGCTTACATCACGGTCTTCTTCATAAACGAACTTGAATGCAACTGTAGAAGCATCGTAATACTCTTCAGGCAGCAGGATTACCTCATCCCACTCATTCCAATCGTCCTTGAAGTGTCTGGTCTCAAGCTTAATAAACTGACCGCCGTCAATACTGTAGAAAACATCTGCTCCGCGGGGATCAACGGATATACCGTTAGTGCCGATCGGATTATCAAATCCGACATTGAAACTGAACCTGGAATTACCGTATTCATTAGCAGGAATTGAACTGATGGTATAGGTATATGTTCCGTCTCCGTTATCAACAAGACCTGTCAGATCTTTAAGGAGCAGTTGGTGTTCATCATCAGGATCAGAAACATATTCTGTAAAAGGCGATCCGTTGATGTCATAACCAAAGCTGCAGAGCTTGTTACCGGCATCAGGTGTGATAAGCATTTTGACTGTGCCGTTTTCATCAAGATCTTCTTTGTTAAAGAGCGTACGGATCCTTCCATTCTCACCGGGCTGTACTTCACAAGCTGCAGGCTCATAGCCTTCAACAAACTCGATCGTACCGTTGCCCCAATGTCCGAATTCGATCTGGAGCTGATCCTCCTCAGGATGCAATGAATCAAAAGCTGACCATGAGATATCCACCCAGATAGTATCTTCTCTTGTCGGTGTGAATGTAAACTCACCCTTTGAATCAACAGTTATAGGAACAGCATCCTCATACTCAAAAGTAGTGTAGTGTACTTCGCCTTCCAAATCACCTTTACCGTGATGCAGATCGATCAATGCATCACTGTAATCATAACCGTCAGGCACGCAGATCTTAAAAGTAATGGGCTTGCCGATCTCAAAAGGAACAGGTTCGAAATCATTTACATGAACACCGTTTACAAGGACATCCGCATGAGCATAAGGCTCGCCTTCATCATTATCTCTATAAAAACAGTTATCATAATTAACTGCCAGGATATACGGACCATACGGATTATACCTGAAATTGAAATCGGTATTCATCCATTCGCCATATAGTATCCTGTTGGTTATATCCCATGAGAAAATATTATCATTTTCGATAACATCTTCCGTGAAATCCTGTCCGTTCATCCATACACTGAACTCGGAATCCTCAGGAACATTGACCTTAAGATTGATTATGGCCTCCGGATCCTCCTGTTCTTCCAGTTCCCCACGATCCCACTGAACAATTAACTTATAGCGGCCGCAGCTTTCAGCCCATCTCACGATATGCTCGTCTTCAACTAATTCTACAGAACCAAGAGTATTCTCTTCAGGGAAATTCTCATTATTGACCCTGAATTCCAGTTCATATTCATCATCCTTTTCGGGATGCATATGATCAACAATATATTCGTCCTCCGTCATATAGATATAGATCTCTATACCGTTGGAATTCTCCGGAGTAAAAGAATATATGCCGTCTTCAGGATCGAGGAAGAACTCGGAAGAATTATTGTATTCACGGGCAATAACACAATAAACGTCACCTTCGAACGAGAATTCTATTGGTTCTCCGATCTCAAAAGGAACAGGCTCATACAAAGCATCGTTCTCGATATCAAGTTCTTCTGAACCTTCGCCTCTGACATAAATAGCATATGTGCCGTCATAAGGGATAAGCCAGTCGCAGACTGCTATTCTCGTTGCAGGCCAGCCTTCTTCCGGTGTCTCCAGGGTAATCTCGTAACTGTCACCATCATCAAATGCATAAGTATGGCGTTCGAACAACCTGTCGAATGACTCTACACAGACACCATAGAGTTTACGCCATTCTGCCTGATTCTCGGGAACTTCAAATCTGAAAGTGATTTCTGAAGCGTCATTTATTTCTTCAGCTTCAAGGATCATCTCATCCCAGGAATTCCACTCGTCTTCGAAGTGCCTCATCTTAAGCTCAGTAAACTTACCGCCGTCGATACTGTAGTATACAGTTGTATCACGATTCTCAACTGAGATTCCCTGTCTTCCGAATGTGCCTTCGAAGAATACGGATAATGCCATAAACGAAGAATCGTTAGTATACGGTTCGAACGAATCGATAGAAAACGTATAAGATCCGTCTCCGTTATCTGTTAAATGCTCACAGTAATAAACCGGTTCCGGACTGTTATTCTCGAAATTAGGAAAATACTCAACAGAATTATCATCTAATGTTTCCGAGAAATAACATAAGATACATCCGCGATAAGGCGTAAACTTGATATTTAACGCATCACCGTTTCCAAATTGTGATCTGTTAAATAACGCACGGATAGTGCCGTTGGGAGCATATTTGATATCTAAAGGCTCAACACCTTCAAGAAATTCTATATCTCCGGGGCCGCCCTGATAGATATCAAACAGGATCTGTCCGGCTTCAGCAGAGAGAGTATCGACTTCACACCAGTATACATATACTTCGATACTTTCGCTGCTTTGAGGATTAAAGATGAACGATCCGTGATCGCCTTCTCCCTCAATTTCAAAATCATTATTATAGGTAGAGTATTCGTTCTCTCCCTGATAGATCACGACATTGCAGTATTCGATATCATAATCTCTGTAAGTATTAAGATCGAACTGCATTTCGCGACCGACTACAAATCCGAACGGTTCGCCGTTTGCTGCATACTCGCCGTCAACATAGACAGAAGTATGGTCGACTACATCATCCAGATCTTCTTCATAGAACGGATAGGGATCATAATTGACCACTATCTCACCCTGTTCCACATCGGCTCTTACCGTTAAAGCCAGGCTTGGCAATACAGAAAGGCCCATGCAGAACGCCACAAGCAAAGCAAATATCCGTTTGTACGTTCTCATATTGGATTCCTCCTTGTCAGCGTTGAGAATATGTAATCTCATTGTAATTATATCAAGAGAAAATGATTATCATATGAATAAAGAATAAACGTTATAGATAAAGATATCGGACAAATAGGTTATAAATGCACAACTAACATCTGTTAGACATGACTAACCTCATTCTGGCAAACGATCATAACTGAATCAGCTTATTGAAATCCTTTGACCGTTTTTGTAAATTATTTCTACTGACTCAAAACAACGGAGGTCATCATGTACAGACTGATAATCAACCCCAATAATGAAAAAGGACATATTAATCCCGAGATCCAGGGACATTTCTCAGAGCATCTCGGAAGATGTATATACGAAGGAATCTTCGTAGGCGAGGATTCTGATATTCCGAACACCAAAGGCATGCGCAATGATGTAGTTGAAGCATTAAAGGAGATGAAGATCCCCGTTCTCCGCTGGCCTGGCGGATGTTTTGCAGATGAATACCACTGGAAAGACGGTATCGGTCCTAAGGAAAACCGCAAAAAGATGATCAACACCAACTGGGGTGGCGTCACCGAGGACAACAGCTTCGGCACTCACGAATTTATGGAACTTGCTGAACAGCTCGGCTGCAAGACATATGTCAACGGTAATATCGGAAGCGGCACTGTCCGTGAAATGAGCGAATGGGTAGAGTACATGACATTTGACGGAGTCTCCCCTATGGCTGATCTTCGCAGAGCTAACGGCAGAGAAAAGCCATGGACAGTTGACTATTTTGCAGTCGGAAACGAGACTTGGGGCTGCGGCGGAAACATGGTTCCCGAATACTATGCAAACCTCTATAAGCATTATCAGACATTCGTAAAGCAATATAATCCCGATAAGAAGATCAAGAAACTCGCTGTCGGTCCTACTGACAAGGACTACAACTGGACAGAGACCATGCTCCGGGAATGCTTCAGACAGCAGGGCACTCTCCCCCAGAATTTCGGCTACATGGACGGACTTACGCTCCACTACTATACCCTTCCCTACGATTGGGACAAAAAAGGAAGCGCAACCGGGTTCAATGAAAAAGAATGGTATATGACTCTCTCGAAAACCTTTGCCATGGAGGAATTCATCGAGAAGCATTCCGCGATCATGGACAGATACGATCCTGACTGCAGGATCGGTCTTATGGTCGATGAATGGGGCACCTGGTATGATGTCGAGGAAGGCACGAATCCCGGGTTCCTGTATCAGCAGAACACTATCCGCGATGCTCTTATCGCCGGCATCAACCTCAACATCTTCAACAAGCACTGCAAGCGTGTAAAGATGGCGAATATCGCACAGCTCGTCAATGTTCTTCAGGCTGTAATCCTTACCGAAGGACCTAAGATGATAAAGACCCCCACATACTATGTATTTAAGCTCTACAGCGCTCATCAGGACAATGAACTTCTTGAGAGCTCTGTTGATACAGAAACTATCGGACTTGAAGATCAGTATATGGTACCCAATCTTACAGAATCAGTATCGAAAGATAAGGACGGAAAGATCCATATAACACTCACAAACCTTTCATCTTCCGATCCTTATGAGATCGAGACAAACCTCTCAGGCTGCAATGTCAGTTCCGTTAAAGGTGAGATCGTAAAAGGCAGGATCGATGCACATAACACATTTGATGAACCCGACGTTGTTAAGGAAGAATCATTTGATACTTTTGAATTTGACGGTGATAAGCTGACATTCACGATTCCCGCTTCAAGCGTAATGCACATCGAAGTTACAGTATGACAAAGATCTGCACAAGATGTCTTCTTAAAGACTTCAGCCAAGAACAGTATGAGGTCATTATCGTTAATGGCCTCTCTTCATTGCCGGAAGAAGATCTGACTGATAAATCAGAATCTGAAAGAAGACTTGATATCTGCAGACACTGCGGAAAGCTCAATCAGGGCACATGCATGGCCTGCGGCTGCTTTGTCGAGATCAGGGCCAGTCTTAAGAAAGGCAGATGCCCTTACGAAAAATGGTAAGCAGCCGTTTTTTCCTGATCACTTTACATCAAAGTCACGTTTGAATATTAAACACCTGACTTGATATTACTTACATCCATTACGCCTGTCCGGGAAGGATCTCCAAACACTCTGATCTTGCGTCCAAGCTTTGTAACGATCACTCCGTCTCCAGGATTAACATATGAAAACACGTCTTTATCAACCGCAAAAGCCATTAATGCTTCATCTTTATCTTCAAAGTAAATGTCGAAAACATACTGGTATGAAGCATTGCGGTTATCCTTGATTTCCTGGATCCTTTCAGAGCCGAGCACAACACCTTTCCTTATACGCCTGATCGGACCAAGGATACTGTAAATATAATATCCGCAGCCGAAAGAAGCGCCGCCTAAAAACACCTGGGCAACAATATGGAAAAACAGCACATCGATCGGTATAAAAAAGAAATTAATAAAATACCAAGTAAAAGGGACAAACAGAACCGTAAGCACAATAAGAAAAACAACATTCTTCTTAATATGAGTTTTTCTGACCTCCCTGATAACGTCCTTATCACTTTCAGCAACCTTGTCAAAAGTCAGATCGCTTGCTGAAACTGATTTTTTCGCATAATCATCGTAATGGTTGCTCATATCTATCTCCTAGTTATCCCCTTAATTAATATTTAGATAATACAATATTTATATTGCGCAAATCAAACACCGACAAGAACAGGACACTCTGTGATATATTAAAATCAATACTTTTCAGGAGGTCGATCTTATGAGCATCAGAAAATTGATTGCCTCTGCCCTGACTGCGGGAGTTATGCTTTCTCTCCTCCCTTCTGCAGTCATGGCTGATACGGCAGGATGGGTCGGAAGTGACACTGAAGGCTGGCATTATCTGACCACTTCAGGAGAATATGTTACAAGCGCCTGGCAGGAAGACGGCGGCAACTGGTATTACTTCGATGATGATGGTCTTGCCTTAATAAACAAATGGGCATTTATCGACGGCAAACTCTATCACTTCGGCTCCAGCGGAGCGATGGACAAGAACAAGTGGATCGAATGCGGTGACTTTTTTGTCGGAAAACAGCTTCAGGAATGGATTGAGTACTTTCCTGATTATAAGAAGCAAATGGATGAATATCTCGACAAAAAAGTCTGGCGCTATGTTGGTTCAAACGGAGCTGCTTACACAGGTTGGAAACAGATAGGCGGAACCTGGTATCATTTTAACGAGGATATCGGCTATGACTATTACAACCGCTTAGATGTAAACGAATCTCATCAGAACGCTTATGCCGCCATGACATACGGTTTATTCCTTGATAAAGACCATTCATTATACCTTTTTGACGGAAACGGTCATTATAAAAAGAACGGCTGGTGTCAATACTACGACGATCCGCTTTCTCCAAATTGGTATTACTTCGGTTCCGACGGAAGAGCTTATAACGGCTGGAAGCAGATAGGCGGCAAATGGTATTTATTTGCAGATGACGATTACGGTTCATGCTACATGGTTACCGGATATTTTGAGGACTACAGCAACGGATTCAAGCCTTATTACTTTGACGAAAACGGCGCTATGGTTACCGGCTGGTATGAAGTCACAACGGATTACGGCGAGGAAGGTGTCTATAAAAAGTGGATCTATGCCGGATCCGACGGTGTCCTGGTCTTTAACGACTGGCTCAACTATGGCGGAAAATGGTATTACTTCCGTTACGACACCATGATCTCTGATGTTAAGGGCTTTGTGATCAACGGCAAGAAATATGATTTTGACAAGAACGGTGTTTGCTTAAACTACGACGGAGACAAAGCAATTACAGGATGGCACTTACTTCGTGAAGAAGACGATGATGAAAAGACAGACCGCTGGTATTATATCGGCTCTGACGGCGAAAGATACAAGAACAGATGGCTCTCATACAATGGTGCATGGTATTATTTTGACCGTTTCGGCTGGCTTGTCACTGACCTCGAATTCTATGCGATCAACGGCAAACATTACAGATTTGACGAATCAGGCAAATGCACCACTCCGAATGGTATAGTAACAGCATCAGGCTGGTATTGTTATACATATTTCAGTTTGGATGCCTGGTACTATTACGGATCCGACATGAAGTTCGTTACAGGCTGGCAGCAGATCAAGGGCAAGTGGTATTTCTTTACTGATGATGGTCAGATGTACACCGGAGATATGTATGATGGCAATGACAGAGAATACTACTTCAAAGATTCCGGCGAAATGGTCACAGGTTGGTTCAAGGTATACGATGAATGGGCATATGCTGACAAGAGCGGTCTCGTCTATAACAACAAGTGGCTCAACTACAACGGCTCATGGTATTACTTTGAAAGCCCCAACATGGTCAGTGACAGAACTGATTTCATGATCAACGGCAAGCTCTACGACTTCGATGAAAACGGAAAATGCTTAAATCCCGACAGCGGCAGGATAATAGTAACCGACTGATGATCTGAAATAATCCATTAAACTTATTGGGGCTTCTCAAATCGAGAAGCCCCTGTTTGTTGCGTATTTATTGCTCTAGTTATGCTTGCTATTTTACCCAGTAGCCATTGGAATCAAATCTATATACTGTTCCGTCGATCCTGATCTGAGTATTCTTTGCATACCAGCCGGAGTCATCACCATACCACCAGCCCTTACTGTTTTGATACCAGTTTGCCTTATATTGGTAAGTCCAGGTACCGTTTGAATTAAGCCAGTAACCGTTACAATATTCACCAGCAGCCATCGAGCCGTCGGATTTCAGATAATACCAGATACCTCCGCTTTGAATCCATCCGGTAAGCATTGCACCTGAAGAATCAAAGCAATACCACCTGCCTCCTATGGATTTCCATCCTGTTCCCATTAAGCCGGAGTTTTCGAAGTAATACCACTTCCCGCCTACGGATCTCCATCCTGTGACCATCGCACCGGAGTCTTCGAAGTAATACCACTTGCCATCTACGGACTTCCATCCCGTTACCATAGCGCCATCACTTGAAAGATAATACCATTTGCCGCCTGACGACAGCCAGTTAGTACACATAGCGCCGTTATCCCGGAAATAATACCATTTACTGTCTATCTGATTCCAACCGGTTACTTTGGAACCGCTTTCGTTATAGTAGTACCAGTTTCCGTTTTCCTGTTTCCAGCACGAACCGGTAATTGTATTGAAATGAACCGTCGCATTATTTATTGCTTCATTTAGCGAAATCTCATCTACATCTACCAATATCTGATTCCACTGATCTTCTGAACCCGCGTAATAAACATCTGATAACTGATCACAACCGGAAAACGCATACGCACTGATACATTTTACGTTGGTCGGAATAGTTACTGATTTAAGCTCCTTGCAACTGTCAAATGTCTTATATTCAATATTTGTAATACCTGAGGGAATCTTTATTGATTCAAGTCCTGTTAATCTGAAAGCCTGGGATTGTATGACTTTAATGGAATCAGGAAGATTAATGGACTTAAGACTCTTACAATCGTAGAAAGCACGGTTACTGATCTGTTCAACAGTACTTGGTATAACGACTTCTGTAAGATCATTACAATGAGTTAACATCCATTCTGTTATCTCAGTCCTTCCACTCTGAAAAATCACTTTTTTCAAACCGTCTCCGGTAACATGAACAGATTCGATATTCGGGATCGTCAATTCTTCCATTCCGCAGTTGTTGATCGAAATATAAGCATCCACTTCTTTCGGAAGTTCAAGAGATTTAAGGCTTGTTAATCCCTGAATAGTCAGAGCGGACATTTTTTCAGGCACAACCAGTTCACTCAAAGATTTACATTCATAAATGTTTAAGCCCTTTGTAGGAGAAGAAAAACTAAGACTGGTTATCTCATTGCAATGCCACAGTTCAAAGTAATCAAAGGTAATATCCTTCAGGAAATCAAAAGATTTGACTTTCAAATATGCTAATTCAACTTTATGAAAATGCACCCCCTCCTTCGGGAAATTAACAGTCAGATTATCAACCTCATTGAAATACCTGAGATTCAGTTCATTACACTCAGGTTCACTGCTCCAGTTAATTGTAAGTTTAGAGATCTTACAATCGCTTCTACCCCGGAATTCAAAGTATCCGGCACCATCACCTGTCATAGTAATAACTGCTTCAGTAGCAGTATCAAAAACATCATCATCTATATTGTCAAAATCCACACTGCCGAAAGAAGTTATATCCAGCAAACCATCTGAATACAATTTCCAGGTCACATTATAAAAACTGCCTTCTTTAACAATATGTCTGTCATCGGCGAAAACCATTGCCGAAAACGCAGATACGAACATAGCTGCAACTAAGACTGAAGCAATAATCTTCAAACGGGTACGCATAAGACACCTCCAACTATCAATCGGGATAAACTGATTTTATCACCAAACCGAAGCCGTTCAGTCATGTTTGAAATTATTTAACAGTAAATTCAATAGTAATGTTTATGAAATTGTTCCTGAAAAAAAGATTTAAAGCCGTAAATTATCCGTTATCGTATCCAATAACCGTTACTGTCAAAACTATAGACGGTCCCGTCTATCCTGAACTGAGTGTTCTTAGCATACCAGCCGCTGTTATCGCCATACCACCAGCCCTTGCTGTTTTGCTGCCAGCTTGCCTTGTACTGATAAGTCCAAGTACCGTTTGAATTAAGCCAGTAACCGTTACAATATTCATTTGCGGCCATCGAACCGTTAGTCTTCAGAAAATACCAGTTGCCTTTTATCTGCTGCCAGCCGGTCCTCATGCTGCCGTTGCCGCCGAAATAATACCAGAAATCTCCGATCATCTTCCAGTCTGTTCTCATAACACCATTTTCGCCGAAGTAATACCACGAGCTTTCGATGTTCTGCCAGTTTGTTACCATAGAACCGGAAGCACTTAAGTAATACCAAAGGCCATTATCCTTTATCCATCCGGTCTGCATGATTCCTTCATCATCGAAGTAATACCAGTTACCTGTTATCTTCTGCCAACCGGTAACAGGCTCACCGCACTTGTCCAGATATAGCCATACACTATCCTTTTGTAACCATCCGGACTTTTTAGCAAAATGGATAACCGCATCTCCGAAAACATCCTCCAGCGATTTTTGCGATTCAACAATACCACTTCTTCCGAAGCGAACTACCTTGATCATTTCCCATTGCTCTTCAGTGCCTTCAAAATATACATCTTTCAATAAATCACACCCATTGAATGCAGTTTCAAAAATACTATTTACACCTGATGGTATTGTAACGCTTTTAAGACTTGCGCAAGCTTCGAAAGTCTGACCGTTGATAACCGTGACACCTGACGGGATCTTAAATGACTCAAGACCGGACATCGAGAAAGCGCCCTGGCCGATCGCTGTAACTGATTCAGGGATATTCAATTCTTTAAGTCCGGAGCACAGGAAAAATGCAAAATTGCCAATGCTTTCTAAAGTATCAGGGAGCTCTGTTTCCTCGAGTTCTTTGCAGGTACTGAACATGCTATCATTGATAGCAGTTCTTCCGGATGAAATAATAACTTTCTTAAGTCCTCTGTCACTGCTGATCTGATAGGTGCCGGCTGCAGGAATGGTTAATTCACTAACCGGACAATGGTACCAGCGGACTTCCGTGATATTATCCGGAATATCAACATGCAGTTTATCCATACCGGATAATTCAAGGCTGTTCATCTCTCCGGAAAAGATTATCTCTTCAAGGTTATCGCAGGAGTCAACGGAAAGTCCTTTTACAGAGGCAGGAATCTCTAATATTTTTATACTATTACATCCGGTCATATGGATATTGGAAATATCAATGTTCTTAAGATACTTCAAAGATCCCAAAGCCACATTGGAGAATCCGACAGACTGATAATGAATATCTCTTGGTATCGCCAAACCTGTCTCATCGAGTCTAGGAAAATCATAAAAATATAAGCCGATTATATAATCATTTTCGCCGTTAGAAACAGAAACAGTTGTGATACTGCTGCCTGAACCGAAAAAATACAGATACTCTTTACTGCAATCAAGATCAGAGATATCAAACAAGACTTGGCTGGTCTTCTCCAGGATTTCTTCACCGACATCTTCTATATAAACAATACTGGTTTTACACTTAACGGTCATTAGCCCGTCATGATCAAGATACCAGTCAAAATTCTGAGTCTCTCCACTATAGATCGAAGGTTCTGCGGAAACTGTAAGCGCAAACCCTGCAACAATCAAAGCAACCGTCATAAAGATGCCTGAAATCTTACTTAAAATGCGCATATAATTATCCTCCCGCATGACTTATCTGCAAGAAGCCGGAAACACCGGACAAATCAAATTAAATAGCCGTTACTGTCAAATTTATAGAAGGTTCCGTCGATCTTTACCTGAGCATTCTTTGCATACCAGCCGTTGGTATCACCAAACCACCAGCCTTTGGAATCCTGGTGCCAGGTACCTTTATACTGATATGTCCATGTGCCGTCTGAGTTAAGCCAGTAACCGTCACACCATTCATTTGCAGCCATGGCACCGTTTGACTTAAAGAAATACCATTTCCCGTTAATCTGCTGCCAGCCGGTCCTCATGATGCCGTTGCCGCCGAAATAATACCAGGAGCCGACAATCTGCTTCCATTCTGTTCTCATGGCACCATTTCCGCCGAAGTAATACCACTTGCCGCCGATCTGCTGCCATTCTGTCCGCATCTTTCCGCTGCCGCCGAAGTAATACCAGACACCGTCGATCTGCTTCCATTCAGTGACCATAACGCCGCCGTCAAGAAGGTAATACCAGGAACCGTCGACCTTTGCAAAACCCGTCACCGATACTCCTGCACAGTCGAAAAGCACCCAGCTGTTATTACTTGTATCTTGCTTCCATGTATATGTGATCTCTTCAACGATCATGAACTTAACGGTCTTTGAACCGGTATAATCGCTCTTTCCGGTTATCTTGATCTGCGCTGAATTGGAAACACTGGTATTTTGTGAATAAGTAACCGTGTAGTCCACACCCTGTGTAAGGACAGTATTACCGTCTTTTACCGTTACAGAAGGTTTTATCGGAGATCCGGTGTATTTCTGCGCATTTACAGGCATAACTTTAAGCTTGCTTGCGTCCTTTTTGATATAGAACGTGGCAGTCCTTGAGCCTGTAAAGTAACCTGAGCCTTTGATCGTGGCTGTTGCTTTTCCGAGTTGCGAACTTGAACAGGATACTATGTAATCCGTACCAACTGACAGAGTCTTTCCGCCGTAAGTCAGTGTGATGCTCGGTGTGACAGTATTTCCCGTATAAACGACATCAGGTATCGAAGCCAATGTACAGTCATTTATGTCTCTCGGCTTGATAGAGAACTGGATCGTTCTGGTGCCTGAGAAATTTCCCTTGCCTGTGATACTGATATTTGCGTAGTTAGTAACAGCAGTGTTATTTGAATAGCCCGAGATATCGTAATCCGTTCCCTCGACAAGTGTCTTGCCGCCAAACTTAAGGACGGGCTTGGGTGTCAGAGCAGTGCCCATGCTGTAATAACAAGTAGGGACAGTATAAGTGACGTCATTACTGCTGATAGGAGTCTTTGAGACACTTACGCTCATTGAATAAGTATATGACTTACCATTACATGTAACCGTAGCAGTAAGCTTGCAGCTGCCGCTCCCCACTGCAGTTGCGGTGCTGTTATTACTGATCTTGACAACCGAAGTATTGTCGGATTTCCAGGTAAGGTTCGTCAAAGCACTCGAAGGAACCGTGAGACCTTTGGAACCCCATGTCGAAGCTGTCTTATAAGCACCGCTTAAAGAAGGCAGATTCTTTGTCGTTCCTGCAGACATTGATGAAAATGTCGAGGAAGTTGCATAAAGGCTGAAGGTTGCTGATGAGATATCCATAGCGACCGTTCCGGTCTTTGAGCCCTTAATCGCAGTAGTTGATGCTGCTCCACTGTTCGAAGAACCGAATTCCTGAACCCAGAAATCCACGCCATCCAGCTTGACATGAGCGATACCGACACAGGTGTAGTTGGAACTTAGCATTGTTCTTCTGTGGCCCTGGCCATCGTACATATCGTTATTTTCCTGCCACTGGGTAAATGTGGCAGAAGTTGTCGAATTTCCTGCCGCGATGTTCTCCGCACGGGAACTCGTATTGTTGTATGTGCAGCTAAAACAACGGCTTCCGTCAGGTCTTGTATGACTGAAGCTTACAGCGACTTCGTAGGCTCTTTGAAGTGCGATCTGCTCGAGATTATAATCGTATGTAAGAGCACTGAGCTTTCCGCATTGATATTTGGTCTTATTATCGCTGTTCCAGTACCATCCGGTTCCGCCCGTCCTCCAGTCGTTCATCATGGAGAGCATGGCTCTTGCCGACTCATTGTCGACTGTATAAGTCATACTGTATGACTTGATCGTAGCTGCTGACACAGCATTTGAAAAAAGGATCACAACCAAAATGACGATAAACGGATAACGTAATCTGCGCATCATATAGAAACCTCCGCAATTCGAAAAACTGTTCAATTCAAAACAAGAACAATAAATACTTTATAAGATCACCAATAACATAATAACAAAAAAGGCTCCCCATGAACAATCATGAAGAGCCTTGATTATAGCAATTCAAACCTTTAACTGCCGGCAACATAATGGTTGCCACTAATTTCTTATTTTATCCAATAACCATTGGAATCAAATCTATAGACTGTTCCGTCTATCTTAATCTGAGTATTCTTTGCATACCAACCGGTAGAGTCGCCATACCACCATCCTTTACTGTTTTGATTCCAGCTAGCCTTATATTGATATGTCCAGGATCCATCAGCGTTTAACCAATATCCTCCGCAATACTCATTTGAAGCCATAGAACCATCAGACTTCAGGTAATACCACTTTCCTCCGATTTGTTTCCAACCGGTTGCCATGGCTCCGGAAGACTCGAAATAATACCAAACACCACCTATCTGCTGCCAACCTGTTAACATAGTGCCGGAATTATCTAAGTAGTACCACTTGTCGATGATCAACAGCCAGCCTGTTACCATAGCGCCGGAGCCCTCAAAGTAATACCACTTACCGCTTATCTGCTGCCAACCGGTTCTCATAGCACCATTTGATCCCAAGTAGTACCAAACTCCGTTGAGTTGCTTCCACCCGGTAACCATAGTTCCGTTATTATCGTAAAGATACCAATGTCCGGAGGATTTCTTCCATGTGTAAGAAGGACCAATTATTGAAAAATAAACTGTCTTAGTACCTGAATAATTGCCTTTACCTGTTACAATCACAGTTGCTTTGCCAATATTTACGTTGTTTGAGAATGTAACAGTATAATCAGTACCATTAACTAAAGTCTTTGAGTTATAAGTGACTTTAACTGCAGGTTTAAGCTCAGAACCCGTATATGTGGCATTTGAAACACTAACACTTACGTCGCTCATCGAAATAAGAGCCGGAATCATCTCCGTTTTTTTCTTGCCGCAAGCTGTACATGTATATTCTTTAGTACCTGTTGTACCTACACCGGGCTGCTTGGTAACTTTGCCGCTATCCCAGGAATGACTGGTACACTCAACAAGTTCCAGCTTGAAACACTGTTGCGGCAAATCTGTATTCCAATATGTGCAAACATCTGTACCATCCGACATGCCATTATTCACAATATCAATATTATAGTAAGTGGCTTTGTTTACTAAACGATAGTATCCGGATCCAAGAGAAACCACATACCATTTTTGAGCATCGGTTCCGTTAGCCGTATATAATTGCAAATTACCTTGAAATGCAGCTCCCGCAACATCAAGACATAAGGATCCATAATAGATCGTATATGTACTGTCACTATTATGTACAAACTTAAACTGCTGGTTTGCCTTACCTTTCCCGTATAAAGCCACATCTCCGCCAGATGATTCCTGACCCGGCCTTACTGATAAGTACATGCTGTTATTGCTCTTTGCTGCAATTTTATAAGTACCTTCACGTATATTGGAATCCTTAATAGCAGGAATCGTTACAGTAGTAACATAATTACAGTTAGTACATTTAAAAGACAAAATTCCGGTAGATGAAGCTGTTGGCTTTTTTGTTATTTCATACGGAGTTGTATAACTATGCTCATGATTAATATATATAAATCCTAACAGAGAATATTTTCCTTTATTTATAGTTTGATAGCTGTCAAGCCAGCCTTCGTGATATTGCTTTGGTGCATTCTCGGAAGGTCTATAACCACCTTCCTTTATATAAATGCTATTGCCATTAACAGCACTAACCCATGCAACATGGCCAGGACTTCCACTCCAAACAACTATTGAATTAGCCTTAGGAGTTGATCCCGTTGAATAACCTGCATTCTTTGCTGAATTAAACCAGGTTCCTGCATCACCCCACCCGGGCAAAGCATGTCCTGTTGCATTATAGCATTCTCTCCAGGCTACATATGTACAATTAGTTTCACCGCCACTATATGGATTAGAAGCAGCTGATACAGGCTTGCTGCTTTGTGGTAAAGCAACAATGGAAAAAGCCAAAGAGATAATACAGATAAAACTAATAATCTTCTGCTTAATATTTCTCACTCAAATCACCTCAGAGTTTCTAATAATCTTAATATTATAGAGTATTCAAGTTATCTATGTTTTATTTTCTCTCAAATCCATTAGTAATTTATAGGAACACAAAGATAGATTAAGCTCTACTCTATATACTGCCAATGATAACCGCCAGCCGATTTGAGTCTACCTTTACAGCACTGGTTTATAGAACCAGTAGTTATTCCTGTTGCTTTGGTAGCTTCGTTCCCTGTTTTATATACCTTTCCTGTTTCAACACACAAAATCATAGGATGAGCATATCCTGAACACTGACGGCAAACTAAACTCCGACGCGAAATAAAAGCATTCGTTATCTCGTTAACCTTATTGCGCCATTCATATCCACAAACATGACATTTCCACCAAACATATTGGTTACTGTGTGGAGTTATTTCATCTGGCATAATAGTGTTTTTTTCATAATCCCAATTCTTGATAATCTCCGGAAATTGACTTTCTAAATCGTTAAAACCTTTTAAAACACTTCGGCCACTACAAAATGGACAAGATGATCTGTGTATAACACGGTTGGAAATTGATGCTGGAAAGGAATGGCCACATTTCCCGAGCCAAAACACTTTCTTGTGTGTATATGGTGTAACCATTTCAGGAGTTAGCAATTTATTCATAGTAGGATGCCATTCTTTTGCTACTTCAGGATAAATGTTTGCCAAACTGTTTGTTTTTCGCAATGAAATATATGAACTGTAAATAGTCATAGCATCCTTATCGATGTCAATTTCATAATCAATTGAATCATCAATAAAACATAAAACCTTTTTGATAGCCGCTGAAAGATCGTTGTCAACCTTTGGCTTTTCCAACCTGATGCAATAACAATCTTCATACAAGGAAAGACTCTCTTCCCTAACACGAATTAACTTAATGCCTTTCTCTGAGCATAATCTATTCTTTTTCTTCTCTTGTTCTATTCTGTTATGCCATTTAACACCGTCATATTCAACAGCAATCTTCAAAGGAGGAATATAAATATCCAATTCCATCCCAATAATATCCTCATTACCATTTATGGCATCTGGATAATATTGTTTCACATAATAATACAATGCCTGCTCAGGAAATGAAGTTCTCAATTCTTTTGAACATTCCAAACACCCCCTATGACGACTTGTTCTGTCGTTTGGTTTCATTTTGAATGAATGACCAAACGGACATAACCAATATACATTATGATTTGAATGAGTCGATATTTTATCAGGAGTCGAAATATCTCTGCCTGACTTATCTATCAATCCCATATTCTTTTCATAATCCCATTCTTTAGCATATTCAGGATACTGTGATTTAAGATCGTTAAAACCAACTAATACACGTTTGCCTGAACAATATGGACATCCACTTCCTCGTAGTGTTCTTTTATCAGCTGAACAATCGTAAGAATGTCCTCGAGGACAAATCCACATATATGTTGAATTTGATGCACTTGAAATCCGGTCCGGTGTCAAAGGGAAATTCTTCTCATAATCCCATTCTGTAGCAATTTCCGGATATTTTGTTGCTAAATCGTTAAAACCACTCAACACTTTACGACCAGAACAATAGGGGCAACCACTTCCTCTTGTTCGATTAGCAATAACAGCAGGAAATATATGGCCTTTTGAGCACTTCCATGAAACAGAATCATTACACGCATAAGAAACATCGAAAGGTGTCAAGGGAGCATTACCTTCATAATCCCACTCTTCTATCAAATGGGAATTATTCTGATTGCACCACGTTGCTAGATTAATATGTCCCCTAAAATCTGTGGTCATATCAATCTCCAGAAACCAACCGCTGATACATCTTCATAAATTCAGCCACAATCTCTGGTTCAGACATATCGTGTGCAAAGCCATAAGCATCCATGACAGCTTTATCATTAGCTTCATGTGCAACTTTCAAATCCGTAGGCATCTTGTCAGGATCGTACAGAATGGCAAGTGATTTATCTGGAAATTGAGCACGTGCGTCAAGGATGACTTGTCTGATCCATACATCTATAAAACCGCCGGTAGTCGTGTGGTGCTCAAAAAGGACAGTATCGTTATGCTCGTATCCGAGGACATTAGTTAGCAGAGAAAGCCAGAACTGCTGAGTCTCTCCTTTTTCATATCCTCTATCCTTCCAAGTATCTTCGAATAATTTCCTACTTTTTCGGTCTTTATATGCCATATATACGACTCCAATCCCAAGAAAAACAGATTTGTTTAGATTTCTAAAAGCTGCAAAGACCTGATTTATCAGCATTATCTACTACTTTTTTTACTACCATTTTTACTACCATTTTACCCGAAAACAGCGAAAAAAGACGAATAATCACGAAAAATAACAAAACAAGTGAAAGTTCATTAAACCCTTATGTTTATTGAAAAAAAGGCTCACCATGAACCACCATGAAGAGCCTTTATTGTGGTGCAGATGGCGGGACTTGAACCCGCACGAGATTGCTCCCACTAGCACCTGAAGCTAGCGCGTCTGCCAATTCCACCACATCTGCGTGCGGGTTAGATTTTATATCAAAGGGCATGATTTTTCAATAAGCAGACTTATCAAGAATGTTCTTTGAAGAAAAGAGATCAAAGATTATAATCACTTTATGGATAAAGTAAGTGTTTCCGTAACCGAACTGGCCTCTTATATATCGCGCCGCGGCAATCTGGCCGGCGGTTCATACGGTTCTGTGTCCGCAGTCGAAGGAACAAGGCTGCATCAGAGGGTTTTCGCTGATCTGAAAAAGGCATACGGAGATATAGTGGTTACTGAGGAAACTCTTGTGTATGACTATAATTCCGACTCAGGACTGACATTATCCGTCAACGGGAGGATCGATGCCATGATGGCAAATCCCGGAAAACCTCCGATGATATTTGAGATCAAGTCATTTAACTCGACCAAAGAGAGCTTTGATGCCCTGGTCCGTCCGGAACATGTTACACAGTTAAAGCTATACGGGGCAATGTATCTTTTGACTAATTCGGACGTTTTGGATGTAAGTCTGACTTTGAGGTATGTCTCCATCACGACGCTCGATTCTTATGAAAACACTTACACGATGTCCTATGAACAGGCCGAAAGGTATTGGGAGGACGTATGCTCCGAATATGCTGTTTTCGCCCGCTCTTTACTTGATTATCAGAACAGTCTCTGGGATTCGACATCCAAAATAAGATTCCCGTTTGACACCATAAGGCCTGGGCAGAAGGAATTCATGAAGAAAGCCCTTCTTGCTCTCAATTCACAGGAAGCGTTCTTTGTCGAAGCTCCGACAGGAATAGGAAAAACCATATCAGTCCTTTATCCGGCCATTAAAGGACTTGTCAAGAACAGATACGATAAGATCTTTTATCTTACGGCAAAAGAAGCCACAAGAGGCGTTGCTGAAGCTACGGTAAATCAGATGAGGAAGTCCGGACTTTTGATCAGATCGATCACTTTGAGATCAAAAGAGAAGATGTGCCCGTTCGGAACCGAATGCGATGCCAAATTCTGTCCCCTTGCCAAAGACTACTATGGAAAAGTAAAGGCTGCTCTGGCTGAGTCTCTGGCTTTTGATGAGATAACGCCGGAAAAGATCACCGAGATTGCTTTAAGGCACGAGATCTGCCCTCATGAGTTCATGATCGATACGATGCGTTACTGCACTGTCGTTATCGGTGACTATAACCACATTTTCAGTCCGAGAGCATCGTTGGTATCAAAGGAACCGGGTGACCAGAGAGTTGCCGTACTTGTCGATGAGGCTCATAACATGATCGACCGGGGCCGGGATATGTTCTCTGCTTCATTCTCATTAAGCCTTATCGATGAGATGATAAATGACTTTAAGGGCACGAACACTAAGATAGAGACCATGCTCCATCAGCTAAGGAATTATTTCGTCAATATCGGCACATGCTTTGATTCTTCGTCTTCATGCTTTAAATTGCTGGAAGATTCTGACGAGCACAAAGTGCTCATGACAGAGAACTGGGAAGCCGTAAGGCAGCCTCCGAGGCAGCTATATGCAAAGCTCTGGTACACGATAAGGCAGTTATCGCCTGTCCTGGACAGATTGGAACAGGGCCAATGCAGAAACACATCGGTTAAATTCTTCTTTGAAGCACGTTATTTTCTTACCGTACTCGAGCACTACTTTGACAGTGCGTATATAACTGCAGCATCAAGAGAAAACGGTGATATTACCGTTACTTTGGATTGTTTAGACTGTTCTTCAAAACTTGACTACATAATCAGGGACCGGATGTCCGTTATATTTTTCTCTGCTACATTTACGCCATACGAGTATTACCGCAACTGTCTGGTAGGACCTGACTGTGATTATTCATCATTCTTAAGGCTCCCTTCACCTTTCCCGCCCGAAAATCTCGAGATCGTGATCGATTCAGAGATATCAACAGCTTATAAGAACAGGGCTCTTACCAAAGATGACTTAGCCTTAAGGATATCGGAAAGCCTTAAGGACAGGACAGGCAATCACATGATATTCTTCCCTTCATTTGAATACATGAACCAGATAATGCCGAAGATCGAATCCGAACTTATACGTAACGGTATTAAAGACTATAAGATCATCTCCCAGGTATCAGAGATGACTAATGTCGAGAAGGAAAGCTTTCTTCAGGCATTCAAAGAACCGTATTCCGGGCTTCTTTTAGGTGCCGCAGTATTGGGCGGTCACTTCGGAGAAGGGATCGATCTTGTCGGAGACAGACTTACAGGAGTTATTATCGTAGGTGTCGGAATTCCGAAAGTCACTCCGGAACGGCAGATATTAAGCAATTATTATTCTGAGAAATTCGGAGACGGATTCTCATTCGCTTACAGATTCCCGGGCTGGCAGAAAGTTCTTCAGGCCGTCGGAAGAGTTATAAGGACCGAAACTGATACAGGGTTTGCACTCCTGATCGATTCAAGACTTGCAAACCCTGAGTATATTATGTTATTTCCCGATCACTGGAAGATCTGAACAGTTGTCTTTGAAGGTTCGGAACCAATTGTGATAATGCCCTCGGCGCCTTCGATCTCGTAAGTACCCTTTGTTCCCTTGAAGTTAACCAAACCTTCGGCATTAGTGCGGATCACCTCACCCTTAGTCCACCATTCTCCCTTAACAAGACTTAAGAGCTTGTGGTAAGCGGGTTTGCATCTGTTATCAGTTGTTACAAGGCCGCTCGGAGCTCCAAGCCATGCGCCGTCAGCAAAGTCCCAGCCTGTGATTGCTTTGATATTAGGATCTGCAAATAAGATACGATACATCTCTTCCCATTCTTTTGCCTGTCTTGCTTCGCCTTCTTCCGTTGTAGGCCATTCTTCAACCTGCCAGTCGTTGAGGTCTTCGATATATTCGGGGATCAGACTGCCCGAGACTAATGTGTTCTCCGTAAAGTGGATCGGAATACCGAATCTTGAGAATCTTTTTAATACATCGCGGAGTTTTTCTTCACCCCAGTATCCCTGGTGCTGGTGTGACTGAATGCCTATAGCTGAGATCTCAACGCCTGCATCAAGAAGTTCCTGTATCAACTGTTCATATTTTGGCGAAGTATTGAAATCATTTATCAGGAACATTCCGTCCGGATTTGCAGCTCTTGCAGCTGCAAAGACCTGTTTTACGAGTTCCACTCTTCCGTACTTTTTGCAAAGTCTTGTGACAGCATTATCGTATTTATCGAAAACAGGCATAATGACTACTTCATTGATAACATCCCAGATGTCTATTACGCCTTTAAAAGCAGTAACATCGCGGTTGATCCTCTCAAGCTGCTTATCCATTATTACTTCGTCGGAATACTTCATAAGCCAGTCTGCACATACGGTATGCCAGCAAAGCGGATGACCCTTGATAGTGACATTATTGGCTCTTAAGACTTTAGCAGCTTCCATCCGGCTCTCGAATAAAGGATACCCTTCTTCTGGTTCATATGTTCCCCAATAGAAAGGAAGTGTTCCGTAATTCATGAGAGCAAGCCACTTTTCGAGCCTGTCCGGATCACCGCGTTTTCCTTCATATTCAAGGAAGTCAAAAGCTCCGGAACCGAAAAGGAATTCATGAGATCTCTGATTTAGCACCAGATCTTTATCTGCAACAGGGTTTCCTTCCCTGTCGATTACTCTGATAAGACTTTCACCGATCCGGTGTGAAGGGGTAGTAGCGATATTCATGTTGGAACTCCTTTTTTAATCAAGTCTTTTTATATTATATCCGCTCGGTTCCAAAACGTCTAAAGCGTTATATGCTTTTTCGAAATGCATCGAGAGATATTCAGTCGTAAATTCCTTAAGATCCTGTTCAGTCTTCTTATCAGCTGTAGAAGTAAAAAGTCTTTTTAAATCACAGGCAGCAAAATAATTCAAGGCTCTGACGACCGGTTCATCGAGAAGCCTGTCGAAATTCCTGTTTTGAACAGTAGCGCTGTTGATCCCGCCGGCTATGTTTATAAGATATCTGTCAGGACCCTTACCTGAAGATACTAAACCCGGTCTGGTAAGATCGTATTCCACGGTAAATCCTGCAATAGTAAGAAGCCTCCAGTTAAATGCCGAATAGATAAGAAGATATTTATCCCTGTTATTTGCAAGATAGTAATATGCATAAACAGCAAGTTCATAAGCTTCTTTGGCATTCTCACTCTGAAGCGTGCAGTCTATAAGGCAGGATGACATATGAGAAGCTACGGCCTGCTGCTCAAGACTTTCCATTATCTTTGAATTGCTTTCAATGATGGATGCATCCTTAAGATAGTAATAACCGTGAGATACAGATATGACAAAATCACAAAGCATGAATGGCATTGATACGAACCCCAATGTACTTCCGGGTTTTGCAACACCTTTAGCGCAGATCGTGATAAGACCGCGGTCTGAAGTAAGGACTGATAAGAGTCTGTCCTTTTCCTTATAATCATCAGATTTAATAATTATCCCGCGGCAGTTAAAAGGATCCATTATTCGTCTGTATCTTTGCCCAGACCGGTCTCACCGAGGAGGGCATCATTATTCTGCCAGTCATTCCTTACCTTAACATAAAGATCAAGGAAGACTTTGCAGTCTAACATCTTCTCGATATTTCTTCTTGCGGCAGTGCCGATGCGCTTGATCATCTGGCCGTCCTTGCCGATTATTATTCCCTTATGCGAATCTCTTGAGCAGATGATATCTGCTTTGATCACGGCAATGGATCTGTCATCACCGTCAGTTATCTCACCATCGTCATTCTTTTCCTTGAATTCGGTAATTATAACTGCCGTACCGTGTGGGATCTCCTGATCGGTATAATGAAGGAGCTGTTCGCGGATAAGTTCTGCAGCAATGACACGCTCTGTCTGATCCGTCATGTATTCACTGTCATAAAGCCTTGGACCTTCAGGAAGCATTTTCGTAATGACCGATAAAAGAAGATCAACATTTTTTCCGGTCTTTGCACTGATCGGAACTATATCTTCAAATTCATAAAGTCCGGAATATTTCTGTGTAAGCGGTAAGAGCTTCTCCTGCCCAGCCTCATCGTATTTATTGATAGCAAGGATCACCTTCTTGTTGCTGTCTTTAAGAAGACTCATGAGTTTCTTCTCGACTGATCCGGGTTCCGGGAACCTTCCGTCAGCAATGAGAACAACACAATCGGCACCCAAAGCGGCTTTATAAGATCTGTCGACCATGAACTCGCCCATCTTTGATGTCGGCTTATGGATACCCGGCGTGTCAGTAAAGATGATCTGTGTATCTTCCGTGTTATATATAGTTCTGATATTAGTTCTCGTAGTCTGGGGCTTGTGTGAAACGATCGCGATCTTCATTCCCGTTATGTAATTCAGGAGAGTTGATTTGCCGACATTAGGACGTCCGAGCAAAGCAACCGTTCCGCAATGCTTACAGGGTGTTCCGGCAGGAATTAGATTTTCAGATACGTTTAATTCTCTATGGCTGTCCATCTCATAAACATCAGCTATCTCATCATCGAAGGCAAGATCCAAAGCCTTCATGAGCCTCTTCTGACGGTCAGTCATGATCTTCTCATCAGTGGGGTCGATGTGATCGTAGCCCAAAAGATGAAGAAGCGAATGTGCGATAAGAAACATCGCTTCGCGCTCAAAAGAATGTCCGTAGCTCTCTGCCTGGAATCTGCATGCAAACGGATTTATAAGAATATCACCGTAACAAAGAACCTGATTGCCGTCTTCATCAGTCTCAAAATCCCCGCTGTCAGGAATCAGGCTGAACGCACCGTCTTTAAGCTCAAGCATAGGAAACGAGAGGCAGTCAGTCTCTTTATCTATATCACGCTGCTCGCAGTTTACCTGTCTTATCTCTTCAGGAGTTACAAAGGTAAGCGTGGCATAAGCATCTTTCAAAGTCCTTGAAACCTGTACGGAACAATAATCTTCACCTGATATAACTTCACTGAGCCTGATGATGTATCCGTCAAGCTTTAATAAATCCTCTTCCGGAAATGATTCCGCGTTATTTACAATATCGATCCTCATTCAGGGTATTTGATCCTTTCATGGAAGACTCCGGCATAGACCTGCTTGAACGCGATAACGATCTTCTCGATATCATCAAAAGAAAGACCGGAATTGATGAGCTGATCCTGGTCGATCTTATCTTTGATAAGCATACGGATAAGATCCTCGGCACTCTGGACATCATTGGTCTTCATCGATCTGACAGCAGCTTCACAGGTATCCGCGAGCATGACTATAGCAGACTCTCTTGATGAAGGAATATGTCCTCTGTATCTGAAGTTGTTTACATCCGGAGGTTCAAGTCCTCTTGCCTTAGCATCCTCAACAGCCTTGCGGTAAAAATAAGACGGATAAGTCGTTCCGTGGTGCTCATCGATTATCTTGATGATCGCATTTGGAAGTCTCTCCTTTTTGGCAAGTTTAACTCCGTCTTCAGGATGTTTGGTAATGATAGCGACACTCTCCATAATTGTTAATCTGTCATGAGGATTAACACCGCCATGCTGGTTCTCTGTGAAATACTCAGGGTTTTCGAGCTTACCGATATCGTGATAATATGCGGCAACTTTGCAGAGCAGCGAATCTGCACCGATGGCTTCTGCAGCAGAGTCCGCAAGATTGGCAACCATCATGGAATGCGAATGAGTTCCTGATGCCTCAAGGAATAAGCGCTTAAGCAAATGCTGACCGGGCTGGCTCAAAGCAATAAGCTTTACCGGTGATGCAGCATTGCTTACAAGTTCATAGATCGGTGAAAGACCGATAGCAGCAACCAGCGATGCAATACAGCTTACAAATGTATATACGATCGAATTCAGATACTCTGTCCTTGCATTACCGATAAGGAAATTATATGCAACACTCGTTCCGACAGTCGCGATCGTCGGGAAGAATATCAGGGCAGCATTATTGATTATCTTGTCTGTTCTTCCGGCAAAGATTGAACAAAGAATGATGCCGATAAGATTGATGAAGAACATCTCAGGATCAAATCCGTACATCGGCCAGATGAGCAGAAGATTAATTACTGATAATATTATTCCGTTTTGCGTTCCGATATATGTGGCACAGACAGCCGCAAAGAATATTACAATGCTTAAAAGTGTTGAAAGACTGGACAGATACAGCGAAGCAGCAACCGTAATAAGGAATGTTATAACGAGCATATAGAAAACAGGTGTCATGACCTTCAGTTTCTTGCGCTCGATGTTAATATAGACCAGTGTGCACGAAGAGATAATCAAAACATAGATAGCTACTCTCAGGAAGATAATAAAATTGAAAGATGACTCTCTGATAAGCTCAAGTTCAACAAGGTTGCTGTAAATATGCTCATCAACTATATCACCTGCTTCTACAAGCTTTGTTCCCTTGTCGACCATGACAGGTTCATTTAACACAGCGGAATATGCGTTGTTTGCAGAGTCTGCAGTAGCCTTTTCGTCGTAAATGGTATTAGGTTCAAGGATCGACGACAA
This sequence comes from Saccharofermentans sp., assembly GCA_024684815.1. Taxonomy (GTDB): domain Bacteria; phylum Bacillota; class Clostridia; order Saccharofermentanales; family Saccharofermentanaceae; genus Saccharofermentans. The sequence goes on along the minus strand of JAIKWL010000006.1, from coordinate 24,586 downwards.
TACTATATACATCGCATCGGAAAACTTCGAATAAGAAGGGCTCGCTTCCCGGAAGGAATTGATCTGTTCTTCGATCTTGGAATTTAAGATCTCTTCATTAACGTCACCGAGCATGATGAGCTCAGCCAGAGCAACTGTCTTTTCCCTGATATATGTAAACGTTGTACTGCTCATTTCGAAAAAAGGCTGAATATCAGCAGATTCAAAACTGACACCTAAAGTCTGTTCGACATTTACAGACAACTGATATGCTGCTTCAGAATATGTAAGCGGCGCCTGATTGCTCGAGACCTTGGTCATATTAGAACGCACCTGTTCGGCAAGATCGAAGAAATCATCCACTCTTGCAATACATTCTTCCGCCTGTTTATCGGATCTTACAAAGATATCAGCACTCATATCCTTAGCTCTGATCGCTCTTCTCTGAGTCTCATATGTATCAGCAAAGGTTCTCGGAGCATAAATATCCTGGCTTGCAATAGAACCGACTTCATAATCGTAGCTCACGGGAAGTGATCCGTAGAAAACCAGAAAAATGATCGTAAGCGCAGCAAGCGCCAACGAAATGATCTGATGGAATCTTGGTTTTGAAGACTTGTTACTGCTCATACATCACCTTTGCTTAGCATTCTCATAAGCCTTAACGATCCTTGCAACAAGGCTGTTCCTGACTATATCAGTATCATTGAGGCTTACTATCTTTATTCCTTCGACACCCCTTAATATCGTAATAGCATCCTTAAGTCCGTTGTCATATCCTTTCGGCAGGTCGATCTGCGTAAAGTCACCGCAAACACATGCCCTGCAGTTTACTCCGAGTCTTGTAAGGAACATTTTCATCTGCTCGGGAGTAGTATTCTGAGCCTCATCGAGCAGTACAAAACAGTCATCAAGATTTCTGCCTCTCATAAATGCAAGAGGTGATACTTCAATGACACCCTTATCGTAATAACGTTCGAACATCTCCTGCCCTAAAAGTGCCGAGAGTGCATCATATATCGGACGCATATAAGGATTGACTTTTTCCTCGATATCTCCGGGAAGAAAGCCTAACTTCTCACCAGCTTCAACAGCCGGTCTTGTGAGGATTATCCTCGATACTTCCCTGCTCTTTAAAGCTTTGACGGCCATAGCCACACCAAGGAACGTCTTACCGGTTCCTGCTGGGCCTGAACAGATAACGAGTTCAGCCTGTTTGAGAGAATCAACATAAAGTCTCTGACCTAAAGTCCTCGGCTTGACAGCTCGTCCGGAAGGTGTCATATAAAACACTTCATCGGATGTCTTAAGGAAGTCCTCGAGCCTGCCGTCTTTTGCAATATTAATGAGATATGTGATATCGGTATCATCGATATCGGAATCAACAGATAACTTATCAAGGGCAATAAAAGCATCTTTTGCTGTCAGGACATCTTTTGTATCTCCCGACAAAACAAAACCGCTCCCGTCGTGTTCAATATCCACGCCGAAAGAATCAGCGATCCTTGTTGCATAAACGCCTGCAGTCTGTGCGGAATTTCTAAGCTGTTCGATTCTTTCTTCCAAATATACGCTCCTTATTTAAGAATTATTATGCTATTTAATTATCACGTCAACATTGAGCTTTAAAACTGTTAAGCACTGCGGTGTAGTACTCAGGCAATTCTGTCTCAAAATGCATAGTCTCGCCTGTTCCGGGATGAACAAAAGTAATAGCCTTGCTGTGCAGAGCCTGTCCTGTAAGTCCGTAGTTCTTGCGGCGCGGAGCATAAACAGGATCTCCGACAACAGGATGCCCGATATAAGCCATGTGAACCCTTATCTGATGAGTCCTACCCGTCTCAAGTATCAACTTGACGTCGGTTATCTCGCCTAATCTCTCGATCACTTCAAAATGAGTCACTGCCTGTTTTCCGTCTTTATTAACGGCCATCTTACGCCTGTCATTTGCTGATCTTCCTATGGGCGCATCGACAGTTCCTCTGTCTTCCTTTATAACACCATATACAAGAGCTCTGTATTCACGAACTATCTCGTGCCTGGAGAGCATATCGGCTAATTTCATATGAGTGGGGTTATTCTTGCAGGCCAGCATAAGCCCTGAGGTATCCTTATCGATCCTGTGAACTATTCCGGGTCTTAAGACACCGTTGATATCCGACAATTCATCCTTGCAGTGAGAAAGCAGCGCATTGACCAAGGTTCCCTCATAGTGACCAGCAGCAGGATGAACGACCATCCCCTGCGGTTTGTTGATAACCAAAAGATCCGAATCCTCATAAACGATATCAAGAGGTATATCCTGTGCTTCGAACGACTTATCCTCAACCGGTTCCGGAATATCGGCTTCAACAATGTCGCCGGAAGAAAGCTTTGTTCCTGCTTTGGTTATTACTTTACCGTTAACACTTACTTTGCCGTCATCTATCAGGCGCTTATAAAACGTTCTGGAATATGAAGTGCCGAACACTCCGGTAATAAAGGCATCAAGCCTGATTCCGTCACTGTCACAAGTCTTAGATTCGATCGGCATCTTCGCAGGTTTCCTTTTCATGAACCTCTTTTTTGGTCTTTCCTTTTTTCTTAAAAAGGATATTCCAGAAATCCTCAAAGTATTTGGAGGCAATAAGTATTATTCCGATAAGAAGTATCGTTCCGACTACTGCGCAGATATCGGCAAAATTAAATATCGGAAATGTGTAGCTGCCGAAATCAAATCTTAAATAGTCAATAACATACCTAAGGCGCACACGGTCAATAAGATTTCCCACCGCTCCGGAAGACAGAAGACAAAATGCCAGCGATATAAGCTTCATCCTGCTCCTTGAAGCTATGATCATCAGGATGAAGATAACTATTCCCAGAACAACAGATATTCCTGTCAGGAAATATATGCCCCAGGCTTTATCAGCGAAAAGAGAAAAAGCACTGCCGGTATTACGGACATAATAAAGCGAAAAGAAATTCTTTATCACATCTATCTGCCCGCCATAATCGATATTATCTACGATGATCTTCTTAATGAACTGATCGGCTATTACCAGAAAAATAAACAAAAAAACATAAAAGACACAAACATCCAAACCTGTCGCTGTGCTCTTCTTCTCAACATTATCACTCATATTCACAGAACCGTCTTATCTCGGTACACCTTCCGTTTTTATCAGTCTCGAAAACAATTCCACACACAAATCCCTCTCCGTCAGCAGGCTCGTACTTTGCCGGGAGCTTATATGCAAGCCTCTTAAGCGACGTCTCTATATCCATGCCGAGCACCGATTCCTTCGCTCCGCACATTCCGCAGTCAGTAATATATCCGGTACCCTGAGGCAGAATCATGTCATCAGCAGTCTGGACATGGGTATGAGTTCCTGCAACAACAGACACTTTACCGTCAAGGTAATAACCCATCGCACACTTTTCGGAAGTGGCATCACAATGGAAATCAAGGACTACCGTATTGCATTCCTCAACCCTCTTAAGCCTGTCCACTATCCTGTCGGCACAGGGGAACGGATTATCGGGAAGTACATTGGCATATACCTGTCCCAAAAGGTTAAAAACACCTAATCTCTCACCGTTCTTTTCAAAGATGCAGTAATCGTTACCCGGCCATGACGGACTGACATTAGCAGGTCTGGCAAGGTTCTGTACCTTGGATATCTGGCTTATGAATTCCCTGTTGGAAAACGTGTGGTTGCCCATCGTAAACAGATCAGCTCCGGAAGCTTCAAGTTCCCTCAAAATATTGATAGAAGCGCCGAGACCGTGAACGCTGTTCTCGGCATTGACTATACAGCAATCAATAGAATTTCTCTTAAGAAAACCGGGCATCACTGTTTTGAAAGCTCTGCGGCCGACAAAACCGACAATATCGCCAACGAAGCAAACTCTCAAAGCAAAACCCTCCAAATTATATTTATTATTTTTAAATTATAGCAAAACTTATGCGTTCATGAAAGGAAAAGCAAAAACTGACTATAATCTTCTGACATCTGTCTGAATGCCGGGGATTATTCTCAATTCCAAAACACTTTAGTATCGATATTCTACAAATAAATTGATATTTGGGTAACATCTGCTTATTTATTCTGCTACAATAAGATTTACATATTTAAAGGGAGGTTTCACTTTATGGGAGTTAAGAAAATCTTAGCGTCTGTCCTTACAGCTGTTGTTATCATAACATCATTTGCTTCAACAGCATTTGCTGCAGGAACCGGCTGGAAGGAAGAAGAAACAGGAAAATGGCGCTATTACACAGCCTCAACAGAGTACGTCAAGCATGACTGGAAACAGATCGGCGGTAAATGGTACCTTTTCGATTATAGCGGTTATGCTTATATGAACACCTGGGTCAGAGAGTATGGCAATGGTAAATCCACGCTCTATCACTTCGATGCAAACGGAGCTATGGAAACAAACAAATGGATCGACTGCGGCTTGTCCTATTATTCACAAGAAGTCAAAAAATTCATTAAGGAAACAGGAACCACAGACTCGACATGGTATCAGTTCACTAATCTCGAAGACTGGCGTTATGTCGGCAGTGACGGTGCAGCATACACCGGCTGGAAAACAGTCGGCGGCAAGTGGTATTTCTTTGAAGACGGCTCCAACTCCACAGATGTTTATCATTTGGGTCTTATGAGCTACGGTATCTGCAAAGACAACAACGGCGATACATACTGCTTTGATAAGAACGGTCATTATGAGACCTACAAATGGGTCAGAGCCAATGAATCTTACTGGATGCTCTTCGGTAAGAGCGGTAAAGCTTACAGAAGCGAATGGTATAAGGAAAACGGCAAGTGGTATTATTTTGATGCTGCATGCAAGATGATCGCTGACACATCAAGCTATAATATCGGCGGCAAGTCCTATGCATTCGATAAGTCCGGTGCGTGCAAGAATCCGAGCGGAAGTTCAGCTAAATCAGGTTGGTCACAGACAGAAAACGCATGGTATTACTTTGATACCAATGGCAGTCTGGTCAAGGGCTGGAAGCAGATCAGCGGCAAGTGGTATTACTTCGATACTACTAACGGTGAAATGTATACAGGTCCCCACTATATCGGCAAGAAGCTTTATTATTTCAACGGAAGCGGAGCAATGCAGACCGGTTGGATCAAGCTGAACGAGAAGTCTTATTTTGACGAATACTGGATCTTCTGCGGCTCTGACGGTGCTGCATATGAAGAGCAGTGGCTCCAGTCCGGCGGCAAGTGGTATTATTTCGGAAGTGCCAGCGTTTACGGCTGCGCTATGATTATGAACCGCACAGGCGTTTACATTAACAAGCTGTACTATGATTTTGACAAGAACGGTGTTTGCACAAATCCAAGCGGAAGATCTACTTATAAGTAATCAGCAAACCTTAAATTGTTAAACTGAACGGGGCTGTCTCAATTATAATGAGACAGCCTCTTTTTGCACAGTTCGCCAAATGAAAACGGATTATTGTTCTGTCGGTTTGTCTCAGTCATATATTCTGATAATATGATAAAAAAACTCAGAGAGGTTTTACTTATGAATATCAAAAAGATCATTGCATCCGTCTTCACAGTAGCCATGATGTTGTCTTTTATTCCGGCAAACGTAATGGCTGACAGTACAGGCTGACAGCAGACTTCCTCAGGTTGGCGTTATTACACTGACAGTAAGAACTATGTAAAAAACAGCTGGAAATCTGATGGCGGAAAATGGTACTACTTTAAAAACCAGACCTTCTCACCTTATATGGTCAGCAACACAACAGATTTCCTGATCAACGGAAAGTACTATGATTTCGATGCCAACGGTGTCTGCATGAATCCGGGCGGCAGAACAGAAAAAGCGGTAGGATAAAATCATTTCTATTCCTTCAAAGCGAAAAAGCACAAACAAAAAGGACCTTCAGTCAACATCTTTCGATGTGAACTAAAGGTCCTGATTTTTTGTTCTGAACGATGATACTAACGTGTTAAATAAATATATATAACAGTGATCAATAATTATTTAGCAACGTCAGTTGCCCTCGTCTCTCTGATGACATTCACTTTGATCTGACCGGGATAATCGAGTTCATCCTCAATCTTCTTGCAGATATCACGTGCTTTAAGAGTCATCTCATCATCTGAAACCTTGTCAGGTGACACGATAACACGAATCTCTCTGCCCGCCTGAATGGCGAAGCTCTTCTCTACACCTTCAAAGCTTGTTGCAATCTCTTCAAGCTTTTCGATCCTCTTGATGTATGTCTCGAGATTCTCTCTTCTTGCACCGGGCCTGGCTGCTGAAATAGCATCAGCTGCGGCTACTAATACTGCCTCTGCCGTAAGAGGCTCAACATCTCCGTGATGTGCCTCAATGCAGTTGATGACCGCGGGACTCTCATGATATTTCTTTGCTATATCGACACCGAGCTGGATATGTGTTCCTTCCTGCTCAAAATCAACAGCTTTACCGATATCATGCAAAAGACCGCCGCGCCTTGCAAGATTACTGTCAAGTCCCAATTCGTCCGCCATCATTGCAGCTATCCAGGATACTTCAATCGAATGCTGCAGTACGTTCTGTCCGTACGATGTGCGGTAATGAAGACGGCCTAAAAGCTTGATAAGTTCCGGATGCAGATTCATAACACCGGTATCAAAAGCAGCCTTCTCGCCTTCGGACTTGATAGTCTGATTGAGTTCCTTCTTTGCCTTACCGGCCATCTCCTCGATTCTGGCCGGATGGATCCTTCCGTCCGCAACAAGTCTTTCAATCGTAAGTCTTGCGATCTCTCTTCTGATGGGATCGAACGATGAAAGAACGATTGCTTCAGGAGTATCGTCGATAATAAGATCGACGCCCGTAATCGTTTCGATTGCTCTGATATTACGTCCCTCACGACCGATGATTCTACCCTTCATCTCGTCATTAGGGAGATTAACAACCGATACAGTGACCTCAGAGACGTAGTCGGATGCATAACGCTGAATTGCATTAACGATAATGTCCTTGGCGACCTTATCAGCATCCTGCTTAGTTTTCTCTTCCATCTGCTTGAGCATTAAGGCCATATCGTGTGTATATTCACGCTTTGCTTCATCAAGCACCAGGCTTCTGGCATCTGCAACTGTAAGACCGGATACCCTTTCGAGTTCAGTCTTCTTACGCTGCTCGTAATCCTTGGCTCTGGCTTCGAGTTCGGCAACGTTCTGCTGACGTCTCTCGATCTCCTCCTGCTTGCGCTCACAATTTGCTTCAATACGGCTGATATTTTCTTCCTTCTGCTCGAGCTTATTGCGCTCTTTTGCAAGTTCCTGTTTCTTCTCTCTTGCTTCACGCTCCAATTCGGAACGTACACGAGAGACTTCTTCCTTCGCCTGCAAAAGCAAATCACGCTTGTTGTTCTCCGCTTCCTTCTGTGCATTTGCGAGAAGTACATTGCTTTCCTCCTTAGATTTGGCAATGTCCTCAGCAAGTCTTTTTTGTTCACCTGAAATACCGGATCTAAAATAAACTGCTGTTATAGCTATACCCAGAATAAGACCAACAACGCCCGTGATTATTACAAAGTATAACGATACTTCTGGCACGTTGGTACTCACCTCCAAAATGTATTTAGTTGTCAAAGATCGTTTAAAATGGCTCTGACAAGCCATTGAATATTGTAGAAATAAATCACCTTTCTGTCAATAATTTGTTAGAATTAAACAATGAAGCACGAATATTTTGTTGAAAGTGAATATAACGGATGCGAGATCCAGCAGATAATGCGGCGCAAATTCAAGATGAGTGCCACATGGGTCAAGCGTGTAAAACTCTACGGAACCGTCGAGCAGAACGGTGTTCATGCAAGAGTTAAGGACCGTGTCCAAACCGGCGACAGACTCTACTTCGAATACGAGGACAATTCCGATGAACTGAAATGTCCTCCTAACATCACCATATTGTATCAGGACGAACATTATGCAGTGATAAATAAACCTTCAGGCATGGTAACTCACCCTTCGCACAATCATCTTGACGATTCAATTTTGACAGCCCTTTCAGATAAAACTCTTCATCCTGTAATGCGGCTGGACAGAGAGACTTCCGGACTCCTCATTATCGCTAAAGACGGTTATTCACATAACATGCTGTCTTCTGCCGATATAAAGAAAAGATATAAGGCTCTTTGTTACGGAAGGTTCGAACCGGAAGAAGGAACTATTTCATTCCCTATCGCAAGACGTGAAGGCTCGGTCATGATAAGAGACTGCGTTCCTGACGGCAAGCCCTCGGTAACGCATTATAAGACGCTCTCCTATTTTGAAAAAGCAGATCTGTCACTTGTGGAATTTGAACTTGAGACAGGCAGATGCCACCAGATAAGAACACATTGCTGCCATTCAGGTCATCCGCTCTTAGGCGACGGGCTCTACGGTCCCCTGTCTGATGATAATCCCAACGAGGACCTTAAAGCTTCAGCTTCTATCTTTGATGAAAAGATCGGAAGAGTTGCTCTTCATGCTTACAGGATCGAATATAACGATCCGTTTGATGAAGGCAAAATAAAAGTCTTTGAAGCCGAGCTTCCGGATGATATGCAGAAAGTTATAGATGACTTATCGTAACCTTAAGTTTATCTTTCCACTTCAAACTCATCATCAACATATATGAATCTGCCGTCATAACTCCTGCACAGGATATTTACCGAATCGTCAGGATCTTCAAGTTCATATCCCTTTACTATCGTGATCGACTGTCCGGGCTCCAGAAATTGGATATCAGGATCATCATCATTTATATTTTCAAAAAGAGGCGCATGGCTTAGTTCCTTGCCGTCTTGCGTTACCTCTTCATAAACCGATGAAAGGTAGCTGATTTCCTTTTTCGAACCGTTATACAATTCCAGTTCAACGCGTACAGCAGGCTCTCCGTCAGTAGATTTTGTCAAAGAGACTTCCGTGACTTCCACCTGTATATTTTTCTTATTTGAATAATCACTAAATATATTTGTCAGTATGAGTCCGGATATCACGAGTCCGCAGATCCAGCCGAGGATAAGCGCAATAATGCCTTTTTTTCTGGTTTCTTTATTCTTTATTGCCTTTACCGCAAAGAATGTGGCAGCTATTGCAAATCCTACATATGCAGCAAGCGTGGTATATAGGATCGCATTGACAAAAAGGCCCCAGATAAGCGCCTGGCCTATATAATCGATGCCGCTCTCCCCTGTATATTCAAAAGGATAGAATTCGCAGAAGATATGAACGATACCGCAAACAAGCGCAAATACAGAGAAAAACACCGCAAGCTTTTCGGGATTCTTCTTTTTTCTCAGTAAAATGGTCATAACGATCAGCGCGATAAATACGATTACGGGAAAGATTTCAATAAATACGATCATACAAAAAATCCTTTTCTAATCTATAATTTCTTTATTCCTCAAATGATCTGATCAGATCACTTGCAAGCTTTATTGAAGCATCAGAGTCACTTCCTGATAAGAGCCTTGAAACTTCGCTGATCTTAGCTACGGGATCAAGCAATGTGCATACTGTCTCGGTATTACCCTTCTCAACTTTCTTGGTCAGCACAAATCCACGGTCGGATGCCGCAGCGATCTGCGCTGTATGTGTAACACAAAGCACCTGATGACCTTTAGCGATCGCTTTAAGTTTATTTGCGATTGCAAGTGATGCTTTGCCTGACACACCTGTATCGATCTCATCGAAGATAAGCGTCGGTATAAGGTCCACCCCGCTCAGTACATTCTTAACTGCGAGCATGATCCTGGAAGCTTCACCGCCGGATACAATGGCGGATAAAGGTCTTACGTCCTGCCCGGGATTGGCACTGAACCTGAAAGCTATGTCATCAATGCCGGATGCCGAGAAAAACCTTGCCTTTTCTCTCCTTACAAAGTTCACTTCGAATACAGCATCTGGCATTTCAAGGTCAGACAGTTCTTTAGTGATGGCTTTCTCGAGTTTTTTGGCATACGATTTCCGTTCGGAAGACAGATCCTCAGCTATCTTAAGAAGCTCTTTTTCTTTAACCGAGCGCTGCTTCTTAAGTTCCTGCAGGATATCCTTGTTCTTCTCTATTGCATCAAGTTCTATCCTGGATTCAGATGCAAATCTATTGATATCGGCAATGGTCGCACCGTACTTGGCCTTCAGGTCATAAAGCAGTCCTATACGCTGCTCTATGCGCTCTTTCATACCCTCATCAAAGTTGCGGTCGGAAAGTACCTTGTCCACATCCGATTGAAGAGCTTCAAGATCAAGCGATAAAGTCCTGGCATGTTCCGCTATCTCTTTTAGGCTTTCATCGTTCTGCGATGCCTTTAAAAGCTCCCTGCTCGCAAGATTCAATGACTGGACCGGATTTGCTCCCGAATCATCCGAAGACAGGTAAGACTGTGCATTAATAAGGCTCTCGAAAAGGGCCTCATTTTGTGACAGTTTCTTTTTTGTATCGTAGAGTTCTTCTTCCTCACCATCTTTAAAAGCTGCATTTTCAATCTCACTTACAGCAAACTCAAGATAGTCTTTACGGCGTTCAAGATAATCAGGGGAAGATGATATCTCTTTGATCCTTAAGACAAGATCTTTAAAGTCCTTAAGACACCTAACATATCTGTCGTGAAGATTTACACATTTATCTCCCGCAAATCTGTCTAAAAGCTTAACATGCGTACTCTCATCGAAGATCGCCTGAGTATCATGCTGACCGTGGATATCAACAAGCCGGGATGAGATCTCTTTTAATATGGCATTTGTAACTCCCGTACCGTTTACTCTGGCAACGGATTTTCCGCTGTCATATACAGTCCTGCTGATAATGAGCATTCCGTCGTTATCTTCAATACCGTTATCTTCAAGGATCTTCGCAAACTCCTTGTCATTTATATCCGCGATGTCGAACACAGCCTCGGCAAAAGCTGAAGGACTGCCGGTCCGGATAAGATTTCTTGAAGCTTTCGCGCCAAGGATAAGCTCTATCGCATCAACGATAAGGCTTTTGCCGGCACCGGTCTCACCGCTTATAACGTTAAGTCCCTTGCCCGGCTCAAAAACAATATTGCTTATAACCGCAAAATCCCTGATCTCAAGTCTTATAAGCATCAGATCAGCCTTTTTCCATCATGTCGGAGATAGTAATTGCGAGAGCCTTGGCCTCTTCAATTCCGTCACAGGCAGCAAAGATCGTATCATCACCGGCGATCGTTCCGACACACTCTTCAAGATGCATTGAATCAAGAGCAGAAGCAGCGGCATTAGCCATACCGGGCAATGTCTTGATAACGATCATATTCATTGCCTGATTTACCGAGATAATACTGTTCGAGAATACGGCAAGAAGCCTTCCCGGAGCAGTATCGCCCGTTCTGTCGAGAACGCAGTATTTTGTTGCCCTGTTAGGCAGTGTGATCTTGATTATCCCCAATTCCTTGATATCTCTCGATATCGTTGCCTGGGTTGCTTCGAATCCGGCCTGATTGACCTTAAGAGTCAGATCTTCCTGTGTCGAAATGTCGTTATCACGGATCAGGCTCAGTATTTTCTCCTGCCTGGAATTCTTAGCGGTTTTCATAGAAATATCCTCTCTGTACGATCTTCTTTCTTACATTACTGAAGAAGCTGTCCTTCTTCAGACAGACTGTTTTCAGGACCTTGTCATATCTTCTTATCACGATGGAATCGTAGCTTTCAAGCTCTACGAAATCCCTGCCGTCAGGGCAGATCAGAGGAGCTGTCTCAATGGATTCAAGTCCGATCCTGATCTCGCTTTCTGATGTAGCCACATATGTATAACCGTTTAAAGTATGTGAGCATATCGGCGTGACGATAATATCTTTCATATCAGGCATAAGTATGGGCCCGCCGGCTGAAAGTGAATATGCTGATGAACCGGTTGCCGTGGCCACGACCAGTCCGTCACCGCGGAATCTCTCGATTATCTGACCATCGATCGAAAGAACAAGTGTTGTGATATGAGGTTTGGCGCCTCTTACGATTATTATGTCGTTTAAACAGACACTGCTTCCTTTAAGTTCACCGTCTTTGTTATATACTTCGCACCGGAGCTGGGTCCTGCCTATGGTATCGTAATCGCCGCTGACAAGCTGGGCGAGATCTTTCTCGAGATCGTCTAAAAGGATCTCGTTAAGAAAGCCGATAGAGCCGAGATTAACACCGACAAACTCAGTATCAAGATCTCTGTATTTAGCAACCTTGGAAAGGAATGTTCCGTCACCGCCGATCGAGATCAACACCTTGATTCCGGCATCATGGAAGTCAGCAAAAACAACTCCCGGGATCTCTTTAAGCTTAGGGCATTCTTCGTCCATTCCGGATTCAAAGACAGGTACTGCACCAAGCTTGCTGATTATCTCAGCAGTTTTTATAGCCGTCTCATAGCCGTTATCCCTTGAACCGTTGGAACATATTCCGTAATTCATGAAGACAAACCTCCCTGTAGAAGCTCCATATATTTAATCATTTTACTGCATAAAAATACAGAAGCAAATCTGTGGTTATCTTTTCAGTTCCTCCATGATGGATGCTGCGACTGAATCGCCGTCAAGACCGCAGTATGCTATCTGTTCCTTCTGCGACATGGCTCTTACCATAGGATCTTTTACACCGAACGGTATAACTTCACCTGAACGCCCTGCTACCTGGAGTTCTCTTTCAAGCGCTTCACCGAAGCCTCCGCTAATGATCCCCTCTTCTATGCTGAACACATTCTTAACGTCACCCAAAAGTTCAATTATCGATGAAGCCGGTACCGGTTTAATAAGGGATACATAGATATGCTTTCCGTAAACTTTTTTCTCCTTTAAAATCTCCAGAGCCTTATCCGCTTCTTCAGAGATCCTTCCGGTCGAGATCAGCGCAAAATCATTACCGTAATCCTGAACAAGATGAGGCTTTACACAATCACCGAGATATTTATACAAAGGTCCTGTCTGCTCAAACGGTGACGTGCCTCTCGGATATCTTATGGCAACAGGTCCCTTTACGTTATCTACGGCATAATTAAGACAGAATACAAGATCCTTATAATCTCTTGGAGAAAGAACCGTCATGTTGGTCATTGAATTAAGATATGAGATATCGAGCAGACCGTGATGCGTGTGTCCGTCATTTCCGACAAATCCGGACCTGTCGATTGCGAAAACGACATGACTGTTCATATAACAGCAATCCGTGATCATCTCATCGTATGCCCTCTGAAGGAATGATGAATATATGGCAACAACAGGAATAAATCCGGATACGGCAAGACCGCCTGCCATAGTAACACAGTGCTCCTCGGCAATTCCGCAGTCGAAGAATCTGGAAGGAAATTTCATCTGGAAATTGTCTAATCCGGTTCCGAGAGTCATGGCGGCAGATATGGCTACAAGTTTATTGTTATGCGCCGCAAGTTCAGTCATTGCGCCTGCAAAGACCGTAGTGTAACTGCTCTTTCCCGCATTCGAAACACCTGTCTCAAGATCAAAAGGCCCCACTCCGTGATAATCCGACGGATTAGACTCGGCAGGTGCATATCCTTTGCCCTTCTGTGTAAGGACATGTATCAGCACCGGTGCTTTGATGTCTTTTGCCGCATCGAATGCTTTAATAAGGTCTTCGATATCATGTCCGTCAACCGGTCCGTAATAGACAAGGCCAAGGTCTTCAAAGATAGAAGGCTTCTTTCTGTACAAAAGGAATCGGAAGAAATCCTTTATCGCAAGTATGATCTTTATAAGTCCTCTTCCGAAGAATCCGAGTTTTCGAAGGAAAGATTCCGTTGTCTGTTTTGCGGAGATATATCCGCTCGAGATCCTGAGCTTTGATAAGTACTTTGACAAACCTCCGACATTCTTATCGATACTCATCTCGTTATCATTTAATATGATCATCATACGGGTCTTCGCATGTCCCAGATCATTTATTGCCTCATAAGCAAGGCCGCCCGTGAGAGCACCGTCACCTATAACGGCAACCACGTTATTCTTCTTTCCTTCAAGATCTCTTGCCCTGGCAATACCCATTGCTGCAGATATCGAAGTCGAACTGTGACCGGTATCAAAAGCATCATAAGGGGATTCACTGATCCTGGGAAATCCCGATATACCGTCCTTCTGTCTTAAGGTATCAAAACGGTCGAACCTTCCTGTAAGAAGCTTATAAGAATAAGACTGATGCCCTACATCGAAAACTATCTTATCGGTCTGATAATCAAATACCGAAAGCAAAGCAACCGTAAGCTCGACGGTACCGAGATTACTTGCAAGATGACCTCCGTTTGCAGCTACAGTCTTTAAGATCTTATCTCTTAACTCGGAGCACAGTTCGACACGCTCCTGAGGCTTCATATCCTTAAGAGTATCAGGTGTCATATCCTTTCCGAGGTATTTATAATCCATTATCTGTTCCTGTTTTCGAGAAAATCCGCAAACGTTTCGTAATCAGCAGTCTCAAGACCTTTATCTGCAAATCCGGCAAGTATATGCTTTATACCGCTTATTTCATTTCCTAATCGTTCTTTTGCGCCTTCAAGTCCCATTAGAGTTACAAAAGTCGCCTTTGAATCACGCTCATCTTTTCCTGTGCTCTTACCTAAAGTAACACTGTCAGATATAACGTCAAGGATGTCATCCTGAATCTGGAAAGCAAGACCTATATGAGAAGCGAGTTTCCTGAGGTCGCCTGCCGTCTCATCCTTAAGTGCTTCCTCCCGCGTCAATTTTTTTGCAAGGTAATAAGGTGTAACTACCGAAGCTTCGATTAGAGCTCCCGTTTTCTTCTCCTGCAGTTCAGTAAGAAGCTCAACGGAGATCTCTTTATCAGTTGATGCGATATCGATGCTCTGACCGCCTATCATACCGTAAGCGCCGGCGTTTTCTGCCATCCTGGATGCGGCAAAAAGATATCCGGGATTCTTCTCACATATCTTAAATAACCTCTCCATCGCAGTATTAAGCAGCAGGTCTCCTGCCAGAGTCGCAATGCCCTCTCCGTATACCATATGGCATGTAGGCTTTCCTCTTCTGAGCTCATCATTATCCATAGCGGGAAGATCATCATGAATGAGGGAATACGTATGGATCATCTCGAGAGTCGCTGCAAAATACCTGACATCAGCGTCGATCCGTTCATCAAGACCTATCATTCCCGAAGTAAGACGCATCATCATGGGTCTTATTCTTTTGCCGCCGGCAAACAGACTGTAACAGGCAGCCTTAACAGTTATATCATCACTGATATCCTGACCGAATACGGATTCAAGCTCCGGAGTTATCCAGGCTTCAGTTAATTCCATCAGTTCATTTATACCGGCGTGCTGCATCATTACACCCCGCTCTCGCTTATATTAAGCGGATCAGTCGTCCCGTTGGCTTTATTAACGGCTTCGATCCTTGCCGTTACTTCGTTGAGTTTTGTCTCACAGATATTAACGAGTTCAATACCGCGTTCGTAAAGTTTCAAGGACTCATCAAGAGTTGCTTTTCCTTCGGAAAGTTTGGCAACCGTCTGGCGAAGTTCAGCCATCGCATCTTCATAGGTCATCTTCTTATCTTTAGCTTCAGACATTGTTATTACCTCCGTCCTGCTTATGTTCGATATCCTTTATCTCACTTAACAATGTACCGTCTGACAATACGATATTTACCATATCTCCCCTTTTTACCTTTTCAACAGACTCAACTGCATTACCGTTCCCGTCACACACATATGAATATCCTCTCTTAAGAACATTTCCGGGATTCAATGCATCGAGCCTGACCTTTACTTCACTGACCTCGGCAATTTTCTGTTCCATATATCTGCCGGAAAATGATTCAAGTCTGGTCTTTAATTCTCTTACAACAGCCTGCTGTTCCTGAGCATAGAATGCCGGAGAATGAAGAGCTTTATGATTCTTATATACATCCAGAGCCTTACGTCTGATATCAACATACTGATTAATAGCGATATCAAGATTTAATGCCTGATTGTCTATCTCCTTCTTCTGATCAGCATAAGAAGCTATAACCATTTCACCTGCTGCAGTAGGTGTCGCAGCCCTGACGTCAGCAACAAAATCGATTATCGTATAATCCGGTTCATGACCGATCGCGGAAATAACGGGGATCTCACTTGCGTAGACTGCTCTTGCAATGCCTTCATCATTAAAGCAGAACAGTTCTTCATAAGAACCGCCGCCTCTTGCGACGATGATCACGTCGACATTCTTCTCGTCATTGAAATACTTTATGCCGGCTATTACTTCAGGAGGGCACTCTGCACCCTGAACACTCGCGGGATAAAGAAGTATATCGTGATGAGGATTCCTTTTCCTGATCGTGTTAACGATATCAGATATAACCTTGCCCGAACCTGAAGTGACTACTCCGATCCTTACGGGAAGTACAGGTATCGTCTTCTTGTGCGAGGAATCAAATAAGCCTTCATCCTGAAGCTTTTTAAACAGCTTATTAAACTGCTCATGCAGATCCCCGTCTCCTAAGTTCTCGATGTTTTCAGCAATTACCTGAAGTTTTCCGCCTGTGGTATAAAAATCAACGCTTCCGTAAATCTTGACCTTCATGCCGATCTCAGGCGTGATCTTAAGCTGGTTCCTGGCTCTTGAAAATATCACGCAATTGATGACCGACTGTTCGTCTTTAAGCGAAAAATAAGCGTGATCTCTTGCAGAAACAGTATACTGAGATATCTCGCCGACAACCGAAAACGAGGCAAGGTAAGGATTGTCCTGAAGGGATTGTTTTATATAGCCGTTAAGCCTGCTCACGCTTTCAAAATCGTACATCAGATCAAAGGCTCTTTACGAAGTTGCTTAAGACACCGTTAATGTAAGAAGATGAGCTTTCGGTTCCGAACTTCTTTGCAAGCTTAACAGCTTCGTTGATTGAAACAGAAGTCGGAATATCCTCAACAGTAATGATCTCATATACCGCAATCTCAAGGATTATACGGTCAGTAACGGGAAGGCGCTCCAATTTCCATCTCTTAAGGAACGGAACGAACTTCTCGTCAAGTTCATCCCTGCTGTTTATAACGCCGTAAACTATATCCAGAAAATAGTCCTCATCCTCAGTCACTTCAGGATAAGCTTCCCTGAAAAGATCTATCTGTTCACTTACGGGATCACTTCTAAATCCGGTCTGGAACAAAAATTCCATCGCATGCTCACGTGTCTCGATCCTACTCATCTGAACCTCCCCGGAGGCAAAATCCTGTCAAGGAATTTCTTGAATCTGCTCGTGTCGGAAAAGAGGAACGAACCAACAAAGAAGCCTACCGCCGTCATCAATAATATAAAGAGGGTCTTAAAGAACCCGAATATACAAAGTAAAAGTCCTACTATAAAAAACAGGACAGCAAATAAAACACCGGCCTTGGTGTTGCGGAATTTCTCGAAAAGCTTGGACAGAAACCTTTCCATTTTTATCTGCTCTCAACCCTTGTCTGAGCCTGCTCAACCTTTGCGACTCTGACTATAACCTGTTCAACAGCAATACCTGTGAATCTTTCGATATCTTTCTTTACCTTCTCCTGAACTTTAGCCATGGAAGAAGGGATCTCGACATTTGAATAAAGCTCGCAGGATACCGTCACTTTCAAAGCCTGGTTCTTGGCAGGCGCAACGTGGCATCTTGCACTCTTGATACCGACCTGGGCTGACTTGGCGGCATTAAGAGCAATACTCTCGATAGCATCAGGACCGATATCAACTGTACCGATATCGTTCTTTCTCAATCTTGTACGGTTGAGTCTTCCTGAAGTGATTATGTTCGTAATGGAAACAATAGACGTAATAAACAGGAGCAGAAGGATACCAAGATAGATATATCTGCTCACAGGACCCGTTACGATCGAAGATAAGGGGGATAAGATGTCGGCAAAGATACCGTCATCAATAAGCGCATATAACAGTACTACAGAAATAACCGCTATAACCACGGAATAAATGAACATCAATGCTCTGATAAAGGAATTCATGACACCTCCTCAACCCCGCAAACATAAACGTCGACACTCTCTACCGTAAGACCGGTAAATCGCTCGACGTCTTTTTTTACCTTTTCCTGTATCATCCAGGCAATCTCGGGAATGATCATACCGTATTTAACAACGGGATAAACCGTAATAGATACAGATCCTTCCTGCGTATCTCCGAAGACTACCCTTACACCCTTGCCTTCATGGACAACACCGGCTTTTTCCTTAAGCGCCACGGCAAAAGAAGGAACCAATGACAGAACACCGTTTATCTGGAGCGCCGCTTCAGATGCGTATTGGGCTACAAACCCCTGTGTCATTGAACGATCGCCTTTTATGGATTCGATGTTAGTATTGTCTTCCATATCGGTTCCTTGAATGATCTAAACTTTAAAGGTGCGGATAAACGGCTGCCGTAAAAAGGACTAATCCCTCAAACGGCAGCCGGTATAGATTAATTAAGCTCTTTCTAAGTATTCGCCTGTTCTTGTGTCAACCTTGATCTTCTCACCCTGGTTAACGAAGAGAGGTACCTTAACAACAGCACCTGTCTCAAGAGTAGCATACTTGGAAGCGTTGTTAGCTGTATCACCCTTAACGCCGGGTTCGCATTCAGTGATCTCGAGGACAACTGTGATAGGAAGCTCTACCTGGAAGATATCGCCCTTGTAAGAAACTACCTTACATACCATCTCTTCTTTGAGGAACTTGATTCCGTCACCGAGTTTATCCTGATGGATAGGTGTCTGCTCATATGTGTCGGCATCCATGAAGTAATAGAGATCGCCGTCAGCATAGATAAACTGCATATCCTGTCTTGTAAGCTGAGCCTGCTCGAACTTCTCGTTAGGGTTGAAAGATCTTTCAACTACGGATCCTGTCTTAACGTTCTTATACTTTGTTCTTACGAACGCTGCTCCCTTTCCGGGCTTAACATGCTGGAATTCAACGACCTGATAAACCTGATCGTCCATCTCGAAACACAGTCCGTTTCTGAAATCACCTGCGCTAATCATAAATATTTCTCCTTTTTAATAAATAAGCGTTTAACTAAATAATTTTACTTGAAAGCGGTTTTTTACGCAAGTATCAGGGATTCTATAGGCACAATATCAGAACTTTCCTATAAATCTGACGATCTTTTCGAACGGTCTTTTGAGCATTACATACCATATTTCGGGTCTGTGGAGCTTTTCAACCATCAAAGTCCGGCAGCCTGATCTGTTGCCTGCAATGACATCCGTAAACACCTGATCACCAATCATAACCGACTCCTCAGGGGTGGACTTCATCAGTTCTATTGCCTTCAGTACTCCTGATGTTCCCGGCTTGTTGGCATATGTAACGCACGGGACTCCGAGCATCTCAGCGATCTTTGCGGATCTTCCTGATTTTGCATTCGATACCAGGCAGCATTTAATCCCCTGAGCCTCGATCATCTTTACGCACCTGTAACTGTAGTCTTCAGGCTCCGTTGCATGATCGGGCCCCAAAGTATTATCAAAATCCAAAAGAGCAGTCTTTATACCGTCTTTTGCAAGCTCGTCCCACGGAACCAGGACAAGGCTTTCATAGACTTTCTCGGGTTTCATTGCTTTGAATATATTCAATGATCCACTCCTCTTTATTGTGCACTGTTACAGTCAGACTAATATTTGGCTACAAAATAATTATAATAATATAATTTTTCGCTTGTGATATTATAGTAAAGCAAAATGATGAGTCAAGGAGCATATAGCTATGAAAGTTACAAAATTCGGCGGATCTTCTCTTGCCAACGCATTTCAGATCCAAAAGGTCTGCAACATCCTTTTATCAGACGAGGATAGAAGGATCATGGTCGTGTCCGCGCCCGGTAAGCGCACAAAAGACGACACTAAGGTAACGGATCTTCTTATTTCCGTTGCAAAGGCAAGACTTGCAGGAGATTCTTTCGAAAGGGAAGTTGAGGCAGTACTCGCCCGTTACGAAGAGATCGCCGATGAACTTAATATTATAGAGGTTCTTCCCGATATCAAAGGAAGACTTCTTAAGATCGTTAATGCTGATTACACCGAAGATATCGCTTACCTTGATTCAGTTAAGGCTATGGGTGAAGACTGCTGCGCAAGACTCGTGGCTTTCTACCTCACATCAACAGGTCACCCTGCCAAATACTGCGATCCCGAGGAGTGCGGTCTTTACTTAGAGCACGATGAAGCCGGCAAAGCTGTTATTCTCCCCGAGACATACGACAATCTTGCCAAGCTCAAAGATGAGGCTGATGTCATCCTCGTATTCCCGGGTTTCTACGGTGTATCCAAGAGCGGTAAGATCATCACCTTCTCAAGAGGCGGATCCGACATAACCGGTTCTATACTTGCAGCATCTGTAAATGCCGATGTTTATGAGAACTGGACCGATGTTGACAATGTATTTGCTGTTAACCCGAATCTTGTAAAGAACCCTTTCCCTATCACCGAGATCACATACGATGAGATGAGAGAGCTTTCCTATGCAGGATTCACAGTGCTCCACGAAGAAGCAATCTATCCTGTATTCGCACGCGGAATTCCGCTCAACATCAAGAATACGAATAACCCTTCCGCCAAAGGCACTATGCTCGTGTCCAAGCGTTCACACTACGATTCACTCGTAACCGGTATCGCCGGTGACAAGGGTTTCTGCACAGTTACAGTCAGCAAGTATATGATGAACAGACAGGTAGGTTTCCTTGCAGCTCTCCTCAAGATATTCTCTGATGAAGTGATCTCGATCGATCACATTCCTTCCGGAATCGATACAGTTACGATCGTTCTCCGCAAGAAGTATTTCACCGAAGAAAAGGAAGCAAGGATCGTAGACAGGATCAAGAAGGAACTCGAAGCTGACGTTAAGGTTGACAGAGACCTTGCCATAGTCATGATCGTAGGTGAAGCAATGGCCAATTCCGTAGGTATCATGGCAAGAGCAGCTTCCGCCCTTTCCAATGCGGGTATCAACTTAAGGATCGTTAACCAGGGCGCATCCGAGATCTCCATGATGTTCGGTGTATCCGAGTCCTACTGTTCATATGCAGTAAGAGTACTTTACAAAGAGCTCTTCCGTTATTGATCAGATCATTCAGCAAGAACAAAGGGGTTGTCGCAAAACGAAAGCGATGGCCCCTAACTTATTAGCAAAAGAAAATGGGTCCCGAAGGGCCCATTTATTGGTACCTTTGCACTAAGACAAACGAGTTGAAGTGTAAAAGGCCGCAATAGTGGCGTAATGTGAGGCACCTTCTCGCTGTGGCGCCCGGACATGAGTATGGCAACTGGCTCACTCTCCATGGGGTAAAGTCCGGCCAAATTCAGATACATTCTGAAGGGGTAGGTCACAGAACATCCATAGATGATATGGGTGTTCTGTGGCTTTTTTTGTGTATATACGCTTGTGAGGGTCGCGACTCACTGCTGAAGATAAAACAACAACAAGAATGCCATCCCGGATCACGTGGAACGCGA
This sequence comes from Saccharofermentans sp., assembly GCA_024684815.1. Classification (GTDB taxonomy): domain Bacteria; phylum Bacillota; class Clostridia; order Saccharofermentanales; family Saccharofermentanaceae; genus Saccharofermentans. The sequence goes on along the minus strand of JAIKWL010000006.1, from coordinate 3,162 downwards.
CGCCACGCCCGGGGTGGCTTTAATGACTAACAACAAATAATTATGAAAAAGTCGATTTTTGCGAGAGTGATGATGCTGGCCATGATGGCAGCAATGTGTGTAACATTCACAGCCTGTGGCGGTGACAGTGACGATGACGGAACACCCCAGGTGCCTACAGGACCGACGGGCAGTACCGAGTATGTAGATCCTTGCCTGGACTTCGGCAGCTCACAGAGCCATGTCAAGGAATACATGTCCGGCTTTAACTGGGAGCTGAACGAGAACAGTAATGAGTACACCTTGCTCTATACCAATCAGGCTGCAACGGTAGTCATCAACTACATGTTCATCGGCAACGGTAAAGGTCTGGGCATGGTGGGAGTTACCTATGCCGGTGGTGGTGATGCCAAGGCACTGGGCTTCAAGGCTGAGATTGAGAAGCGGTATGGCATCACGATGAAGAAGGTAACGAACTCTGAGGATGGTACAGAGTACATCTATGAGGGACTGGCCACCATCGGCGGCAAGCAGGTTGAGATCATGATGAACTGCTACAAGCAGGGCATCAACATCATCTATGCACTTCCTGATTGACAAGGCTATGAAGAAGGACGATAATACTCCAGACATCGAGTACGATGCTAAGAACCTGCAACACCTCGACGAAGTGCTGCAGGAGGAAGAGAACGCGCACACAGAATATCTGGACTAATATGGATGCCAACTATTATAGCAGCTATCTTCGGGCATATCTTACCGATGCCGGAGACGCCCGAAAGGATGATGAGGACTTCATCAGCTCCAGGGCCGATGCCGCATCTGAAGAGTATGAGGTGCAGCGCCGTGCCGGTGCTCCACCGCCCTGCGCCCAGGAAATGGCAATGGCAGTCCTGATGGAAGGGTTAGAATAGCGATCTTTGAAACACTGAAATATAGCCTGGCATGCGGCACTTGAGCCATGGGAGAAGCGGGAGGCGGTTACGGCGGCCTCATGTTGACCGGCCCATGAGCCTTGGGAGTGCGGGGATAGGTTACGACCTGTCAAGTGACCATCCCAGAAGTGTTGCGGTGCCAGGCCCTTATATCGCCGAAGGATTGGATAACGGTTACTGCACCTGTTTCTTCTGGAGCATGACTCCGTTTGCGATGGATGCAGGTTAAGACGTTGAGCTTAGGGGGCGTTCATTCGAACGAGCATCTGTGACCAGTGAAGGCGATTACCTGGCACGGCAGTTGCTTTGAAACGAGAGTATTCTCGCGGTACGACGGTGCCAGGTTCCTATTGGAGGGTTGCGCCAGAGCGTCAAGGGCGTAAGGAGTGGGGCAAGTACGTACATCACTCACTGAGAGGCCCCTCCATCTACTGGAGAGTGCGGAATAGGTAACCACAGGTGCTTCAGCACGTCTGCGTGGGTCTGAGGAAAATTCCGATAATGACTTGAAAAACGGCTCTCCATTCTTCTAAGCTGCTGCTGTTGGCTACGCGATTAGGTTCGTGTTCTGTAGTCCGACGGTGGCAGTGCTTTTTTTTGACTCTGTGCTTAGTGGACAGGACGCTGGCGAATCTGCAAGGGGTGCTGCTCGATGGGCGGCATCCTTACTATATCCATCTATTATCGCATCGATAATCTGCGACAATAGGGTTTTTCGTAGCGATTATGGTTATTCTCGCAACGATAATAGTAGTTCTCGTAGCGATATTCCAGATTTTGGACTCACTGCGTCCACATTTCGACAGCCTTGCATAGCGGACAGCGGTCAATAATTTTAATTTATCATTTTTTGATAAAATAAAAATAGCGGCATCGGTAAGGGCGAACCTCGCGGCCAGCCCTTATCCGTTCAATTAGTTAATTAGAAAATTTATATTATGGATAATTTTCTTGCTGTGTTCAGCATCATCTGCGGAATCCATTGGAATATCCCTGTTCCTGACTGCGCTGCTCATCCATAGCCATCTCAAAACGTGATTGAAGATTGACCTGTAGGCGGTCTGTCATCTCCAGCACCTTATTGGCGAGTACATTCAGTGGTAGAGCACCGGCATTGAAAGCGTCGACGGTGTTTCTGTTGCTGACGGTAAGGTTCTTTTCTTTACCGTCAACAGTCATATTCAGATAAACGGTATTCTCATCGACGAAAGGAGTTACCTTGCTGATACGTGGATTCAGCGGCTCATCAGGGTATTGCTTGAACTTACCCTGCCATGCGGCAGCTCCCTGGTTCCCAATTGAATTGGTTGGAGAACCGTTCCTTTGCCATGGAGTCTGTGCTACATCCCTTATTTTCTTGTCTGCAGCCAATGCCTTTTCGGCATTAACCAGGGCGTTGTACTGTTTCGGATCTTTCTCTTTGAGAAGTTCCTTAAAATAAGCATCCTTTTCTTGACCGCTGAGGGATTTCAGCTTGTTAAGCTCTGCCGTTGTGACAGGGGCATAGAACTTCTTGTCGCCGACCTGTGACCAGTAGTTGGCAACATTCTTGTTGCCGCTTAGTTCCTTGAATCTGTTTGGGGCATACTGCTGAAGGTAATTCTCCACAAACTTTTTCTGGTGGGACTCATCAAGGGCACTAAACTTGGCGTACTCTTGCTTATCCATACTGATGGAAAAACCACCTTCATTCTTAGCACCAACACCGGACACTTGCAACAGTGCACCGTTATGCGTTGGTACTACGTCTACTTCCCTACCACCAAACATCTTCAGATGGGTAGCGTTGTCGTTAAATACTTCGCCTTCTGAAGTGGCATTACCAGACTTGCCCGGTTTCGATCCTTTTCCTACAAGGATTTCCTTGGCGGTCTTTGCAACACCACTGTTCAACACTTCTTCGGGCTCTTTATCGCCGAAGAATACTTTTCTAAATGCATCAATAATTCTTGGCATAATTGTACAATTTAAAAGTTACTAATATAGATCTATATAAAACTATTATATGTTATTTTTCGCAAAAGTAGGCGTTCTTCCGATAAAAGCGAAATTCTACATAAATTTTGTCTTGATTTAACGTATTTAAGACCCTTCGAGGGGTTTCCATGGCAAAGATATGAATAAATTCATTCTTTGATGCCTGGAATAGTTTCAAAGTCTTGAATTAACGTTTTTAGGACTTTTCCGAGTCTTGAAATGTTAAATTCATCCTTTTCCTGATGCAAAAATAACAATTCCCCATCTTTTA
>JAIKWL010000060.1 GCA_024684815.1 Saccharofermentans sp. | reverse complement strand
GCCATTTTGGTTGCTTAAGAATACCGGATGTGATGCGCTGCCAAGAACTCCTCGTTCCGCTACGCTCCACTCAGAGTTCTTGGCAAAAGAAGACAAATTATACTAAGGAATGATTTTACACAAAACTTTGGACTTGACTTATATGTGAACTTTAGAGTACGGATTTTCTTCAAAAACAGTACTCCATCGTGCACTTGCCGGATCATGACACGTCCGTTTTTCTTCTCGTGCGGATTTCATGCTGAGTTGTGATAGTGCGTAGAAGCGAACCTTCTGAGCTCGATTTAGGGTCTGATTTACGCACTTTCAAGCAAAAGTGCGCCAAAGCGAACCCTCCGAGCTTGATTTAGGTTCTGATTTACGCACTTCAAGCAATCGTACGCAAACTGTACGCTCTGAACTCGATTTGCGTTCAGATTTACGTAAATTCAAGCAAATTTACGCTGGACTGTACGCTCTGAGCTCGATTTGCGTACACTTTTACGTAAATTCAAGCAAATTTACGCTGGACTGTACGCTCTGAGCTCGATTTGCGTTCAAATTACGTAAATTCAAGCAATGACTTCATCTTCAGGTCACTGAAGAACGGTAGAACGTAAATTGAACGCTCTGGACACTAGATAACGTTCGGATTTACGTTTTTTAAGCAAAAGAACGCAAAATTGAACGCTCTGAGCTCGATTTGCGTTCAATTTACGTTCTTGCACTTTACTCTCACTAATCGAAGTCCATTAATCGAAACTCGTCAGTCAAAGCCCGAAAACCAAAGTCCGGCAAACGAAGGCCACTAATCAAAAAACATCAATCAAAGTCCGGCAAACGAAGTCCGCTTATCGAAATCCGTCAGTCGAAGTGCGTCAATCGTTGCCCGGCAATCGGAATCTGTCAATCAGAATCAGAATCCGGCTCCTCAGCCTTAATCGGAGTTACATTTCCGCCCAGTGCGCTGACATTCTCGCGGTAGCACTGATCGTATTCTTCAAAACTGTATGCCATGCCCCAGCCCCATGCGGCATCGCTCCTGATTATCGTTTCCGGGGCATAATCACAAACAACTTTGGTGTCACCGGGATATATCTTCAGTCCTTCAAAATAGACCGCATCGTAACATTTCTGTTCTCCGGCGTCTTCGTTGTACCATGTAACTTCATATATAAGAACGACCCTGTTGGAACGGGACAGTTTTTGCTCCGGGATATCGGTCACGATATAAGCATCAACGAAAACAGCATCCGTCTTGTCGAAAAATTTGATCGCTCCGGAACCTTTAAAAGCCCCACATTGATCGATATCCATCTCAGCTTTCTGTCCGACCTCGATGAGATCATCCATCAGATCTTCCACATCCTCGGGAGTGATGTGGTAGTTCGGAGCAGGTGTCGGCGTCGGAGAAGGCCTGGGTGTATTGGTCGGTTTCTTTTCCGTCTCGATGCTCGCATTATATCTTGCATTCTGCTCAGCCGTTATCTGTGCCATGATAATGCTCAAAGTGAGTGAACCGATTACCGCAAACACTATTATCAGCGTGATGATCAGTCTTTTTCTGAAAGACCTTATTTGTGCTCTCTTCTCGGATTCTCTTAAAGCTTTCTGCTCGAGTTCGAACTTCTTCTCGAGAAGTTCCTTCTCATGTTCAAGCCTCCTCTGATCACGCTCAGGCTCAGTCTTGATCTTTTCGAACTCAACATCAGACTCATCGTAATCGATCGAAAACGTACCGCCGCAGGCGTGACATACGAGATTCTCGCCTTCTTTTACAAGACTGCCGCTGCAGTTCGGACATTGCAGATTTACCAGTTTCATTTCTACCCCTCCTGATACTAACCGTAAAACTCTTATTATTATACCATCGTATTATTCCTCAATGGATAGATGGCAGTCATGGCCTGAATCATCACTGTCCAGGATTATCTCCACGATAGTATTAAATAAAGCTTCGCCCAGGTCTTTCCGGCTTTTCGATGCATTGATCCAGGTGATTTCCAGCTTCTCTCCATATTCATGAACACCGAATCCGCCGCGAAGGAGGTCATTGAAGGCATCCAGATTGTGACCGGTCTTCCAGCCGAGATCCTTTGTCAGGAGCCTGTCGATCTCGTCATATAATTCTTCTATGTTCGAAAAATTGTTGCCATCCAGGATGATCTGTTTCATATATTCCTCCCTGCCCTGATCCGAATGCCGGGATCACCGGTTTTGATCGTATTTTTCGTAATTGAAATTATCTGCAAGGAAAGCACGCCAGTAATCAAGCTTATCTTCCGGTAAGTCCTCGAACCTGACCTTAAACCATTCTTTCCAACTCTGTTTAGTTGCTTCATCCGTCAGATAGACCGTCATCCACGCTTTCAGCTTTGCCGGCGGAAGATCTTTGAAATCTTCCGCCGTGAACAAAACTTTCTCGGTCTTTTTATCAGAGCTGCGGATATAGTTCAGATCACCTTCCACAAAACCGTAAGCGATAGAACTGAAACCCTTATATTTCTCCCTGCTCGACTTTATATACCCGGTAAGTTCCTTGCCGGCCTTCTTCTCTGCTTTATCCCAGGATATTTCCTTTCCGCAGATTACAAAAGGCTTGTCGCGCCCGATAACAAGAGCATCATCGTCAAAACATGCTTCGATCGTATAAGCATCTTTATCTTCATAAATATTAAAGAGCACGGATGAATACCGGCTGATATCTTCTTTGCCTATCGCTTCAAATAAAGACTCGAGCATATTTCTTCACCTCTTATTATTCTGCTCCGCAATCAGGCCGGGAGCTTATGCTTTTTTCCAGACACTCTTACTGATTTCGTATACGCCTTCGTGATAATTGCCCTCGCCTGCGAAAAACTCGGTAAAGCTGCACTTTTCGAGCACGCGGCCGGAAGCGGCATTCTCCTGAAGACGGATACCGTAAACTTCTGATACTCCGACCTTCTCAGCCATTACAGGCAGGAAAGCTTTAACGGCCTCTGTCGCATAGCCTTTTCCGGTGTAGGCTTTTGCCACATGGTATCCGATCTCCCATTTGCCGTCTTCGATCGGAACCAGCTGCACATAGCCGATATTCTTACCGTCTTCTTTTGTGATCAAGGCATATACCTGAGGGCCCTCTGCCGATTCGTACTGAGAACTCAGGAACTCAATTGTTTCCTGCGCATCTTCCAGCGTCTCGAAAACCTCGTCCGGAACAAATCGTCTCGTATCTTCATCCAGTGAATTCTTATGGACATCCATTGCCATGTCCATTGTCAGTTCTGTAATTATCAATCGTTCTGTTTCCAATAACATATTATAAATCTCCTAAAAATCTAAATATTCTTGTACGTCCTGCATTTACGCATTATCTATGTACCAGTCAATATCAAGATCTGCCCTTACTTCAGAACAAAAATCAATGACTTTCATAGAAGGCGAAATGCAGGGTTTTTCGTGCTCACAACAAATGCTCGGCACGACTTCCAGTGTTAAAGATGCATCAAAGCGCTCACGTATCATGTTGAGCTGTTCGATCCTCGGGATAAGCGGTTCGATGGTCTTCTCCATCTGATTGCTGATGATGACATCATATTCATCACAACGGCATCCTTCCCAACAGGAGCACTGATGTGTGCGCCCCGTATCGGTTTTCTGGCCGTCTTTCATGTAAAATACCGGCTCACCTGATCTGAATGACCTTACCGGCTGAATACCGAGGATCGCTGTGATCTCGTCAGGATCAAAATCACCTCTGATCATAAAATACGTATAGCAAGTTGTTTTCTTCATCTGTACATCTCTTAAGACCCCCATTATCTCTAAATCAACATACTTGCGCCCAGCGCGCGAAAAATCCCGGATCAATCTTTCCTTTTCAATACCGATATCGCCCCATAGTGCAGCACATCAAAGCTTTCAGGCACAGTCTCCAAAAGCTTCCTGTGTTCAGCATCCCAGCTTGCAAGTTCTTCAGGTGAAAGTGATGCGCCGACACCTCTGCAGGCGATCATCCGGCCGTGCCAGGATTCTTTGGTGAAAGGCACTTTCAGATCGTACTCTTCGTGATCTTCCAGTTCGAAATAATCGAACATGACATCCGGAATATGGATAGGATGCTTTGTCTCTCTGCCGCCGGTCCAGCCGGGGTTGTACTTCAGGACGAGCGCTTCACTCTTCCCGGCGATCTCATCTTCGAAAGGAAGCCATGCCATGAAAAGGATGACAAGTCTGCCGTCCTTTTTGAGGAGCCTGTGAAATTCCGGAGCGGCCTTTTCGTGATCGAAATACCAGAAACACTGGCATGCGGTAATCACATCAAAAGATCCGGCCGGAAAATCCAAATTCTCTGCAGAGACCGTCTTGAAGCCTATATCCATGCCAGCTTCACGTGCGAGCCTTTCAGCCTGCTCAATCTGCTCGGGTGAAATATCGGTCCCAATCCATTCTGCCCCGTATTTATACATATTGCGCGGCAGCACACCGGTGCCTGTCCCGAGATCCAATACTTTCTGTCCTTTGATGCAAAGGCCTCTGTCAGCTATCTTTCGGTAGAACTCCTCAGGATAGATATCCCTGTATTTTGCATAGTATTCAGATGTCCTGCCCCAGTCAAAAGCTTTGCCCGCATCTATTCTGTTATCTTTTATTTCCATATTCCACTCTGCCTTTATCTATAACCTGATATATCAGTTTTTGAGATCATCTTTCTTCATCTGAATCTGATACATCATTTTTAAAGAATCTTCCTGTCAGTTCTTTACGTCTCTGAACTTTTCCATCCTTATCAGATGTTCCTCGTCAGGCTCTGAAATGCCGTTCTTGAAGTTATAACCCATCTTAAGATAAAAAGGCACACCCGTTATCGAAGCAGGGATCTCGATCCTCTTTGCCCTTAAGAAATACTCGTCATTTTCGAGAGTGTCTACGATCGCTCTTCCGACACCTTTGCCCTGATATTCCGGGAGCACGAAAATAGTAAACAGACTGCTCTCATCCTCTTTGCCCCAAAAAGGACCGATGGCCCCGCACCCGATGATCTGCTCTTCATCAAGCGCAACATAGAAATGAGTCCACGAGGCTCTGTTAAGAACCTGTTCCGGTGTCTCGGATTCTATCAGCTGTTCCATCAGTTCAATAGGATAATCCTTAATGTTGGATATCCTGATGGTCTTACGGATAAGATCCGATACCTTTGACGCCTCCTGCTCCTGAAATCTCCTGATAATCATTATCGCCTCCGCAGAATTAAAACCGTTAATCCATATAATACAGGAAATATGCGATAATGTTGATAAGTAACGGGATTAGGAAGCACAAACGGATAACAGCTCTTGAACAGATAAGCGGAAAGGGGCTCACATTATGAAGGTAACAGATATCAATATCGATCAGATCCTATACACACCGGTTGTCAGAGAAAACACCTACGATCACGATGAAGAAGAGAGCGGCTTCTTCAAAAAAATGTTTTCGAAAAAAGAGAAAACTGAGGTCCCTTTCTTTAACACCAGAGTCGAAGAATTCGGCCGTGATGCCTTATACGACGACATAAAGGAAAAGTGCGATGCTTATCTTGTCAGGAATGCACCGGCTGACACTATGGTCGTTCTGTCACACAGCTATCTTATCATTCCGGGGAAAGAGATATTCCCGCTTTACGATGTGGCAAGGTTTTCGATCCAAAATGAGAGGGACGGCGACAGGCCTTACGAACAATATGCCATAGACAGATTCGACGAGCCCTACGATCCGTCATATGTAAGCGAGTATGAAAACGAGGAAGGTTTTGAACTTGCCAGGTTCAATATACTGCTCCAGATAATCGATGAGAACAATCTTCGTTATGAATATGTCTTCCCCATGGAAGTTGCTGACAGGAAAGATTTCCGTGAACAACTGAACGAGCGCTTAGCGCCCATTGGCGCGATCGATATGTCACACGAAGACGTAATGGAAGGTCAGTTTACTGAAGGCGTTTGATTAATATCGACTGCTGTTTCCCTAAGCACACGAAATAACAGCGTGAGAAAAACATTCTCGCGCGTAAAACAATCCCAGGAGAAAACCGCAAGTGCGAATGCCGGGTAAAACCCAGGGCGTTGCCCGTGGTTTTACCGTGGGTTTGGGTATTTTGATCCAAAACATCTGGTAAAACCTACGGCGCCGCCGGATGTTTGCCGTAGGTTTGAAGCATTTTAGGCCAAACATCTGGTAGAACCTACGGCGCCGCCGGATGTTTGCCGTAGGTTTATGCTGTAGTTAATTAGCCCTGCCCTGCATCCTACGATGCCTAACTAAAAAACGGCAATAATATTTAGAATCGAAAACATTCTCTTTTCAGCGGCGATTCCAATGTATGTATAACAGCCGCAACAGTCACACAAGGATGACAAATGGTATAATTATCTCAAGAATATTTTAAGGGACTGAGTATGGCTATTTGGGATAGATCAACTGAAAGGATCAAGGATATAGAGTCTGTTTCCGCAGATTCGACGAAGTGTCCTAACTGTGCAGCAAATCTTGTTTTCGATATTGGGCACGGGGCATGTATATGCAATTGCTGCGGAAGTATTTTCGATCCTGATTCATTAGACAAAGTCGGATCGTTCAGCGTCGACGTTATCGAGAAATCTTACGGCGAAAATGCCGAGTTAAGTCAGGATGACGAATCTCGTGTTGAAGTGGTCTGCAATTCATGCGGATCGCAGATCGTAACGGATAAGAACACGGCATCGACATTCTGTGCTTTCTGCGGCTCGCCTGCACTTCTTACAAGAAGGCTGACGCGCGAGTTTAAGCCGGACTACATCATTCCCTTCAAGTTTGATAAAGAGAAGGCTATAAAGATCTTCAGAGAGTATTGCGAAGGTGTCGATCATCTGCCCAAAGACTTCAGTTCTGAGGACGTATTATCCAGGATGACCGGTCTTTATGTGCCGACATGGGCCGTGTCAACCGAAGTGGAAGCTGACATAAAAGGTTTCGGATATACAGGAAAGTATATTGACCGCGCATACAGGGATTTTACGAATGATGATATCGGGAGTTCCGCGCGCGGGGTCTACGGCCGGGTTAACTTCAGGTTTAAGGATGTGCCTTTTGACGGCGAAAAACATATTGCAGACAGACTGATGAGCGCTGCCGAACCGTTTGATTTTTCGGAGCTTGTCAGATTCAAAGCAGAGTATCTTCAAGGTTTCTTTGCAGAGAAATACGATCTGCTGCCGATCGACATGACCGACAGAATCTACAGAAGGCTGGATAAGTATTCGCTGGCTGTGTGCAATGAGATAACTTTCGGGTTTGATTCTTTCGAGCCGGATGCCGAGCGCAGTATTACGAAGTACAGGAATCAGGAGATCAAGTATGCACTTCTTCCCGTGTGGTTCCTCAGCATTGAATATAACGGCATCAGATACCAGTACATCGTAAACGGACAGACCGGCAAGGTGTCAGGTGAATTTCCTTACGAAAAAAGATGGGAGAAGAAAACACAGCGCAGCAGACATTCAAAGGTCAAGTCTGTCAAGAGAAATGAAGTCCTCAGAGGTTTTTTCATCGGCTCACCGTTTATAGTTCTTATCGTCTTTCTGGGATGTCTCGAGAACAATGAAAAAGGCATGATGTTTTTGTTCTACCACCCTGAAGAATTCCTGGTGGTCGTGATAGCAGTCGTTTTGGCAACGATCGTAATGGCAAAGATCGCACCCAAGATCCTGTTCAAAAAAGAGAAGAAAGATATCGAGGAATTATCGCAGATATCAAACCATGAACTTTCTCCCGAACCGGATGCGGAAATGTATTACGATCCTGGTTTTCCCGTAACGGCGATAGAGACAAACAGTATGTTTATTCCTCTTGAATCAGGCTGGAAATACAGCGAGCAAACACGTTACGTACCTACGAGGATAGAGCATGATATCGAAGAGCCTGAACAGCTCGGTGAAGATGCCACAGAATTTGAGAAGCGTGGTCAGAACAGACACATGATGCAGTAATCACAGTGGTATTTCCGTTACTGTTTTCCGGCTTGCGGAATTCATTGTAACCGCTTCATGGAATTGCTATTATTATCTGGTAGGAAACTTTGTTTATATGACGGAGACGTTCCGTCATAGGGGTAATAGGTTAAGGGGTAAATAATATGTCATTTGATCCGAATACAGATTCAGCAAAAAAAGATAACTATGTTAACAAATACGGCAGACCGAAGATCGAACTGCCCAGATCGATAATATTCACTATCGTGCTGGGTGCGATCGTTATAACCATTGTTGTTGCAGGTACTACTACTGCCAATCCGACCAAACTGTTACGCGGTGCCAACAATACGACTTATGTTCATGTCACGGATGGCAAGAGTCCCGGTAGTGCGATAAAGAACGGGTGCTGTTATGAACCCGCGATCATCGATAAAGCCGAATTTATTAAGGATCCTGATAAACTCAGGGCGACGATGGAAGAATACTATGAACTCTGCGGAGTCTGTCCTGTTTTTATTTCGGTATATGATGAGGACTGGAAAAAAGACGGTTATGCTGATCTCGGCAGATATGCAAACAATTTTACAACGTATACGCAAAACAGTAATGCCTTCGTTATCTTAGTGTCAGTACCGGGTGATAAAAACCAGCGCCAATTCTTTTCCTATGTGATTTTCCAGGGCAGAAATGCCGGCACATTCATGACCAAATCCGTGTCGAAACACTTTATGAAGGTGATCAAAGAAGAAGGCGATAGCGGCGCAAATTCTACCGATATCTTTAATGCCGCTTTCAGATATGCGATCGATGATGCAAACAGCAAGATAAATCCGACGCCTGCGGAAAGAGCTTTATTCGTGCTTAAGGCTTGTCTGCCGGCAATAATCACTATTGCCGTATTCTTAACGATCCTTATAGTATTGTCCGTAAAGTTCAGAAGAGAGATAAAAGCGGGAAATTATTCTGACAATCTGTTCTGATTATAATGTGCCGCTTTCAAGGATACTGAATCTTAATGAATCTATATCCAGTTCGGCTTTGGCACCGTATGGAAGGATAAATACCGGAGAAGAATGCCCGAAGTTCAAATCTGCCATTATTGGCAGATCAGGGCAATGGTATTTGCCGGTGACAATGCTGCGTATCCTTTCGGCATAAGATCCGAAATCCTTTTGCATCTGCATCTTTCCAATGATTACGCCCTTAAGCACCTGAAGATAGCCTTTTTTTCCAAGCCAGTCGAAAAAGCCTGCCATATATTCCTCATCGCAAAACTCGGGAATGTCTTCGAAAAACAATATGCTGCCGTCCATATCTTCCTTGCGGACGATCTCTTCCCCATCAGGAAGCCTTAATGTCATGAGGTCTCCATGACCTCCGAAAAGCTTTCCTTTAACGCTTCCCTTGCCTTGGACATAGTAATATCCCGTGTTGCTCACATATGTCTTTTTATAGGACTTATCTGTAAGATTATCACCGTCAAAAGACCAGTCATCTGAAGCTTTTATCTCATCTATTGCGGAACCGTCAAAGAACGCCTTCTCAAACCAGTGACGGCTGTACGGGTGCCAGGCTCCGGTTTCCGCAACCGTAGTAAGAAGATTATCTCCATAGAAGGTCATTAATCCTGCTCTGTAACAAAAAAGATGAAGCACCATGATATCGGAATAACCGCAGAAGATCTTGGGATTACCGGTTATTGTTTTCGCTGAAAGATAGGGCAAAAGAGATGAAGCATCGTTTCCGCCGATGGCTGCGATTATTGCTTTGATCTCCTTGTTTTCGAAAGCCCACATAAGGTCGTCGGCCCTTGCCTGAGGATTAGCCTTCAGAAAAGCAGTGCCTCTTAGAGCATTTGGAGAATGAATTACGTTCAAGCCTGTTTCTTCAAGTCTCCTGCAGCCCGAATGATATTTCCATAAAACACGCGAAGAACCCGCACAGCCCCATGACGGGCTGATTACAGCTATTGTATCTCCTTTATGAAGTCTTCCGGGTTTGATCAAATCCATAGAGTCTGCTGTACTTTCATTACTGATATTTTATCCGAGGAAATAATAGTACGTGTTGTTGTCGTATTTTTCTCTCAGTGTCTGAAGACTCGTGAAAATCGCACATCCCGGTCTTCTCCCTTCAAAGCCTTCGACTTCGCCCAATATATCACTGATCCTGTTCCTGATCTCTGAAGATAAACCGTTTTCCTCATTCTTTACTATATCTTCATCAGTCTCATAGAACACATGGACACAGGGGGTTGAATACATCAGTTTTCTTACCTGTGGATAGCTTTTAAGTGCTGAATCGATCTGATTTCTTTTTGTCTTGAAAAGACGCTCGGTAATATCAGATTCAATGTCTGTCAGAACCGGAAAGAAGTTCGAAGGGTCATGAAAATCAGGATGGAGATCATTTTCCTGACAAACCCTGGCGAAGACCTTCTTCACATTTTTTCTTACACCCATGTCAAAGGCCGTGGGGCACTTACGTGACTCCTTCATGTCCCATGTAATGAACTGGACCCTCTTCGATTTCTGGCCCGGGGGACCGAACTTTTCGGTCGAACAGATATAGTCTAATATGCAGATATCGTATTTATCACGAAAATACTGCTTCATATAAGTAAGAACAGCATCTTCCGGTGTTATTCCTCTTACGGTCCTGATAACCTTATTCACATCTTCTTCAGTCAGGAACATTAATATTCATCCTCATCTCTATCTCATTATATTCTTAGTTTGCATTATATATTTTAACCGACCTTATACAGTTATGAAAAGAGCCTCCGTTCTATGCCGGAGGCTCTGATAATTTCAGGTTATTATCTGGGATTGTAAGGATTCGTACAGATACCTGAATTGTCGAAATCGTAGGTTCCGTCTGAAAGCTTTAATGACGTATTTTGTACCATTGCTCCTGAATCATGTGACGTGTTGGTTTTAAAGTAATACCACTTGCCGTCGATCTGATGCCAACCGGTAAACATGCCTCCGTCGGAATCGTAATAATACCACTTGTTGTTGATCCAGGTCTGATACCAGCCTCTTATGCCTGTATCAATCATATATCCGTTTTTATAATCGAATTCATAGATCTTACCGTTTATAATTCTTTCTCTCTTTACCATGACACCGGAATCATCATCAAAGTAATACCATTTGCCGCCAGACTGAACCCAGCCTGTCTTCATGACACCTGACTGGTCAAAGTAATACCAATTATAGCCCGACAGATGCCATCCGGTCTTCATTGATCCTGATTGCTCAAAGTAATACCAATTATCTCCTGCTATATGCCACCCGGTAACCACTCCTTCGCTTGTGGAATTGCGATAGTAGTAATACCATTTTCCGTCAATATTTTTCCAATGGTATGTGATTTGTTCTTTAGCCGGATCTGTTGGTGACTGTGGATCAGTCAGATATCCGAGCT
>JAIKWL010000043.1 GCA_024684815.1 Saccharofermentans sp. | reverse complement strand
AAGCTTCTGGGTAATACCTGTATCACTTGCAATAATCGGCTCCTGTTCCGGTCTGGAGAAGAAAGCCGTAAAGAAGAATGCAGACGTAAAACTCGACATGAATGACAGTGTCCAGGAGTGTCTGGAATCCATCAGGGATCTTAGAGCCAACAATGCCGAAGACAAGTACATGGAAGTACTTGAAGGTAAGATCAGGAAGGTCGAAAAGATGGCGCTCTTCACCGAGCTAAAGATGGCCGTTTATGTCAATTCCGCATCTATCCTGCTTAAGCTTGGCATCGGAACTACGGCAGTTGTCGGAGGCGTGCTCTTCTCAAACGGTGAGATAGATCTGCTCACGTTCTTCATGTTCCTTATGGTAGTTGCAAGACTTTACGATCCGATGCAGATCACCCTCCAGAACTTCGCTGCCGTCATCTCCGTTGAACTTCAGTCCGAAAGGCTTGATGAAGTACTCTCGCATGAGATACAGACAGGTTCAGAACAGAAGAGCAATGTCGGATACGATATCGTTTTCGATCATGTGGGATTCAAATATTCTGATGATACAGATGTGTTAAAGGATGTAAGCTTTACAGCAAAACAGGGTGAGGTTACTGCTCTTATCGGACCTTCAGGCGGCGGTAAGACGACTATCTCAAGACTTGCCGCAAGATTCTGGGACGTCAATGAAGGTAAGATAACTTTGGGCGGAGAAGACATCTCAAAGATCGATCCCGAGACACTGCTCTCTGATTATTCGATAGTCTTCCAGGATGTAACGCTGTTCAACAACACGATAAAAGAGAATATCCGTATCGGCCGCGAGGGCGCGAGTGATGAGGATATCAGGAGAGCCGCAAAGCTCGCGAACTGTGAGGAGTTCATAAACAAACTTCCTGACGGTTACGATACATATATCGGTGAGAACGGCAGTGAGCTTTCAGGCGGTGAGCGTCAGAGGATCTCTATAGCAAGAGCATTCCTTAAAGATGCGCCGATAATACTTCTCGATGAAGCGACGGCTTCTCTTGATGCTGAGAACGAGACCGTCATCCAGGAAGCTTTATCAAGACTTATCAAGGATAAGACCGTCCTTATCATCGCTCACAGAATGAGAACGATCGCCAATGCAGACCACATCGTTGTGCTTAAGGACGGCGTAGTGGCTGAGCAGGGAACACCCGAAGAATTATCCGCGTATGACAGTATTTACAGCAGGATGACCAGCCAGCAGCGCATGTCACAGAGTTGGACAATGTCTTAACCCTATATCTACCCTCTCTATACGGATATCAGGCGGAGACTGGGGGTTCCGCCTGTTATCCGGAACGGGTAACAGTTTTTGGAGATGCACTGCTGTGATTACAGATATACAAGGGTTAAATGATTTTGGTAATTAGTCGAACAGATATCTGAGTACCAGATCAGCCAGTTCCTTTACGACTTTGTCATCCTGAGATCCGTCGCCGTTGAAAACGGTTTCATGTATAACGCTCTCAACCGTGGTGAGTATGATACGGGTTGAAAGATCAACATCTTTGACGCGTAATCCTGATCCGCTGTTTTTGATCATGCCGAGAAAGAAATCCGGTGTGTGTGATTTGTACTGATCTTCGATCATCCTGAATTCTTCAGACTGGCATGACAGGGAAGCGATCTCCTTTTGGAAATCTTTTCTGTAATAATGACTCTTAAGGAGCATAGCGATTGCAAGTTCGGCAAGTGCTCTGTCATCCGTATCATCCGGGATGCTTTTCATGGCGGAAACGGTCTCGGTTATGACATAATCGTAGATATCTCCCACGAGTTCCGCATAAAGTTCTTTTTTGTCTTTGAAATATGAATAGAAGGTTCCGATGGACACATCGGCCTTTTTGGCGATCTCATTGGAACTTGTATTGTGATAACCGTTTTGCGCCATCAGATCGAAAGCAGCGTCTTTTATACGCTGCTTTTTTTCTATGCTTCTCTTCTGTGTCGGCGTTCTGGTCATGACCTGATTATAGGGCAGATAAGTTTTTTTGTAAAGAAATATGAGCATTTGCTCATATTCTATTGACAAACGGGTTAGCTGCGGCTAATATCTCAAATGCGAGCACTTGCTCATGTTTCAAAATGTTATCTGTCATCTTAAATGACATGGAGGTAAATATGTATCTGACAACAAAAGATCTGAAAAAGAGTTACGGTGAGGGCGGGAGCTATTCTCAGGTTTTGAAAGGCATCGATCTCGAAGTGGATAAGGGCGAGATGTGTGTGATCCAGGGAACATCAGGTTCAGGTAAATCCACACTCTTAAATCTGATCGGAGGGCTTGACCGCATGGAGTCAGGTTCAGTAAAAGTTGACGGGATCGAGATCTCCGGATTAGGCAACAAGGCTCTCGCCGAATACCGCAGGGCAAATCTCGGATTCATATTCCAGTTCTATAATCTCATACCGAACCTTACGGTAAGGGAAAACATAAGGGTCTGTCAGTATCTGGGCAAACCTGCGATGGATATGGGAGAGCTTCTGGACACGCTAGGTCTTACTGAGCATATGAATAAGTTTCCTTCCCAGTTGTCCGGCGGTCAGCAGCAAAGATGCGCTATTGCGAGAGCACTCATAAAAAATCCCAAGCTGCTGCTGTGTGATGAACCTACGGGTGCTCTGGATTCCAAAACATCGAAAGATATCCTTGTCCTGCTTGAGAAGGTAAACCGCCGCTATAATACGACGATGCTGGTCGTTACTCATAATAATTCGATCAAGAACATGATGGATCACATCGTCATCATGAAGGACGGAAAGATCGTTAAGAATTATCTCAATGACAATAAGATCGAAGCTGCCATGCTGGAAGATCTCTAAGGGGGCCTTAAGATGAGAAGCGGATTATTGCGAAGGATCCCGAGAGATCTGAAGAAGTCATGGGCACGTTATCTTGCCCTGATGGTGCTAATCATTGCGAGCATGTATATAGTGGTAAGTGTGGTTGGCATGACGGAGGTAACGATACAGGGTACGGCAAAAAAGATCGAAGAGAACAGGATACAGGACGGACAGTTTCAGACCTTCGAGAAACTGAACGATGAACAGATAAAAGAGATCTCTGACATGGGGATCATGACAGAAGAGATCTTCTATGTGGATGTCTCGCACGGTGCCAATACTATCAGGATCGGCAATGTCAGAAAAGATATCGACCTTATCGATCTTGATGTAGGAACGTTCCCTGTAAAAGACGATGAGATCGTCCTTATGAACCTTTATTGTGACAGAAACGGTCTCGGCCTCGGAGATCAGCTGGTTATTGCAGATAAGACATTTACCATATCCGGAATCGGAAGTGTTCCTGATTATAACCTGCCTCTTAAGAACATGAGTGACATGACTTCCGATCCGAGCCGATTCGGTGTGGGATTCGTAAGCGGCGAAAGCTACGAACAGATAGCAGATTCCGATAATGCGGGATCTGAGGTGTATGTGTACGCATACAGGTTGGGCGGTGCATCTTCCGCTGAACTCAAGGATAAACTTAAGACGTTTGATTACGATTATGAGATGTCAGATAACGTATACCTCAGGGAGATAATAGATAAAAAGCTTGAGGATAAATATGATTTCGAGGACGGACTTGATGAACTCGGGGATGGTATCGATGTACTGAAAGACGGATCCCGGGACCTTTATGACGGGACCGTGGAGTTGTATGACGGCATTACGGAACTTAAGGACAGTATCCCGGATCTTGCGGAGGGAGTGGATGAGCTTTCTGAAGGCGCCGGGGATCTTTATGACGGAGTATCAGATTATACCTCTGCCGTAGGTTCCGCCGCGAACGGTGCATCCGCTCTGTCAGACGGAGCAGCTGGTGTGGCTGAGGGCGCCGGAAATCTGGCTGAAGGAGCAGGGGCGCTGGGGGCGGGAACTGAAGCTTTAGCAGAAGATGCCCCGGTATTGGCAGATGGAGCCGGAACTCTTGCGCAAGGAACAGGAAATCTGGCGGAGGGCGCAGAGGCTCTGGCAGATGGCCTTGGAGATATAAGCGGGAAAAGCGGTGCTCTTTTGGCAGGAGCCTCTGATCTTAGCGAAGGCATAGATGAACTTTCTGACGGAGTTGCAGAGCTCTCTGACGGAGTGGATGAACTCTTTGACGGATCTGAGGAATTAAAGGACGGTTCTGAGGAACTCCGTGACGGCGTGAAGGAACTGTCTGACGGATATAAGGAATTCAGGGACCGTACAGAGGAATTCCTTGATGAGGCATATGAAGTGGATATCAGCCTGCTCGAGGAGTTTACTGAAAATAAGGATAATCCCAGGATTGCCAGCGATGCGGCAAGCGACGTTATGATCAAGAAATCCATAGGGTTGTTTGCCGGTGCGGTTATCCTTGCTCTGATCGCATATGTAATATCGGTCTTTACGGGCAACCAGATCAGGGAAGAGAGCAGCGTTATAGGAACGTTGTTTGCGCTCGGTATCCGCAAAGGCGAGATCGCTGTCCACTACATTATTCTGCCGGTCATCCTGACATTTGTAGCAGGCCTTATCGGCATGTTGTTAGGCTTTTCGGAGTTTGGTGTTGATTTCCAGATGCAGGATATATATGAGTATTATTCGGTACCCGCTTTCGGGAATATAAGACCTCTCTATCTCATAATCTATTGCTGTGTTATTCCGCCGGTGATCGCAGCAGTTGTCAATTTTCTGGTAATTAACGGGAAGCTGTCATCGACTGCTCTCTCTCTTATGCGAAATGAGGACAGTCAGCGTATCAAAGGGAATGAAAGAACATCAAGAGAGAAAAAGAACTTTTTAGATGACTTTAAGTCCAGACAGATAAAACGTGAGAGAAGAAGTATCGCGGCAGTCGTGGTCGGCATGGCCATATCACTGGTCCTGCTGCTTATGGGTGTAAGCTGTTACGTTCTTTGCAACAATGTAAAGAAGCATAACATCAGAGATGCATCATGCGAATATACATATGTCCTTAAGTACCCGCCGGAGGATGTTCCGGAAGGGGCCGAAGAATGCTATGCCATGAGCCTGAAGCACACTTATCTTGATTACACTCTGGATGTGACCCTGTATGGCATTGTTGATAACAGCAGTTTCTTTGATGCGAGACCTGCGAAGAGTGAGAATAAAGTTATAATAGGAAACGGTGTTGCAACAAAGTATTCGCTCGGTAAAGGGGATATGCTGATCCTGACAGACAGTTCGGAGGACAGAAACTATGCCTTTGAGATAGAGGATGTCGTGGATTATTCGATCGGTCTTACAGTGTTTATGAATATCGATTCGGCAAGAGAACTGTTCGGTGCTGAAGATGATGAATATAACGTTTTATTCTCTCACGGCAGACTCGATATCGAAGACGGAAGTGTAATGAGCGTTACCACAAGTGATGAGATCATAAATACAGCCGGCATCTTCGTAGACCAGATGATGTCACTGGTGATAATAATGATTGCCATCTCCGTACTGATCTTTGTGACAGTAATGTATCTCATGATAAATGTCATGATCAGAAGAGCTTCGGTGAGCATAGCACTCGTCAAGATATTCGGATACAGGTCGGGAGAGTTGCGCAGGATCTTTATGGATGGAAATTTCATCGCGGTAGCTGTCAGTGCTCTGGCAGGAATACCTCTGTGTAAGATCTTTGTGGACAGGATCTATCCTTTGTTTATAGCAAATACGGCTATGGAAAACGATATTACATATCCGTGGTGGCTGTGGATATTACTCTTTGCTGCAGTAATGACGGTCTACTTTTTCATCAGTACCATGCTGATGGGCAAGATAAAGAGGATAGAACCGGCGGAGATACTGAAAAACAGGGAGTAACGGTTATGGCCGTCGTTAGAAAGAAGGTTTCAGGATTATTGATCGAAAACAAACCTTCCGTCATACGGAGGTCTTTTTCCGTGATCACGGGTCATCCTTTTTGTATTCAAGAAGGAAATCGCAGCAGTCTCCTCCGCGGCCTATGGTCTTAGTGCGTCCCCATATGAGTCTGGGATGGAGATTGCCGTAGCCTGCATCATCTCCGTCGCAAAAAGCTTTTGTGATCTCGGGACAGCCATACCTGGTGCATGTTTCCATATACGGACACTTAACGATATTAAATCTGGCTTCGTTACCGTGGCTTTCGGGAAACTCGTATACAAAACCGGCATCCGTTCCGAAGTTCTTTACCGCGATCTTAAAGAAGAGTCCGGGCATTTTGCCTGCCAGCCCGGTTATCCTGATAAGGCGCTGTATGTGAGGAACGGTTTTGGCGGAAAATCTCTGAAAGTATTCGCGGATGTACCAGACGGCCTTCTCAGATGAGATGCCTTCGGCAAGTAAACTTTCATATACCGCAATGCTCGGATATATGCGTTTAAAGGTGTGTGCCCTTAATGCTTTGTTATCACTTTGGTTTTCCGACAGAAGAACCCCGTACCGTGACTGAGCTGTTGAAGCGATCCGGGCTGCTTTATCCTGACCGATATCTTCTGCTGCGATCGCACAAACTGTCCGGATGATCCTGTGCACTGCTGATTACCTCATAAAAGCGATTATCGATATATCTGTAAAATCCGGTACCTGATACCGGTTCCGCGGCTTTATGTTTTTCGCCGAGCATTATAACACAGGCGGTTAGATCTGGCTAACCAAGCAGGCAAATAAAAACACCGTTCCCGAGTGGAAGGATCCGGTTCGGGAACGGTGTGATCAACTTATCCGGTCTTAGAGTCTGTTTGACTCCAGAACTCCTTTAAGCGCGGTATTATCAGCCTTCTGCGATAGCACCTGCAGGGCAGGAAGCTTCACAGGCACCACAGGATACGCAAACATCAGCATTGATGTTGTACTGTGTATCACCCTGGGAAATAGCTCCGACAGGGCAGCCGTCAGCGCAAGTGCCGCAAGAAACGCATGCATCAGAAATTACATATGACATAGTAAGATCCTCCTTGTGAGTTAGTGATTTGATTATTTCATTTGGAAATCAGTTCTTCAATAACAAAACGGAAGATTTAACCCAACGTTTACTAAACGTTACCCGGCGCTAACCCCGAAAACAAATCCGCCGGAAGCGAATGAATAGGAGCAGCTTCCGGCGGAGCATATGTTTTTCTGGCAGTTAGTCAAAACTAACCAATAAAAATATACCATATGGTTAAAGTCTGTGTCAATGTTCTGATGCGATACGTGCAGGAACCGGGCAACAGTGTGGCGGATATAAGCTCAGCAGATCATGACTGCATGTGATCTGCCACGAAAGCTTTGACCGCTTCGAAGGTCTTATCCCCGATGTAGTGTTCGACGCGGCATGCATCCTGATTGGCGGTTTCTGTGTCGACTCCCATCATGATGAAAAGTTTTGTCAGAACCTTGTGGCGTTCATATACACTCTCGGCGATCTGTTTCCCTTTTTCCGTCAGATGAAGAAAACCGCGGCTGTCTTTGTCGACATACCCCTCGTTTTTCAAAAGCACCAAAGCCCGGCTTACTGACGGTTTGGAGTATCCCAGGTAGTCTCCGATATCGATGGCCCGGACCATATCCGACTCGAGTGAGAGAACATATAATGATTCAAGATACATCTGTCCCGATTCCATTAATTCCATTAAGTTCACCTTTCATTTCGGTTAGCCATGGCTTACTGAAACACAGTTTATCACACAAACCGCGGTAACGTAAATGATGAAAATACCGGAACGGCAAACAACACTTTTGAAAAGGGGATGCTGTTAATGAACTGATACGGGCTTACATATCCTTAAGGAGCTTAAGCCATTTTTTCTGTCTGTGAGAATAAAAGGACCTTGCCCATATCCAGACAAAAAATGTCTTCCAGCCGGCATCAATGTCGACTTCATCAGTATATTCTGTCTTGTCTCCAAGCGGCTTGAGATATATCTTATGGTTCCATAACGGTACATTTTTATTGCCTTCCCGGCTTTGTACATAATCCGGATCGAAATGTTCGATGTTGATGGTGTGGATACCGAAGGGGATGAAGCCGAAAAGTTTAAATCTGTAAGATGAGCTGCTTCCGGCCTCCCATACGAGCGGGCTGTTTTTATCAACCGGCTCGAATGTTGCATATGGATAAGCAATATATCGCAATGTTTCCAGCTGTTGCAGCTTCTCAAATACTGTTTCTCTTGATGCCGAAAAAACGGAAGTCTTACGCACGGTCTTCATTATTTTGGCTCCGTATTTAACAGATTTTACGTGTATTATAACATGACGGTTATACACAGCTAACCGTTTTGCGCTTTGGGGGACAAAACCGTTGACATTAAAAAGATTACGCTGTAATATTACGCAGTAAAAAATCCGAAAAGGTTAGCCCGCAATAAAGAAATGTCCTACGATTTTTATAAAACACATGAGTTGATCCTTAAGAGCGCCATGATGAATTTCAGCGCGGTCGGATTCAGAAATGCATCCATAAGGAATATCTGCAGAGATGCGGGAGTAACTAATGGGGCATTCTATGCTCACTTTAACAGCAAGGACGATCTGTTTTCCGCGCTCGTGGCAGAAAAACTTCAGATGTTTAACAAGACATATCAGGATCTGAGTGAGATGAATATCGGCTCCGCGGAAGATGTACTGCATATATTCGAGATGTCTTACGGTTCCATTGAGACATTGATCCATTATGTGTACTCTGAACGTGAAGTGTTTAAGCTTATCCTTGAATGCAGCGGCGGAACGAGCTATGAGAATTTTGTCAGTGACCTCATAGATGAGGAGTGCAAAAACACGATGTTCTTCCTTGAGAGCAGCAGGAGATTCATGAAAAGACCTGACAATATCTCATCACGCTTTATAAGGATCGGATCGGCGATGGTAATAAACTACGCGTTTGATGCGTTTCTGGATGGGGTTTCCGAAGAGGCAAATATCAGCGAGACAAAGAAGGCCTGCGATTTCTGCATTGCAGGTTACAGACAACTTTTAGGTATTTAATATGCCGCAGATCCGGTCTGCGGTATTTTTATAAAACAACGGTTAGCCAAAGCTAACTAACGGAGGTGAAGTTAAGTTGAAAGAACAAAAGTCAAATCCGATGATGAGGATATGGCAGATCGCAAAACCCGAACACGGCAGGCTGCTGCTATCTGTCGTGCTGGCAGTGCTGGGCGTCTTATCCGGAATCTTTCCATATGTTTCAGCGGCAAAGATCATTTCGGGAATGATATCCGGAAACAGGGAATGGAATTACTATCTTGTATATGTTTTAGCTGCTTTTGCCGGATTTGCACTAAAGAGTCTTTTGTATGCCAAGGGTCTGAGCGTAAGTCACAAGGCAACATTCGGACTTTTGGGTGAGATAAGAAAACAGATATTTGCCAAACTGCCGAGAATGCCGCTGGGTACGATCATCGACACTTCGAGCGGAAAACTCAAGCAGATAATAGTCGATGAAGTCGAACATATGGAAAGACCGATCGCTCACATGATCCCCGAACTTACTTCGAATATCATCGGTGCCATAGCTGTATGGGTATACATGATGATCGTAGACTGGAGAATGGGACTTATATGCCTTATCTCAGTGCCTGTCGGCCTGCTGTTTTTCGGATTTATCGCAGCAAGTTATTCGGAAGACTACAAAAAGTCGGTTGAGATCACACAGGACATGAACGCGAGCATAGTCGAATATGTCCACGGCATCGAAGTAATAAAAGCATACAACCAGCGGAAATCATCGTATCAGAAGTTCAAAGAAAAGGTGCTTGCCAATGCCTCTTTCTATTGCTACTGGATGAAAAAGACAGAGGTCTGCCAGGCACTCTGTTATACGATAGCGCCCTGCACACTTATCACCGTCCTGCCCATAGGCTGGTGGATGTATATCTCAGGCAACATTACCGCAGATGTATTCATGACTTCGATAATGCTCTCGATGTGTGTGGTCGGTCCGATACTTTCCGCCATCCAGTTCACTGATTCTTCCGCCAAAGTATCGACCACAGTGGCCACCGTGGATGAACTTCTGGCAGGCGAAGAACAGGATCACTCTGAGACTCCCGTTGAACTGAAAACTCATAACATTGAATTTTGCGGTGTCAATTATTCATATCACGAGGGCGAGGAAGTCCTTCACAATGTCAATCTCAGCATTCCCGAGAAGAGCTTTACCGCGCTCGTAGGTCCTTCGGGAAGCGGGAAATCCACGATCGCAAAACTCATAGGGGGTTTCTGGGATGTGAAGGAAGGCATTGTGAAGATGGACGGTAAGGATCTTAAGTCCATCCCTCTTGAACAGCTCTACGATCAGGTGGCATATGTATCGCAGGATAATTGGCTGTTTGATGACACGATAATGAATAACATCAGGATGGGGAATACTTCTGCTTCGGATGATAAGGTACGGGAGGTCTCCAAAGCTTCCGGATGTGACGAGTTTATAAGAGCGCTGCCGCAGGGTTACGAGACAAGCGTCGGAAGCGGCGGAGCTCATCTGTCAGGCGGCGAGCGCCAGAGGATAGCGATCGCAAGAGCAATGCTCAAGGACGCACCCATCGTAATACTTGACGAAGCTACGGCTTATATCGACCCGGAGAATGAGGCCGTGATACAGCGCGCACTTACGGGACTTATAAAGGACAAGACGGTCATCATCATTGCGCACAGACTATCCACGGTCACGAATGCCGATCAGATAGTGCTTGTAAACAACGGTACAGTCGAATGCACCGGAACACACGGCGAACTCCTGGCAAAGAGCACACTTTATAACAGCATGTGGAAGGCGCATATAAGTGAAGGAGGGGCAGCATAATGTTGGAAGCGATCAAGAAGATAATCGTTTTTTCCGGACAGGAGAAGACAAAGATATACAGGGCGATAGTCATATCATTTTTTAAGTCCCTATTCTCGATGTTCAGGATGGCCGCGATATATTTCGTGCTCCTGGCTTTTGAAGAAGGAAACACGACGATGAAGCCCGCATGGACCGCACTCGCTTTACTTGGAGTAAGTATATTGGGGCAGTTTATCCTTAAAATGGTTGCAGATCTCCAGGCTGTTCATGCAGGGTATTTCATGAGTGCATTTAAGAGACTCGAAATAGCTGAACGACTCAAAAAAGTCCCCATGGGATATTTCAATGACAATAATCTCGATCAGATAACGGGCACCGCGACTACTGTTTTGGATGTTGTCGAAAATCAGGGTGCCAACGTTCTTGTCCTCATTTTGAGCGGACTCATGAACTCAGTTGTGTTCCTGATCTGCGTATTATGCTTTGACTGGCGTCTGGGACTGATAGAGCTTGCCGGCCTGACGATATACATGCTCATTACATCTTCAATGGAAAAGAAGAGCAGATCATTGTCTCCCGTTAGGCAGAAGAATGAGGCCGCACTCGTATCCAAGGTGCTTGAGAGCCTTCAGGGCATGAGCGTGATCAAATCATTCAACCTGACCGGCAAGGGTGATGAAACTTTGAAAAAAGCGATAGACGATAACAGAGACAGTAATATGGCATTGGAGAGGCTGTTCATTCCTTACGGAGAGATCCAGGGAGTCGTTCTGGGCGCTTTCAAGGCTTTGCTGCTCCTTACGGCGGTAGTTCTCTTCATAACGGGAAACATGACGATAACATATGCTTTGATGGCAGTGATAATCTCTTTCCAGGTCTTCGCAGACATTGAACAGACCGGAGCAGGACTTACGGTCTTAAGAGTAGTCTCAAGTTCCATCGAGGAAGCTGAGAAGGTAAATCTTCTTCCCGTCATGGATGAAAACGGAAAAGAATTTGTTCCGGAAGATCACGGAATATCGATCGGTCATGTATCTTTTTCTTATGGAGACAATGAGATATTGAATGATGTAAGTCTTGAGATCCCGGAGAATACCATGACGGCATTCGTCGGATCATCAGGTGCCGGCAAAACAACGCTGGCGATGCTGATCGCCCGTTTTTGGGATGTAAACAAAGGAAGCATCTCGATAGGCGGAAGAGATGTCAGGGATTATACTCTGGAAAGTCTGATGTCACAGATAAGTGTTGTTTTCCAGAATGTATATCTCTTTGCGGATACGATAGAGAATAACATCAAGTTCGGTATGAGCGATGCAAGTCACGAGCAGGTTGTGGCTGCCGCGAAAAAAGCCTGCTGCCATGATTTCATCATGTCGCTTCCGGACGGTTATTCCACGGTCATAGGCGAGGGCGGAGCAACTCTCTCGGGTGGTGAGAAGCAGAGGATATCCATCGCAAGAGCAATCCTTAAAGATGCACCTATAATAATCCTTGATGAAGCGACGGCAAACGTGGATCCCGAGAATGAAGATAAACTGACTGCGGCTTTCGATGCCCTGACAGAGAACAAGACTGTCATCATGATCGCCCACAGGCTTAAAACGATAAGAAATGCCGATAAGATTGTTGTTCTGGACAGCGGTTCACTAAGCAGCGGCACTCATGACGAACTGATGAAAACCAGTCCCAGATACAGCAATTTCATAAGACTCAGAGAAGAAGCCGCAAACTGGAAGATGTGATCTGTATTAAACATAAGGAGATACGCGTATGATGCCGTATAAAGGCTTATATATTAATTCCTGTTTTCATGAAAAAATACATGAAAGAACAGTATGGTCCTGACGTGACGGCCAGGGCTTTGAAAAAAAGCTCCGTCGATCTACCGTGATATGCTCAGCCCGATCAATACTTTTGCAAGGAAGTACGGCTACCTCGATGTTTTGCCTGTCTGCCGGGAACTGGATCATATATTGACCGAAGCTTCGCACGGAAAACTTATCAGGAAATATACGCTGGCGACAGGCGGAAACATATGTGACTATTGGATCGTCCCGGACAGCATAAAGGAACCGCGTTAACAGTCACTGCAGACCGGTTTCTGTCCGGTTATCGACATATGTCGTTTTCGAACGATATTTATGACATATGTCGGAAATGTCGATAATCCTATTGAACAAATAGGAAAAAGAACATATAATAAACTCATGCCATAAAAACCAAATAGAGGCGTCTCATATAGAGCCCATGGTGTTGTTGAAAACGGTACGGGATCTATAGCGCGTGTTGAGTAAACAACACTTCTATAAGCCTCGATTTGAATGATGTTCTTTCAATTCTTAACATCATAAAGGATAACCCGGAGCTGACACTCCGGGTTATTTTTGTGCAAATGTAGTTAGAGTAGTCTAACTACAAATGATACAATTGCACTATTGATATATGGTGTGTTTTTGAGTGAGGTATATATGGATCAGCAAAAACAGATCCGCAAGTGGCTTCTTAGTGTAATAGATGATGATGCGGAACGTATTATCAGATCTCAGGAATCTGTTTATCTGGATTGTGTTACTTCAATAAGAGATAAGACTCCGAATCAATATAAAACACTAACGAAAACTATCCTGCCCCGTGTTGCGCTTTATAAGGCTCTTAAATCTGACCGAAAACTTGGTGAAAGAGCATATGAATTAACTCAAAAATACATGACCGATGTAATAGGAATGCAGAAATATAAGAGTACATCAGTACTGGAAAAAGTGCCTGGATTTTATAAGTTCTACAGCAAGTCATTTTTGAAGATAATGAGAACGACTGACCTTCAGAAAAGCACTCAGGTTGAAGGAAAAGATTTCTACGACATAACTATAACGGATTGTCTATGGTATAACGCCTGCAAAGATTACGAGTGCCCGGAACTTTGTCCTGCATTCTGTGATGTTGACGATATTACATACGGTAATTTACATAAACTTGGATTTGCAAGGACCAAAACACTCGGCAAGGGTGGAGATTGCTGTGATTTCCATTTCTATAAAAAGAGTTAACAGGAGTATATATGAAGTATTCAGGATTGCCTGCTGGAATGTGGCTGCTTTTGAAAGGTTCTTTTGAAAAGAATCTTACAAACGATCTCGGACTGACAAAAGAAGAAGCCAAGCTGGTAAGAGTAAAAGCGAAACCTGAATACAGAAGGATCATAGAAAAACTTCCCGAATTTGCGAAAGAAGACAGGTTTAAGACAAATATTGTCAATTGTGCGATGCTGATATCCTTTCTTACTTATCTGCCTGAAAAGCCTGATATAACTGAGGTAACAAGATTCTATGAAGATGCCATGACCATTCCGTTCCTTAAGAAGATGTGCAGAAAGAGCGGAAAGAATAAGTTCTCTGAAAAAGACATTGCATCCATGAAGGCAACGGCAAAGCTTAAAGCTGCCGACCGCAATTCTTATTCCTGGAACATGGATTACATCCCGTATGAAGACGGAAGCGGTTACGAAGCAAGGTTCTTCAAATGCGGTATATGCGTGCTCATGAAGGAGTATGGCCTTTTCGAATATGTTCCCGCGATGTGCCATCTTGATTATGTAATGAGCGATCTGGGCGGTGCATCAAATTTCGTAAGAGAATACACCCTCGCATCAGGCGGTCCGTACTGTGACTGCGGATATAAAAAGAGGACATGACGGATGTTCGATAAGCGTCTGATGGCAATGTGTCCTGAGAGCAGGAAGTATATCATCGGCAACATTGTGTGCCAGTGGACAGAGCTCCTCATGAACGCCGTGATGATCTTCATCATCTCGAATGCCGTGGGAATGCTTTATTCCGGTGCTTTTACCGCCAGGGGAATGATCATATCCCTTGCAGTACTTGGAGTAACACTCATTGTAAGGTTCTTCATGACTAAGAAAACGTCAGAGATGAGTTACCTCGCGTCCAAAACGGTGAAACGGGCAATGCGTGAGCAGATCTACAGGAAGATCCTGAGATTAGGCAGTTCATACAGGGAACATGCCACAGCGTCTGAACTCGTTCAGGAATCGGTCGAAGGTGTCGAACAGTTGGAAAGTTATTTCGGTCTGTATGTTCCTCAATTCTTTTATGCGTTCATAGCACCACTTACATTGTTTGTTTTATTCGGAATATCGGGAAGCTTTAAAGTCGCAGGAGTACTGCTGGTCTGCGTTCCACTTATTCCAGGTGCGATAGTGATGGTACAGAAGATTGCAAAGAAGATCCTTGCGAAGTACTGGGATCAGTACGCAAAGCTCGGAAGCACATTCCTGGAAAACCTGCAGGGTATGACCACGCTTAAGACATACCGTGCGGATGCATATAAAAACATAAAGATGAATGAGGAATCGGAGAACTTCAGAAAGATAACGATGAAGGTTCTTACGATGCAGCTGAATTCGATAATCATCATGGATTTCTTTGCGTACGGCGGAGCGGCATTAGGGATCGCACTTGCGTGCAAAGGTTTTATCGAAGGCAGCATCACGCTTCAGAGTACGGTATTCATGATATTGCTCTCAGCTGATTTCTTCCTCCCGATGAGAAAACTTGGAAGTTATTTCCATGTTGCAATGAACGGCATGGCGGCAAGTGACAGGATATTTAAGTTCCTTAATGAGCCTGAACCTGAAGAAAAGAAGGAGAGCCTTCCGGACAGCGGTCTTGACATAAAGATCGACGGTATCAGTTTTTCTTACGACGGCGATAAAAACGTTCTCGAGAATGTCTCGCTGAATATCAAAGACGGTACATTCACCGGCATTGTGGGTGAGAGCGGAAGCGGCAAATCGACGATCGCGTCTCTCATCATGGGTAGGAACAGCGTTAAGCAGGGAAGTCTTACTGTTGCCGGGAGAAACATATCAGATATAAACGAGGAAAACCTGTTCAGGACGATCGATTATGTGGGCTTGGGAAGTACGTTTTTCAAAGGAACCGTGAGGGATAATCTCCTGATGGCAAGGCCTGATGCCACGGACGACGAACTTTGGAAGGTCCTCGAAGAATGCAATATAGACGGTTTCTTTAGAAGCGAAGACGGACTTGATACCGGGCTTACTGAAAACGCAGGCAATCTGTCGGGCGGTCAGAAACAAAGACTCGCCCTTGCGCGTGCGGTGCTTCACGATGCGAAGATCTATATCTTCGATGAGGCCACGAGCAACATCGATATCGAGAGCGAGGAGATCATTCTCGATGAGATAAAGAAACTTTCAAAGACAAAAACGGTCATCATGATCACTCACAGACTGATGAACGTAAAGGATGCCGACGTTATCTGCTGTCTTGTTAACGGTCATATTTCGGGAACAGGCACCCACGACGAGCTTCTTTCCGGCTGCGAATCATACGGAAAGCTGTGGAACACACAGAAGGCTCTTGAAGAGTTTGGCAAAGGAGGTGCGGTCTTATGAGAAAACAGAATAAGGCTCTTATCCTTCTTAGAATGATAAAACTCGTAAAGCCCCTTACAGGTTTCATGATGCTTGCGGTCATATTCGGAACAATAGGTTTTCTTACTGCGCAGTTCATACCGATACTTGGCGGAATGGCCGTGCTTAACGGACTTGGCGAAGACACAGGGATAAGTTTCAGGACCATTGTCTGTCTGCTCTTGTCATTTGCGGTGCTCCGCGCCGTTTTCAGATTCGCCGAGCAGAGAACGAACCATTACATTGCTTTTACTCTTCTGGCGATCGTAAGAGACAGGGTATTCAAGGCATTGAGGAGACTTTGTCCTGCAAAACTCGAAGGACGCGATAAGGGAGATCTGATATCGCTCATCACATCGGACGTGGAATTGCTCGAAGTGTTCTATGCGCATACGATCTCGCCTATCTGCATCGCATTTGTCACCGAGATCATCATGAGCATATTCATCGGAAGCTACCACCCGGTGCTTGGCGTCGTTGCATTTGCTTCATATGTCCTTGTCGGCGTCATACTGCCGCTCATCATATCGAGGAGAAGCGGAACGACAGGTGACGAACTCCGTGCCCGGTCAGGTGAGCTTTCCGCGCATATGCTTGAGAGCATACGCAATATCGACGATACCCTGCAGTATTCTTTCGGATCCAGAAGACTTGATGAGATAGGGAAGAAGACTGAAGAATTATCAAAGAAGCAGGGTGTGTTAAGTAAGCTCACGGGAACAAACATGGCAATCGCCAACATGCTGATACTGCTTTCCGATATTACGATGTTTGCTGTCTGCACTTATCTTTATCAGTCGGGACAGATCACGTTCAGCGGATTTCTTGTCCCGCTCATTGCACTTATGTCTTCATTCGGTCCGGTCATTGCCCTCGCATCTCTCGGCACAACACTTCAGAGCACCGTTGCATCAGGCGCAAGAGTGCTTGCGATAATCGATGAGAAACCGGAAACAGAGGACGTCGGAGGAAAAGAAAAGACCGGATTTACGGGCGCTGAAGCGAATGCTCTGTCTTTCCGTTACGGTTCTGAAAAAGTCCTGAATAATGTATCCATTGCCATTCCTGAAAAGAAGATTACCGGGATAGTCGGCAGGAGCGGCTGCGGCAAGTCCACGCTGCTGAAGCTCCTGATGAGGTTTTGGAAGACAGATCCCGGCATGATATCCGTATCAGGAAGAAACATAGACGATATCAACACTGATGATCTCCGTGACATGGAAAGTTACATGACACAGGAGACTCAGCTCTTCAAGGATACTATCGCGGGCAACATCCGCATAGGAAAACTTGATGCGACTGACGAAGAGGTCATGGATGCATGCAGGAAAGCCTCGATCCACGACTTCATAATGACTCTTCCGAAAGGATATGACACTGAAGTGGGTGAGCTCGGAAGCACGCTTTCAGGCGGTGAGAGGCAGCGTATCGGACTTGCCAGAGCTTTCCTTCACGATGCACCGTTCATGCTTCTTGATGAACCCACCAGTAATCTCGACAGTCTTAATGAGGCAGTAATCTTAAAGTCGCTTAAGGAAGCAGCTGAAGATAAGACTATACTCTTGGTTTCACACCGGGAATCAACCATGAGGATAGCCGACGAGGTCCATTCGATGGACGGAGGAAGGCTGTCGTGACAGATGTAAGAAAGAAGAGGGAACGTGAAAAGCAAATTGTAAGGTTCACTGTTATTCACCGGAGATGCGCGAAAAGATACGCAAGGTCATGAGATTTTCAGGCCCGAGAATGATACTCCACCATCCGGTAATGGCAATAGACATGTGATCGAAAGTGAAAAGGAAAGGTGAAGAATTAATAATGGGAATTAAAAAGATAATCTTTATCGTAGTCGGATGCATATGTCTGGCACTTGGAACAGTCGGAGTATTCTTGCCGATACTTCCTACAACACCGTTTTATCTGATTACGCTCTATTGCTTTGCAAGAAGTTCAAAGAGATTGGAAGACTGGTTTAAGGGAACAAAGCTTTACAAAAAACATCTTGAATCATTCGTCGAGAAGCGCGGAATGCTTCCGCAGACCAAAGCGAGCATTCTTATTACCGTAACGCTGCTTATGGGATTAGGAATTTTCTTTATGGCAAGGAAAGGTATATGGGTACCTTGCATCATTCTTGGTGTGGTGTGGGCAGTACATCTTATTTACTTCCTGTTCTTTGTTAAGACTATCAGGGCGGAAGAAGGGGTCAGGCAATGAATACCGGTAACAAAAGTAAAAAACTTGAAGCATCCTTTATCTTCGGTTTTATCTCTCTGCTCTTGTGCGGCGTGGGAGACTGGCTGATAGGTTATGAACCGGAAGGCGGAGAGCCGTTGGTGTTCGGCATTACTACTACTGCCATAGCAGATGTGCCTGTATGGTTCTATGTTCTGTCGTTCTTCTTCGGGATCTTTTCAGGCTTCGGATGTCTGTATTTCGCGCCGGCGATAATGGAACTGCTGGATTTAAAAGGCATTTCCAAAGATACGAAGATGTATAAGTTAATGGGATTCGGATTGAAGTCCGCTCCGATGATGTTTGTATCGTTTCACATAGCTTGTTGCATAGTTCTGATGTTGATACAGGCTGCACTCCGTGCCGGCCTTGACATAAGTCAGGCGGATTCTGTATTTCTGATACCTGTTGCCACGGTACTGGTGCCATTTGTTATCTGGTGTTATCTGTGTGATATCCCTGTGACGATTGCTTACATGTATTTCACATTAAAGGGAAAACTCGGGATTAACAAAGCGGCATTTATATTGTGCCCGATGGGGCTCAGTATTGCTGCGAAGATTTTAGCTGCAGTAATGGTGGCGTTAGGCAGCAAGTTGTCTTTCCTTACCGCATGCGGTGAGTCATGGGGCTATGCATTCATGTGCCTGACGCTGTATTTCGCCGTTAAGAAGGAAGCTTCGGATCGGAGGTAATTATGAGTTTGGTAAAGGTCCTGTTTCTGGTAGCCGTAACCGGTCATCTTCTTTGCGGTTGCTGTGACTGCCTTATCACCTATGTGCCGGGCGGAAAGAAGTTCGATTTCAAACAGATGTCTGACAACAAAGCGATGTCAGAAACTTTTGCAAAGATGCCGCTCAGGAACATCAATATATCAATTTGCCATGGTTCTCCTGCCGTTCAGGATAGGAGGCGCAGGTAATTGGATCGGAGCGCTGATGTTTTTGGGACTGTTGATCCTTATCTGAGAAAGAGGCAGTATGAGTCTGATATATAAGATAGCTGAAAAAGGATGCTTTCTTCTCAATAAACTTCCCGGAGGCGGTCCTAAGGGCAGCATGTCGGGCAGTATGTCCGCTGATGTTCAGACTGTGAAGATACCCCGTGGCATATATTCCGGTCTTGAGGTCAAAGAAACGGAATTTGAAGGATTTATCTATCACCGTTTCCGTTCACGTAAAACTGCCGGAACCGGCAAAAAAGCCATATTCTTTCTGCCCGGAGGCGGCGGAATGATGAGAGCCATGAAGATCCATTATGATACCGCCAAAAGCCTGGCATTGAGGACGGGTGCCGAGGTCTTTTTTGCCCACTATCCTTTGGCTCCGGAATACAATGTCAGATATGCGCTCGATTGGCTCGAGAGGGTTTATTACTATGAGATTCTCGGGAACTATAAACCTGAAGATATTGTTTTCATCGGTGACTCGGCAGGTGCGAATCTGATATTGAGTCTTACTTACCGGCTCAAGGATAAACCTGGAAGTCTTATAGTCATTTCTCCGGCATGCGGACTGGAATATGGCAGAAACAGGGATATACGCCTTCAAATGGAGCCCAAAGATCCTGTGCTTACCGTGGCGATGAATGACATGATAGCTGAGAACTGGTGCAAAGATGTTCCTCTGGACAGTCCTGACATCAGTCCTGAATTTATAGAATACAAAGATTTCCCGCCGATGCTTTTTTTCTACGGAACACATGAACTCTTTTATCCTCACGTCAGCAATTTTGTTAAGCAGTTGGAAAGGTCAGGCATTCGTTTCGATAACGTGGAGCAGCCGATGTGCCACGACTGGGCACTGGTCAAGTATTTTCCGGAAGGCAGAGCTGCTCTCAGCCGGATGGTTCAATGGATTATTAATTAAGAAGGAGATAATAAAATGGGGCTTTACAAGAAATTCGTAAACCAGACGAGGAAACCGGAAGGAACACTGGGCAAGATGATGGTAAACGGCATGAACAGCGGCCATGCAAAAATGGCTGACTGGGGTATGTCGCATCTTCCGGAGATCAAACCTTCCAAGATATTGGAAGTCGGCTGCGGAGGAGGCAGGAATGCCGGTGAGCTTGCAAAGAAATATCCGGCCGCGAAAGTTACCGCCATCGATTATTCCGAAGTGTCTGTTGCAAAAGCGACTGAATACAACAAAGAAATGATCAGTGCAGGAAGAATAAGCGTCAAGAAGGGGGATGTTTCAAATCTGAGTCTTCCTGTTGATACCTATGATCTTGCCACAGCATTTGAGACCATATATTTCTGGCCGGGCCTTGAAAATTGTTTTGCTGAAGTCTGCAGGGTTCTTAAGACCGGCGGCGCTTTTATGATTGTTAATGAATCTGACGGCACAGATGAAACGAGTCTTAAATATGAGAAGATCATCGACGGTATGAAGTGCTATACGATAGAGCAGATCGAATCAGCTCTTAAGGCAGCCGGCTTTTCTTCTGTTACTTCAGATCACTTTAACGGCAAACCCTGGATTACGGTTATTGCCGTTAAATGAGAGGATAAATTCAAGTGAAGAAGACGGCTTTCAAATATCTGAATGACGGATTCGAAGGAGTCCTCTACGATACTGAAAACAATGTTGACAAGCTTCTTATCGTAATACAGGGATTAAAAGGTCTTGAGCTTCCTGAGAAGTATGCAAAGCTTTTTTCGGGTAAAGGTTATTCCACACTTGCCATGTCATACTATGGCGGAGAGGGACAGAAGAAAGACATAAGAGCGATTCCTCTCGAACAGTTTGAGTATGCCTGCAATGAAATAAAAAAGCGTGGTTATAACCGTATTGGAATATATGGTAATTCAAAAGGCGCAGGCATGGCGCTTCTCGCTGCAAGTATGGTGCCTGATATCAGTCTTGTTATTGCCGCATCTTCATTCGGTCATATAATGCAGGGAACAGGAAAAGCTTCAGAAGATCCCTGTAGGGCAATGGTCTCATTCAAAGGTCAGGATTTCCCATATGTGGAGAAGGGCAAACTGTTTTCAAATTTTCTTAAAAGATGTTTGAAAGAACACAAGGTTCAGCTTCTGTACTTCTTTGATGAATGGGATAAGAAAGGTACGGAAGAAAACGAGATCCCCGTAGAGAAAATCAACGGAGACATCCTGTTCCTGACATCCACACATGATGAGTCGGTACCTGCCAAACGTGATGCCGAATTGCTTGTGGAAAGACTGAAGAGAAATCATTTCGTTCACGGATTCAAACATATTAATTCAGAGACGGGAAGCCATAATCTCGGTTATTTTCCTGTGAACAATAAGATGCTTCCGCGTGAAAAGAAGTTTCCGGATGAATGCCAAAAAGCGAGGGAAGATACGCTCAAACTGATACTGAACACACTGGATAAGTGGGCAGTATGACCGGTCAGGTTTATAGATTTCATCTTTTTCCTGTTGACATAAATTTCAGCCTGTGATAAAACCTTTACCGATAATCCGATTATCAGTAAGCGATTGCTAACCGAGGTTGATAATGTCCGTTCGTGATACAAGCATAGATCCGAGACTGATCAGCAGTGCCCGTGAGGAGTTCATGGCCAACGGGTTCCTGAAAGCAGATCTTAAGCGCATCTGCGAGAATGCGGGTGTAACTACCGGAGCTGTTTATAAGCGCTATAAAGGAAAAGAAGAACTCTTTCACTCTGTTGTTAAGAATGCGACTGACAAGATGGACAGCTTTATCGAACTCCGTACAGAACTGGATTTTTCAGGTATGTCCGATGAACAGATCAGAAATACATGGATCATGAATGAAGAGTATGTTATGGATATGTTCAGGATGATATGGGATATCCGTAAGGACCTTGTTATCCTGCTCGAAAAGTCATCAGGTACTTCTTATGAGAATTACATTCATGATTTTTCATTGCGCATGACCAAGGCTTATATGCAGTATTATCTCGAAGCGAAAAAAAGAGGTCTTGCTAAAGCGGAAATATCGAAAGAGCAGATGCATGTGCTGTGTACAGCTTTCTGGACTGCAATCTATGAGCCTTTTATTCATAAAATGTCATGGAAGAAAATAGAGGGCCATTGCAAGGTCATCTGCCGTTATTTCAATTGGGCTGAAGCAATAGGCCTGACATAAAAAAGTAAACCAAGCCGTCGTTGCACGGCTTTAATAATAAGCAACGGGTTAGCATACGCTAACAAAAGGAAGGAAATGTAAAATGTTTAAGCGAGTGGCTCCGTATATCGGTGAGTATAAGAAATACACCGTATGGGCAGTGATCATGATGACGATAGGTATCATTGCGTCAGTGCTTCCGTATTTCTTTTTGTACCAGATCATTTCACCTCTGACCAGAGGCGACAGCATCGACATGACTTTCCTGCTTATCAGGGTAGCGGCAGTGGCCGTATGTGAGATCATATACTCGGTGACATATGTACAGGGCTTGGTATTTTCTCACGTGAGTGCTTATAACACATTGAAGAATCTGCGTATCTCTTTGCAGAAAAAACTTGAGAAACAGCCTCTTGGAAATATAAAGGAAATGGGAACAGGACGCATTAAGAAGGTCTTTACTGATGATATTGACCAGATTGAGCTCCTGCTTGCACATGCAATCCCCGAAGGTATTGCTAATATTGCAATTCCGGTGATCATTATTATCATCATGTTTGTTTATAACTGGAGACTTGGTCTTTTATCACTTGTTCCTCTTGTTGCAGGAATGATCGCAATGGGTATGATGATGCATCAGGGTATGTCAAAAATGAATGCATACTATGAATCAGCAGCCAGGATGAACAATACGATCATCGAATATGTTAACGGCATGGAAGTCGTTAAAGTTTTTAACAAAGATGGTGACTCGTACAAGAGATTCGGTGATGTCGTAAGAAGTTACCGTGATTTTACGATCGCATGGTATAAGGTATGCTGGCCCTGGATGGCTATATATACGAGTGTACTGCCTTGTCTTGTTCTCCTCATGCTCCCGTTTGGTTCAAGCATGGTTTTGGACGGCGTCATTACCTTAGATAAGTTAATTCTTGTTATGTGTATGTCGTTTGCGGTAGGTCCTTCTTTCCTTAAAGCACTGAATTTTGCGGGCAAATTCCCTCAGCTTGACTATAAGATCGCAGAGCTCGAGAAGATGATGGATAAGCCCGCTCTTAAGGAAGGAACATCTGATTTTACAGGCAGCAACTACGACATTGAGTTCAAAGATGTCCACTTCGGATATGACGAGACAGAAGTAATAAAAGGTGTTGATTTATCTCTTAAGCAGGGAACGACAACAGCGCTTGTCGGCGAATCAGGAAGCGGTAAATCCACCCTTGCCAAGCTTTTGGTTCATTATTATGACCTAAATTCCGGCGCCATAACGATAGGCGGCCAGGATATTACGGACATGAAGCTCGAGTCATTGAACAACAGGGTAGCTTTTGTTTCGCAGGAACAGTTCCTGTTCAATACTACACTTTACGAGAACATTCTTATCGGCAGACCCGAAGCTTCAAAAGAAGAAGTCATGGAAGCAGCAAGAAGAGCGCAGTGTGAGGAATTCATCAACAGATTCCCTGACGGCATCATGACACAGGCCGGTGACGGAGGAAAGCAGTTATCCGGAGGCGAACGTCAGAGGATCTCACTTGCAAGAGCTCTTTTGAAAAATGCGCCCATAATAGTCCTCGATGAGGCTACAGCATTTATGGATCCGGAGAATGAGGAGAAGATGAATGCGGCACTCGATGAGATCGTAAAAGATAAGACTGTTCTTGTAATAGCTCATCGTCTGTCCACCATAAAGAATGCTGACAATATTTGTGTAATGAAGGATGGTTTGTGCATTGCTTCAGATACACATGAAGGACTGCTTCAGACCTGTTCGGAGTACAGAAAACTCTGGGATGCATCTGTCAGCGCAAGCACATGGAAGATTAAGGGAGCGTGATCTATATGTTGAAGATATTGCACAGAATAATCAATATGACCGGAAAGTACAAAACGAGGATCAGAGCGTCTTATATTACGGCTTTCCTCAAAGGGTTAATGATGAAAGCTCCTCTGGTATTGTGCTTTCTTTGTATCAGTTACTTTATGCGCGGTGAGATGGACAAGTCAAAGTGTATATATTTCGGTATAGCGGTATTAGTCAGCGTAATACTTGAAGCTGTATTTGAACACATATCCAATGTTTTGCAGTCGGCTACAGGTTATATGGTGTTTTCTGATATGAGACTTAAGCTCGGCGATCATCTCAGGAAGCTCCCGATGGGTTATTTCACCGAAGGAAACATCGGAAAGATCAGCTCAGTTCTTGCTACAGACATGGTCTTCATAGAAGAAAACTGCATGGGCGTTTTATCTGAGTTGGTAACATTCCTGATCTCACAGAGCATCATGGTTGTAATGATGTTCGTTATGGATATCCGAATGGGTTTGTTGTCACTTCTGGTTGTCGGAGCATTTGTTATTGTCGGAAATCTGATGCTCAAGACCTCTATAAAGCATTCTGTAATCAAGCAGGAAGCAAGCGAAACCCTTACAGAAGAAGTATTGGATTTTGCAGAAGGAATCGGCATTATCAAATCCTATAACATGCTTGGAGACAAATCCAAGAGACTTACAGATGAGTTTGCTAAAAGCTGCGAGAAAAGTATTGATTTTGAGGTAGCATACACACCCTGGTCAAGAGCGCTGTATCTTACATTCGGAATCGGTACTGCTTTAGTGTTGGCATTGAGCGGGTATTTGTACATGTCAGGTTCAATATCTGCTGAATACATGGTAGGAATGGCACTCTTCCTTTTCGATGCATTCGTAGCCATCAAGAGTTATTACGGACAGATGGCCAGACTTACAGTTACGGATGCGAGCCTTGATCGTATAGAAGAAGTGTTTGCTGCAGAAGAACTCAAGGATGAAGGTAAGAAAGAACTCGGCTCAGTATCTGCTTCTTCAGATGAGATTGAATACGATAATGTCGGTTTTGCATATACAGAAAAAGAAGTTCTCAATAATGTATCTTTCAAGATCAAGCAGGGTGAAATGACCGCTCTGGTCGGACCTTCCGGCGGAGGTAAATCTACTATTGCTTCTCTTCTTGCAAGATTCTGGGATGTTAAAAGTGGTAGGATCCTTGTAAGAGGAGAAGATATCAGAGATGTCTCGCTTGGTTCTTTGATGGATCAGATAAGTATGGTGTTCCAGCGTGTATATCTGTTCCAGGATACCGTCTATAACAACATTGCTATCGGACGCCCTGATGCAACACGTGAAGAAGTTGAAGAGGCAGCAAAGAAAGCAAGATGTTATGACTTCATCATGCAGCTCCCGAACGGATTTGATACAGTTATCGGCGAAGGCGGTGCATCTCTTTCCGGCGGTGAACAGCAGAGAATATCCATTGCAAGATGCATTTTGAAGGATTCTCCAATCGTTATTCTCGATGAGGCAACGGCAAGTGTAGACGCAGACAATGAACGCGCTATCCAGGAGGCTATTTCTGAGTTGTGCAAAAACAAGACACTTCTTGTTATCGCACACAGATTAAGAACCATAAGAGATGCCGATCAGATCCTTGTTGTTACAGACGGAAAGATCTCTGAAAGAGGTAGTCACGAGACACTAATGGCGCAGAACGGAACATATGCGCACATGGTGTCTTTGCAGGAAGCCTGATGTTTTTATGTGTCAATATGAAGTGGTGGAGGATCAGTAATGCTTTTAACCATTTTTCTTGCAATTGTATTCTGCGCAGCGATAACACTTATGCTTGTCTCGGCCGTTGTATTAGTCAAGGATAAGAAACTGTTTTCTTCTGCTCCGAAGGAAGCCTTGGAACTTGTTATCGACAGAAAACAGGAGGAGTTTTACGGTGCCCGTAAGATAGGCTGGACTTTGATCATAATGAGCATGGTCATGATCCTGGGCATCGGTGTGATCTCCATCTGGGACGGGTTCAGAAGTGACTTTACATTCTGGCAGTTCTTCCTGAGATTTGTACTGATCTTCACGATATATAAGATCTACGACATGATATTTTTCGATTATTTCCTGCTTTGCAAATACCAGTTCTTCCAAACATTCACGCCTGAAGTAGCTCCTGTATATAACAACAGAAAATACGGTTATAACATCAAGAGCCAGCTCTTGAAGCTGATCGTCATATTCCCGGCGGCATCGGCAATTGCAGCCTGGATTTGCACGCTGTTTTAAGCTATGAACATTTATATTGCGTTCGGAATCTTTGGGATCATAAGCGGGATTGCTGCTGCTCTTGCAGATGTTCCGCTAGTAAAACCGGGTAAAGTTGATACATCGGAAAGACTTATAGGAGTAGAGGTAAACCCTTGGTGGGCAGGTGTACCGTCTGAAAGATTCAAACTCTCTTTTTGGCTTTCTTTTCTGGGACAGCCCGGCGCTTATATCACCATGTGGCTTCTTGCAAACCTGATCTCACAGAATAATGAAGTCCTTGCAACAGCCTTAAAGATCAATACATTCATCGGTTGTTATACAGGTCTTTTATGCCATGTTGCGTACTGCATAAAACCGCTGCTGTATCAAAAGCTTTGTAAAAAGATGACAGATGAGGAGAGTGCCAAGGTTCTCAAATCTATAAACCCTGTTATAAAGGCTCCTATGATCATCGGCTTTTTAACTTTATGGCTTGGCGGAACGGTAATGGTTGCAATTGCCATATTTACAGGAGCTTTGGCGGTTCCCAAGTTATGCGTGCTTTTAAATCCCGTAACATCAATAATTGTTCTGATGATACTCAAGAAATGCGGAATCAAGATCATAGGACCGCTCGGAGTAGGTTTTGTGTTGTTTTCGATTCTGCTTATCATCGCCGGAATCCAAGTAGTATAGGAGGTAATGACATGCGCACTGATAAAGAGTACAAGGATCTGACGATAAAAGAATTTACGAAGGCTGCTTCGGTTTATGAATCCGGCAATTCCGGAATATATGAGATCTGCAAAGATGATTATCCCTACATAGCTTCTGAACTTGAGAAGGAGGATTATCTTGATCTGCTCGACTGCGGATGTGGTACAGGTCCCATGATCTCTTTGCTGTACGAAAAGGATCCTTCAAAACACTACACAGGTATAGACATCACGCCCAAGATGATCGAGGTCGGCAAAGCCAAAGACCTTGACGGTGTCGATTGGGTCGTGGGTGACTGCGAGAACTTACCATTTAATGAAAACAGTTTCGATGTGATCATTTGCTCAAACAGTTATCATCACTATCCAAATCCTCAGGATTTCTTCAATAGTGCATACAGGGTATTGAGACCCGGCGGAAGGCTGATATTACAGGATTATACGGCTTCCAAAGCTATGCTCTGGATCTTTAATCATACTGAAATGCCGCTCGCAAATCTTGCGGGTCACGGCGACGTTAAGGCCAGTTCATTAGATGAGGTAAGGACATATTGCAACAATGCAAAACTTAAGGTAGAGAAACTTAAGGCTGCAAAGAAATTCAGGCTTCATCTCGTAGCGAGAAAGTGAACTGTACTGAAACTGAGATATGAGAAAACGGAAATATACGTCAACTCAGAAATCTGTCGGGTGGAAGCAGGCATATAAGATAATTGCTGAAAAGTACGGATATGACACGGCTGATAAACTGTTCGATGAGGCTTCTGATCTGTTTGCGAAATACAGTACCCGATACAATAATGAGCGTGGTGTGCGTAAAGGCCATGTAATGGGAGTAGTGGCGACTGCTTCGTTATACATTCCGCTATCTGATCTCGTGGGACAGGAAGCTGCAGTTGACTATATTGCAGAATCTATGAAGCCTGCTTCGGTTGCCAAGCACAATAAGATCGAAAAATTTCCGGCTCCGGTATTTATGCGGATAGCAGGATTCATAACGAGTAGCATCTTTAGCGAGAAAGCCGGATTTAAGAGAAGGTGGCACTGTAATACAAACCACGAGAAGCGTTATGACCTTCTGACTTGTCCGTATGTTCAGGTGTTTAGTGATCTTGGTTGTCCGGAGGTGTGTCCTGTCGTGTGCATACAGGATGACATATCATTCAGGAACCTGAAGAACGGTGTTGTTTTCGAGCGCAAAGGAACACTCGGCCGTGGTGATGAGTGCTGCGATTTTTGCTTTAAAAGACAGATATAATAAGCATTATGAGCAAAATAGTATTTGAAGATGAATATGTGATAGTCGTACCGACCTTCAAGGAGGTTGTTCCTCATAAACATGCGTTTTATCATATATTCTTCTTGGGAGACTCATCAAAGTGTGATGAGATTACGGTCACGGGGAGCGGAATGCTGCATACGATGGCAAGTCCTGATGAATGCAGGCTCTTTCTGATGATAGATCCGACAAGTGATCTTGCGGATTATCTTGAGGACAATCTGATAACTGAAGATCATCCTGTGAGGATCAGGCTTTCTGTTCCGTTGACCATCGAAAAAGAAGATGATCTTTCTATAAGCATTTCTGTCAAAGAATGTCTGAGAGCAAACGGGTTTTATATTTCGAGACCTTGTGATGAAGATATTGAAGATTATAGAGTTGTCAGGCTGATCAGGGAGATAAGAGAGTATAAACACCTTGACGATAAGATCAAGAAGATAGCGGCTGATTATAATATTTCAGAGAGCCGCCTTTCGCACGCATTTAAGGAAAGCGTGGGTATTTCCCTTAAGGGTTATCTTACGATCGCTCAGCTGAAGTATGCCTATAAACTTGTAACGGAAGGCAAGAGCAAGACGTATGCCGCACTGGAGGCAGAATTTGCAAGTCCTGCTCATCTTGCTTATATCTGCAAGAAACAGATGGGTATATCCATTACTGATGTATTTAAGTGATCACTTAGCATAGCGGTTTTTTGAAAGCGGAATCCTTTTATGTCAGGTAATCTTACCGCAAAGACATAAGAGGAGTGTCGTGATGGATAGCAGATATTTATGCAGGACGGCAATGCTGGATTTTGACGATCCG
Organism: Saccharofermentans sp.; assembly: GCA_024684815.1. GTDB lineage: Bacteria > Bacillota > Clostridia > Saccharofermentanales > Saccharofermentanaceae > Saccharofermentans. The sequence continues at coordinate 6,738 of JAIKWL010000043.1, read as the reverse complement.
TCCATACAAGATTTAATTGAAGAACGCGGCTGGAGATCATTGCCTAAATCGGAACGCGTCCGCAGTATATATGATTTTGTAAGAGATGAGATACTGTTCGGGTATAACATTGATGATGATATTCCTGCTTCGAAAGTATTGAGTGACGGGTACGGTCAGTGCAACACAAAAGGTACTCTTTTCATGGCACTTCTTCGTGCGTGCGGGATTCCCTGCGTGGTACACGGATTTACTATCGATAAGAAGCTTCAAAAAGGTGCCATGACGGGTTTTGTTTACCGTAATGCTCCGGATAATGTGTTTCACAGCTGGGTAGAGGTTTGCGTTGAGGGAAACTGGTATGAACTGGAAGGCTTTATCCTTGATAAGCCGTATATCCGCAGCCTTCAGAGAATCAACAGTGACTGTAAAGGAGCCTTTTGCGGGTATGGAGTTGCCGTTAAAGACTTTCAGCACCCCGTTATCGACTTTAACATGAACAATACATATATCCAGAGCGAAGGCATCAACCGGGATTTCGGTGTGTTTGATTCGCCTGATGAGATGCTGAAGGAGCACCACCAGGATCTGTCTCCGGCTAAAAGATTTGCATACAGACATCTTGGAAGGCACCTGATGAACAGAAACGTGAAGAGTATCAGGAATAATAGGGGGATATAACAATGAAATTCATGTATTTTTTCGATAACAATCTGAAGCGGTATACGATGTATGGAAAGAGAATGCTGCATCCTGCGAATACAGGTAATTATAAATCAGGGGTAAGTGCTGTCCGAGAAGATGACGTGAATGTCTGGTTTTATACTAAGGGCGATCAGACGATAGCAATTGATTCAGGGCATCTTGATTATAAAGGTGCAAAAGAAGCTGCTTTGAGCATTGGAATAGATACGAATTTGGTAAAACATGTGCTGCTTACACATTCAGATGTTGATCATTGCGGAGGTGTGGACAGGGCTGCAAAGCAAAAATTGTTTCCTAATGCACAGTTATATCTGGGAAAGGGAGAAGATGTTTATTTTGACGGCAAATTCTGCCGCATGATCAAAGCCGGCATTCCGCTCATGAATCCGGTAAGACTCGACAGATATGAGACAGTCAGTGACGGTGATGTTTTCTATTGCGGTGATATCAAAGTGCAGGTCATTGAAGTGCCCGGTCATACGGCCGGTCATGTCTGTTATATTGTCGATGACAAGGTGCTTTTCAGCGGCGACTGTCTGGCAGTTAATGCTCTCGGAGGTTATAGTCTCTTCGATTTCTTTACACAGAATCCCACACTAAACAAAAAGTCTCTAATAAGACTTAAAGATATCATTGAAGATTCGTCAGTGAAAGTTGTCTGCACAGGACACAGTGGTATCTGGGATTATTCGCCGAAGATCTTTGCACATATAGATGAGTCTGCAAAAAGTTCTGTCAGACACCCCTTTGATCCGACGGCTTCGAAGAGTATACGCGGATAAGATAGATATCAGTCAATCAATTGTACGTTAGACTCATGACCCTGTCGCATATAAGGTTAATGAATAGACATTTAAATGATTCTCTAATTTTAAAAAAGTTAGCCTTACCTAACCAATTATGCTATAATTCTCCACGAACAAAGGAGAGTTTGTTATGGTATTAATTCTTGAATGTATAGTTATTTGCTTTATTTTATTCGTTCCGTGTGTCGTCGTTATAGCGAATGGGGTTCATAACGGTGCGTTTCTTTTTGAAAAAGATGTACAGGAACGTGTTGTTGAGATGGGTTTGATCACGAAGGAAAAAATATCCCGTAACAGGAAGTTGTTTAAGATCACATCTTTGTTTGTAATGATCTCGTTTGTGATATGGGCTGTCTATGGAATAAACGGAGCAAGAGGATTCCTGAATCCGTTTCTGCAGATTTATGCGCTTACAATGGCAGAAGGCCTGTTTGACCGTTTTTTTATTGATACATACTGGGTAGGACATACAAAAGCGTGGACAATACCGGGAACAGAGGATCTGAAACCGTACATTCCGAAGAAAACACTGATCACCAAATGGCTGATAGTTATTGTGGGGAATCCGATAATAGCGGCAGCATTGGCCGGAATCATGATGTTGTTTTTCAAGTGAGGTGATAAGGGTAAATGAGTTTTAAGTTTGAGTTTTTAAAGTGGATAGTAAAACTTATAAACATAAAGAAAGCTTGGGAAGGCAAGAGCGCTGAAGAGATCATTGCCAAGAAAAAGAAAGAGAATGCCGGAAATAAAATACCTGATCTTAATGATCCTGATTTTGAAATTAGCCGTATAGAGGTAATGGGTTTTATAGTAATCAGGATGATTCATAAAAAACAAGTATCACGTGCTAATCTTTTTATCATTGGAGGTGGTATGGTTTCGGCTCCGAGACCTGATTCGGTAAAGAAAGCGTTGCGTTTTGCAAAAGAAACAGGTATGGATGTCTTTGTCCCGTACTATCCTCTTTGTACCGATTATCCTCTGACAAAAGCTTATGAGATGATACATGAGACCTATAAGGTCATGCTTAATGATTATGATGCGGCAAATATTTCTGTTCTTGGTACTTCGTCAGGAGGTAATCTGGCTTTGGGCATGATCCCTTATATTAATGACGGGCATGATGATGTTCCCGTACCTGCTCATATTATTGCCATCTCTCCGGGCACATGCGTCGAGACAGAGGAAGAATGGCAGAGAATGCTCGAACTCAATAAAAAAGATATTGCGATACCTGCAAGTTACATGAAGACTGCAGAGGTCATAATGAGACATGGTGACATGTCTGTTCCGGAATACATGCTATGGCTTCAAAAAGGTAATTTCAGGAACTGTCCTCATGTATCGTTTATGTATGGTTCAGATGAGACACTGTATGCTTGTGCTCCTGCGATATTGAAAGCGTTGGATAAATATGGTGTGGATTATGACATGATCGTCGGAGAAGGAATGTTCCACTGCTACCCGGTATTCCCTTTAGTGAAGGAAGCAAAAGAAGGCTGGAATCAGATGATCGAAATTGCAAGGAAATCTTATGGCTGATAATCATATTCCGGTCAATAAACTGCCTTACCGTAAACCGGTAAAGAAATGGCTTGGTGAAAGGTATGGAAAGGATCAAGCTGAAATAATCTGGGAAAAGACAGTCGAACAGTATAACAACTATCTTCCTGATCTTCCTGATTATGGCGGAAAGAAAAACGGACACGCTATGGCTATCTATGGCGGATTGTTAATCTTTGCCTTGTATCCGAGCCTTCCTGATCAGCCGCCTATTTCAGAATTACAGGATTTTGTATCAAACATGTTCATGGGTGCTTTTGTGAAACTCGGTAAAGTATTTGATCTTAACCGTCCGTCTAATATGAAGCTGATCAATAAGATATTCAAGAAGTCAGGTGACGGGGACCGAAGAGATATAAATAAATACCCAGCAGGTTTCATCAATGTCAATGAACCTTATGATAATGTTAACCATATTGCGAGATATCATTTCACTCAATGTCCCAATGCGGAATTTGCCAAAAAGCATAATCTGCTCCATGTCCTTCAGTTGATGTGCAATTCTGATTTTTTCGGCATTGAACAGATACACGGAACACTTATACGCTGCGGTACATGTGGCAACAGTGACATGTGTGATTACTGTGTAGTAGGAAACAGAAATCCTTTGGCTAAAGAGTATGAGATTTCTATTGGTGAGAATGGTTTTCTGGTCAGCAGGAAAAGGAGTGATCATGAAAGAACCTTATGAAATTCTACTTACAGAATTTCTAAAAACACATCCGTATACGGATGTTGTTATAGACGGAGCAAATTACCATTATCTTCTCTGCGGAAAAGGTGAGAAGACGCTGATTTTCCTTGTAGGCGGGATGGGTTTGTCATTCCTCTATATGCCTTATATTACTGCACTGGAATCAGAATACAGGATACTTACATTTGATTACCCGTATGAGTATGACGATAATTCCGGACTTGTAGACAGTATAGCCTGTCTGCTCAAACACCTGAATATCAGTAAGGGTATTTTAGTAGGCAGCTCTTACGGAGGATATGTCGCGCAAAAATTTGCAAGAAAATATCCTGAGCTGACAGAAGGGTTGTGTTTGTTCTCTACAGCGAGCCTTTCTGAAAAGACTGTAAATGAGTTAAGAGCAAAGTACCAGAAGAAAGCACCGCTCCTTTTGTGGATCTTGCGTCATGTTCCGTATTCATGGCTCAAACCGGTGATGATACGCTCGTGTATGCGAATGGCGAAAAACACAACACCTGAGGTTTATGCATATACAAAAGATCTGTTCCGCTTCATATACCGTGATTACACACGCAAATTGGATCTTCATATGACAAAGCTTCTGATAGATCTGATGAATCAGATACCATGCAAACCTGAGGATTTTGCATATCTGAAAGGGAAAGTCTTGCTGATCCTTCCAAAGAATGATGAAAGTTTCACTCCTGAGATGCAAAAGGATCTGATCAACATGATGCCGGACAGTGTTATTGTTGAAGGTGTGGACAGTGGTCACATTTCAACATTAATAGAAGTGGATCGTTATGTTGAAGAGATACGAAGTTTTGCTCAAGAGGTGTGATTTATTATAGCATTGAAAAGGGGATGTTTTTTGACATCCCCTAAATAACTAGCCTAATTAATTATGTAAGTGTATCAGCCTTCAGCAATAGCTCCGGCAGGGCATGATGCTTCGCATGCTCCGCATGATACGCAAACATCAGCATTGATGTTGTACTGTGTCTCACCCTGTGAAATAGCTCCGACAGGACAACCGTCAGCGCAAGTGCCGCAAGATACGCAAGCGTCAGAAATTACATATGCCATAAAATATCCTCCTTGTATTTTGAGATTGTACTGTTATTGTTCCAAAAAACATATTTTCCGACAAGTAATTTGAAACGTAATTTTCAGAATAGTCATAATTTGTTTCCGTATAGTTTATCTCAGCGCAGCTTAGGCTGAAAGCCAGGTGGTTATTGCGTTTTCAGTTGCTTGAGGCTAACTGGAAATCTTAGAAAAACAGACTTGACAATAATAAAATTACACTGTAATATTACGCCGTCATAAATGTGTGCCAGAAAGGATGTCAAATGTCTTACGATTTCGAGAAAACACACGAACTCATCCTTAAAAGTGCAATGAGGACTTTTAAGGAAATCGGTTTTCGAAATGCCTCTATAAGAAATATCTGCAAAGATGCCGGAGTAACAAATGGTGCTTTCTATGCGCATTTTAAGAGTAAGGATGATCTATTTGCAGCTCTTGTATCCGAAAAACTGAATGTTTTCAACGAGTCATATCGGGAAATGTGTGATATAAACATCAACTCGGTTGATGATGTTATGCGCATGTTTGATATGTCTTATAGTTCAATAGAAACATTGATCCACTATGTTTATTCGGAACAGGATGTGTTTATGCTTATTCTGAAGAGCAGTGGTGGATCTAGTTATGAGAGTTTTATTAATGAACTGATTACTGAAGAATGCAAAAATACTATGCTCTTTCTGGACAGTAGTAAAAAGTTTATGAAAAGACCTGAGAATATCTCTGAGCGTTTCATCAGGCTTGGTGCTTCGATGGTCATAAACTCAATGTTTGAAGCTTTTCTGGAGGGAGTCTCGGAAGAAGACAATATTCGTGAGACAAAGATTGCCAGCGATTTTTGCATCGCCGGTTACAGGGAATTGCTGGGATTATAAATATACCGTCGCAAAGAAATGGACGGTATATTTTTTTGCCAAATAGGTTAGTCTAAACTAACGTTTAGGAGGTGTTGTTAACTTGAAAGAGAAAAAGTCGAATCCGATGCTGAGGATCTGGCAGATTGCTGAGCATGAACACGGTAAGTTGTTACTGTCTGTTGTGTTGGCGGTATTAGGTGTCATATCAGGGATCGTGCCATATGTGTCAGCTGCCAAGGTTATTTCCGGTTTTATATCAGGTAATAAAGTATTCAATTATTATCTGATCTATGTTATTGCAGCTTTTGCAGGTTTTGCCCTGAAGAGCTTTCTGTATGCTCAAGGTTTGAGCGTAAGTCATAAAGCAACCTTTGCGTTATTAGGTGAGATAAGAAAGCAGATATTTGCCAAGCTTCCGAGAATGCCTTTGGGTACCATCATTGATACATCAAGCGGAAAATTAAAGCAGATAATAGTTGATGAAGTCGAGCACATGGAAAGACCCATCGCGCACATGATCCCTGAATTAACTTCCAATATTATCGGAGCCATAGCCGTATGGGTATATCTTATGATAGTTGACTGGAGAATGGGACTTATCTGTCTTATCTCTGTTCCTGTTGGACTGTTGTTCTTCGGCTTTATCGCGGCAAGCTATGCCGAAGACTACAAAAAGTCTGTTGAGATCACACAGGACATGAATGCGAGCATTGTTGAATATGTTCACGGTATTGAGGTCATTAAGGCATATAACCAGAGAAAGACATCATATCAGAAGTTTAAAGACAAGGTTATGGCAAATGCTTCTTTCTACTGTTACTGGATGAAAAAGACGGAGGTATGTCAGGCCCTTTGTTATACCATCGCGCCTTGTACTCTTATAACTGTTTTGCCGTTAGGCTGGTGGATGTATATCTCAGGCAGTATAACTGCTGATGTATTCATGACATCGATAATGCTTTCGATGTGCATTGTCGGACCGATCCTGTCTGCAATACAGTTTACTGATTCATCTGCAAAAGTATCCACTACGGTTGCTACT